>JAYEPA010000162.1:0-11997 GCA_034723545.1 Thermodesulfobacteriota bacterium | reverse complement strand
TTCTTGAAATCGTGCTTGACCGTCAGGTTGCCAAAGAGCGGATCATGGGTCGCCGTCTGTGCGCCAACGACAACAATCATCCCAACCATATCGCCTTTGATGCTATCAAACCGGTTGAAAAAGACGGTGTACTGGTATGCCGGGTCTGCGGCGGCGCACTTTCCACCCGCCCCGATGACCAGGACGAGGATGCAATCAACAAACGTCATGGCATCTACTATGATGACAAAACCGGCACCATGGCCGCTGTTAATTACTTCAAAAATAATGGCAGCGCCAAAGTTATTTCCGTTGACGGCGGCCCGAGCATCCAGGAAGTAAGCGCAGCCATCATGAAAGAGCTTGCCTAAGCTGAATTACTTCATAAAATAAGCAGTAAAAAGAGCGAAGTGGTTATAATAACCGCTTCGCTTTTTTTTATTGAAAATCTGTTTGGAAAAACGAGAAAAGAGACTTTCATATAAACAAATTTATCGCCATGTTCCACAAAGGTCGTAATGTCAATCTGATAAAAGTGTTCTGTTTTTTTGAACGTCGAACATCGAACGAACAGCATCTCTATAAAAATTTCCGGTCCGTCCACTTAATGATTTATTCTTTTATCAACTGTGAGCTTTCACCGGCCTCCTGACATGCAAGCAAAACAGCAGCATTAATACCGCCAAAACCTGAATTACAAGACAGAATAGATGAATGCAGTAATGGCAATGGACTCTTACCCGCTAAAGCCACAGCACCATCTGCTGCCTCAACAAGACCCACCGTGGGTGGCAAAACATTGCCATCCAGACATTTCAAACTAAGGGCAATCTCAATAACACCGGCTGACCCCAGGCAATGGCCAATGGCCCCTTTAACTGAGCAAACCGGTAGAGGAGTATTATAGCTACCATAGAGCTTTGAAAATGCTAATAATTCCATGGCGTCATTATGGATAGTTCCCGTTCCATGAGCATTAATACCACCGACCTCTGTTCTTATACCACCTGCTGCCTGCTCCAAAGAAGCAATCAAACCGCTCGCATTCCTACATGGAGCAGTTATGTGACCGGCATCACAGGAAATTCCCCATCCAGTTACTTCAGCTGTCATAGATCCGGGAGTCCAACAGACATTATCTTCACTTGAAAGCAATACCCACCCAGCACCCTCCCCCAGAGACAACCCGTCCCGTCCTGTATCAAAAGGCCTGCACCCTTTTGGAGAAAGAGCCTTCAGACTGGCAAAACCGCTGACAACAAAACGGCTGACCAAATCAACACCCACCACAAGGACATTTTCGCATTCCCCAGCGGCAATACGCATAGCCCCTTGAACAATTGCTATTGTGCCGGAAGCACAGGCTGCACTGACGGTGTGAGATTCCCCTGTGATATTTAAACGTTCTGACAATTGCCCGGCAATATGCCATGGTTGTCCGGAATCCGGATTCCGGCAATCCAGTAATTCATCCACCGCACCTTTGGTGGTAGCGCAAATCAGGCTTGTCTTTTCAGGAAGATTGGGAAGTGTTCGAAAAAGACGATCAAAAAGAATTTCTAATCGTTGGTTTGAGCCTGTGGGTTCATGTAATCCGTCAATAAACCCTAAAGGCCATTTGTTATCAAATCCATTCAATTTTCTAAAAACAAGACCGCTCTGACAACTAAGCAATCCAGACCATGTTGCATCCAAATCCCCCAAACAAGTCAGAACATCCGCGGCAACTGTGACAACTCTCTTCATTATTTACTCCAAACTCCAGTAAACGTTCACCAGCACCTCATATTCGTCCATTTTGACCTGCTTGAATAGCACCAGTATGCTTCGCAAATCCAAATGAACGAATCTAAGGCACGGGGAAACGTTTACAAGGACTGTGGTTCCCGTAAATCAGTGCCCCGATGAACGGTTACAAACTCCAGTACGCCAGTTCTTTCTGAATTCCTGGAGCCATTGAGGTGCAATAAAAAGAACAGTGTCATTCAAATCTGTTAAAAGCTGAACCGTGTAACCGGTGGCAGCAATTTTCCCCTGTGATTTATGATCCGATACGAATAATTGAGCCGTACAGCATCACACCAGTGCAAAGTTGTTTCGATTTTCATTGTTTCATCGAAACGTAATGGGGCCTTAAAATCAAAGTGCATCTGGACAATGGGGGCCTTGACATTATTTTCCCTGAAAGCGGGGTAGGTTAAACCGTACTGGTCTCCAAAGGCTCTGCGCCCGTCCTCAAAATAACTGGGATAGCGGCCATGCCATACCATACCCAAAGCATCAACCTCTTCAAAACGAACCCGTCTTCTTGTTTCTGCAATCAGTGGAAACGTATCATTTGGATTGTATGTAAAATAGTGTTTAGGAAATCCCATAACTGGTTGACTTTAATTTGTGCCAAAGATACATGAACCACTGGAAACGAGTTCTTTAGCAGAACGTTTGAGCGTAAAGTTCCCACTCCATTGTTTTTCTTCTGCAAGCAGATCAAGGGTCACTTCTACCTCATCATCCGGTTGAATGATCCCGCGAAACTTTGTCCGACTATAGCCCCGAGGCCGTACTGGCTGCCCAAGACCGAGTTCCGCAAGATATCTGACAGCAGCAAGTTGTATAATTGCCGGCAAAACAGGTTGACCCGGAAAATGCCCATCAAAGCCTGGGAATGAATCCGAAAAAATAAATAGAGAAGAGATACTGAGAGATTTTTTATCTTTTGTGTTTATCTGCCATTTTTTACAGCATAACTGTAACGATTCCGCAAGAGACTTCAGCTGGTTACTCATGATTTCTGACTCAATTAAACATAATAGTTCAACAGGTGTAGCACATTGACGCATAACCACCTGAACTGAAAAAATTTACCAGTGCCCCATCTGTGCGTAAGCAGGCCGGCGAACTATAGTAGCCCTATGTGAGCCAGACTGATCGCGTACAGATGGGGTGCTGGTAATTTTTTTCAATTAAACTGGCTGCTTTGCGTGAGAATAACATTTACCCCAATCCAGGGCTGTGAAAAAGAACTTGCCGGCCATTTTGTGTTATGGTTTTCAGTATAATAATCAACTGACCAAAGATTAAAAGGGCCGGCCTGGGCATACTTATGCCAGTGGTTATCCTCTGTCTTTTCCATACAAAACCAGAGAAGCAGGGTGCGACTACAAGGTAATGTGTCCGGCTCAATCAGATATATCTTTTGCAGTGATTCAGATAAAAATTCCGGAAGCTGCGTATCCTTTAGCGAACCATGGGCACGGACCAATTCATGGTTGCCATCCTCTTTTACCAGCGCTTCCACAAGTTTTACGCCGGTTGCATCCAACAGAATATAATAAATTCCATTGCCGCGTTCCTGCAGGGCAATAAGTCCTGAAAACCGTGTGGTTCCCCATCGCTCAATACGAATATTCATAAGCTGAGACTCATCGGTTCTCACCTCAACTTCCGTCAGATTGGACCTTATTGGTAAACTGCAAGCAGTGCAAATAAAACACGCCGCAATCCATACAAAAATATTTCTCACACCGGCACCTTTTCCGCCTTTCTTCGCAGAATAACAGGACTAACCAGCATGGCAGTAGGCCAGGCCGCTCCAATACCAACAAGGACTGTTATACCGAGGGAATGCAATGCTGGATGCTGAGCAAAGGCCAACACTCCAAAACCAATCAGAGAACTTGCGGCACAGATTGATACGGCAAAAAATGAAATATCTGAATGACCTTCAATCTTTGAACAAACAATAAATATTCCATAATCCACACTTAAACCAATAACCATGATGCTCATAAGAACATGCATCATATTCAATTCGCCATCCGTTATAAAACAAAAAAGAGACATAGCAGACAGGGCCGACACTACAGGAGCAAGCACTCCAACAACAGCCGGTACCCGCCTGAAGGCAAAAGCGACAAGCAAAACAATAAAAAAACCGGCGCCGGTAGAGAGAGTGAATATGTCTTTTCGCAACAGCTTTTCCACCTGATCGCGCCATTTCTGACCTGCCAGCACAGTAATGCCGGGCTCTGTCTGTTCCAGGGACAACAGGGTAGAGAGTAATTCTTTATCCGGGGAAACAGTGGTCATGATTAAAAAATCATCAGAACTGCCATTCAGGTTATCCGATTGCTGCCGGGGAATACGGATCAGTGTTGCAAGAAGTGTTTGCAGTGGCCCGGAAAGAATTTTGTCTGGCTTGAGCAGGACAGGTTCGAGGTCAAGCCATGTAAAAAATGGATCAAAAGCATTCTCTGAAAAACCATACTTCACAGCAGTTTTTTTGAACTCGGTATCAAAATCAGGCCGTTTCTTTTCCCAAAATTGTTTCCACCCAGCCATATTTGCCTGCTGTTTTTCAAAGCCCGGCAAAATGGGAGCAATGGACTGAAATGCCCCTACGTTATTTTCGATCAATGTGTCATAGATGAGAGAATTTTTTTCTAAGGCTATGTCAAGCGTTTCTCCGGAAGCAACGACAAAAGCCCGTCCATCGTTTTGCCCCCAAGTCTCAAGAAAATGTTGTTCAGCGGATAATACCTCCGTGTTTGGCGCATCCAAGACCCGAAGATCTCCGTTGTAATGCAGCTTTGGCCAGGTTAAAACACCTCCGACAAGTAAGCAGACCCACACAACCAGCGCAATTGACTGCAGCATGGGTGATGAAAAAACTGGTGGAACCTTGAAACCACATAGATCGTTCTCTCTTCTTTTGCCGGGGACGGCTATTGTCGGGATCACCAGCCATGAAAATGTCACTGCAAATAAAACACCTGTCAGGGCAAGCATGGACATCTGTTGATGTGATGGAACCTGGGAAAAGAGCAAAACCAAAAAAACAGAAACCGTTGTCAGGGTAGCAAAAATAATCGGCCTCCCGACCCTGCGCAAAATCTCTGCCCTTTCACCCCTTTCATGGGTCAGGGCAAGATAGAGATGGATTGAAAAATCAACAGCTATACCGATCAACACAATGCCAAAACCAAGTGCCAAGGCACTTACTTTACTAAAAACAAAATTGGTTGCACTCATTGCCAGCGGGGCTGCCAAAAATGGCACACTCAACACGACCAGGGCACGGATATTACGGAGAGTTACTCCAAGCAAAGTAAGCAGCAGGATGGATGCGATGGGCAGCAGTGTGCGCAAATCATATTGAATTGAACGGCTATTGGCAAGTGTGTGGGGCAGTGAACCGATAACCCGGGCCAGCACTCCAGACGTGAGACTCTCTTTATACGCCTGCTCTAAGACATCCTGCACGGTTTGTGCGTTATTGGCATCTGTCAGCGGCAGTCTGCTTTCCGCCATGACGAGACAACTCATTCCATCACTGCTCATAAGAAAGCCGTCAACAAGACGCATGGAATACTCAGCCCGTAAATGCTGAAGTTTTTCCAAAACAAGTCGGATGATGCCGAGGGGGTCCTGTTGAACCTGTTTTTTTGCAACAAATCCAGCCGGGCTGTTAAGCAGTGCAAAATCATCTCGCAGGGCGTCATGGATCCCTGTCATTGTCATGGAAGCATCCAGAGATGCCAAATCTTTTTGATCGAGCAGAACCGGCAAGTGGGGTTTCACCGTCTTGAACAATTCCAGTTCAAACCCTTGGGGAAGCCTGGAAACAACATTAGAAAAGACCTGGCTCTGATCTAAAATAAGTCCAAGGTGTTCAGCACTCTTTTGCAGCAGAGAGACTGCCTCCGTATCAGCTATGCCCGAGTCAGGATCAACAGACAAGGTGATAATAACGCGATCAACAAGGCCAAGTCGCTGCAGGAGCTGTAAATCCCCTTGAGCAGCCTCTCCCGGCAACAAGTCCAAAGCATCATCGTTTATCGTGATACCAAATGACAGGAAGCCACCCACTGCGGCAATGACCAAAACGACAAGCCATCTCAACAGAATGGACGATCTACTCACGGATTCCACACTCGACAAAAAGCTTCTCTGTCAAGGAAACATTGAGATTGTAGTCATGAAAATGAATGCGGGTCAGATCGCCATCCGGTTCGACAATCTCAACAAGTTCAGGTTGCTTACTCTCATTACTAAACGAAATGGTGATGGTTTCAATAAAATTTGATAGAGCCTGTTCTCTCGGAGTAATCACAAGAGTGGAATCGCCTTGTTGTTTCACACTGTACATCTGTTCAAGTTTTTCGTAGTTGCTGTCGAGCCAGGTCCACAGTTGTTCGGCAACCAGACGCATAACCGGATCCGAAGTCAGATCAAAATGCACGGGCGGGGCGTTATCATTGCATCGCATTCCTTTGTCACCGCTTAAAAGGAGAACGGAAGGAATCGGGTCCGTAAACTCCCAGCGCAAATGATCAGGTCGAATAAGAAACAGGAGTCCATGAAAAATGATAGGTTTGGCAAAGAGGGTAAGATGCCGTTCCTGGGTAAATTTACAGGAAAACGATTGCACCTGGGCTGATTGTGCCTGAATTTCGTCCAACAGTGGCAAAACGGATCTGTCCTCAGCGGCCATGGCGTTTTTTGTCACCATGAGCGATAGGACAAGAAAAATATACAGGACAAAATTACTCATCTGAATCTTCATTTTCCCACACCTTAATTATTCCCGATGCCAATAACATATCCTCATCAAAAACCTGGCCACGGATAATTTTCACTGCCCCGAATTCAAAGGTTTTTTCTATCTCAATCTGAATTGTTCTGCCGGTGACCGGAGTTCCCTCAAAAATAAATTCGTCAATACCAACGAGAAAACCGTCATGATTTTTTTTGCCGTCACAGAGAGCATCATAGCCATTGGCCGCTGCCATTGTCTGGGCAATGACCTCAATTAAAAATTCAGGAAGCAAGTCTTGAGCAGGGTCAACACAAATACCGTCCTCAGGCACAACCGCAGAAGCCGTAGCCCTGTCACCAAACCGCTCAAGCAGACTGTCAATGAACAACATCGGTGGTCGATGAGGCACAAGTTTCTCTGCGGGACAAGGAAGTTGAAGGTCTTTAATTTGTCCGGTTTCCATCACAACAATTCCCTCTATTTACATGTACAAACCGCCATTAACGCTTATTACCTGACCGGTCATATAATCCGCGTCTTTGCTGAGGAGAAAACGTACAACACCGGCCACCTCCTCCACCGTACCAATGCGGTTCATAGGAATGAGAGGCATGATTTTATCCAGAGGCAAATCTTTGATCATATCTGTGTCAATAAGTCCTGGAGAAACAACATTCACCAAAATATTGCGGCGAGCAAGTTCTCTGGCCAGGGATTTTGAGGCCCCAATCAAACCGGCTTTAGCAGCAGCATAATTAGTTTGTCCCGCCTGCCCGGTCTCACCTGAAACCGAGGCAATGGAAATGATACGGCCCCGTCTTTTTGATATCATTACTTTAGAAAAAAGACGCGCCAGAATAAAAAAACTCGTTAGATGCACATCAATGACTGCGTCCCATTCATCACGGCGCATCATGGGCAAAAGCGTATCTCTGGTAATACCCGCATTATGGACAAAACCAAAAGGAACATTGGTGGACAGCATTGGTTCAAGGGCGTCATGCGCCGCCTTTTCGTTGGTCACGTCAAAGGGCAACAAGGTACAACACCGCCCCTTTTCTTCGATTTCAGCCTTCAATGCTTCCGCTGACTCCCGAGAGGTATGATAATTGAGCCATATGTCGAATCCAGCCCCGGCAAGACATCGGGCAATTGCCGCGCCTATGCCTCGGCTGGCGCCTGAGATAAAGACAATCTGCCTTTCAGATTCCATTGTGGTTTTCTCCTTTGGACACTACTTGTAAATATTCGACACGCACTCCACAGGTTTTTTAAATTAGCATTTAATTTGCGGCCGGCAAAACACCGCTGTCAACCTTTGATCATTGCCAAGGCCAATCTTGCCTGGCCGAAAGGCGCTTTTATCGACCACAGGAAATCTTCGTTCATTTGCCCGCCTCTATTTTTTTGAATCTGGTCGGTTAAGGAAAACGCATAGTCCAACACCCCGGTTGTCTGTTCATCTGTCCGGCCATTACATGACCATACCTCACCTGATCTGGTCAATAACACTGCGGCATCACATGGTGTTTCATCTATCTCGAGGTGCTTGATTGCAATATGTTGTTTTCCTTCTCTTTCTTCTGAAAACCTATCGATTATCCAGCTTACCGCGCCAAAGGGCCCATCTGTAAACTGACTTCCAGCCAGTTGACGACCGGCATCAGCCAGGAGCGGGCTTGGCATTTCACCAGTTGCGACAAGAGCGCGACGGACAACCCCGGTTGAAACTGCCATAACTGCTTGTTGCAGAGCGGTTAAAAAAGGCCAGGTATAGGCGGTCAGAGTGATGGCAGGGCCATGTATCCTAAAAATTCTGGCCAGATACCCGGCCGCAGCATTGTGAACGGAATGAGAAAATAAGGTTGGAGAAACTTGCCCTTCACCATCGTCAAGCAAGGTATCCAGGAAACGAAAGTTGGTTTCCACCGGCCCAAAAGAGGTGCCAAAAAAAACGCCTGTTTGTTCTGGGGGTATCGTGGGCAACGGTGCGGATTTAAAAGCCGAACCAGCACAACCGACCACCCACTTCGTCAGATCGTCAGCCCGGCGCAATAATTTTGCCAATTCAGCAGACATTTCAAAATCAACACCTGTAGACATGTGCATAGCGCTGATTACAACTGCCGCCATCAGCAGGCCTCCAAAATCAAAGCAGAATTCCCGCCGCCAAAGGCAAGAGACTCTGAAAGGCCAATTTTGCCGGACAATTCAATTTTTTGTGACTGGTTCTGGGGGGCTATCCTGAAATCGGGATCAATGTTAACGCAGCCGGCCGTGCCCCAGGTAGATCCACGACGCAGAGCGCTAAGGGTTAATATCGTCTCAATGCCACCGGCCGCACCCAAGGTATGGCCGGTAATTCCTTTTGTAGAGATGATCGGCGTTTTTTCATGGCCGACAAGAAATGCAGCAAGGGCGTTTGTTTCGGCAATATCATTCGCCCTGGTTGCGGTCCCATGGGCATTAATCAAATCAAACGCCAATCCCGTGCCTGCCCTTTCGGCAGCAAGAGTAACAGCCCTGAGCAATCCTTGTCCTTCCGGATGGGGTGCCGTTGGGTGCCAGGCATCGGCACAAATGCCATACCCCAGTAGCCATCCGAGAGGAAAAATACGACGTCTCACGACATCCTCGCCCTTTTCCAAAAACACTATGCCGGCCCCCTCGCCGAGATTAAGCCCCTGCCTGTCCCGGTCAAAAGGACGGCAAGGCAAAAGATCTGTCAGTTGCAAAGAAATAAAGCCATTATAGGCTATTCTGGACAACTCGTCCGCCCCGCCGGCAATGGCAACATCACAAAGGTCTGAGGAAATCCAGTCTCCGGCAATACCGATTGCATCGGTACCCGACGCGCAGGCATTGGTCACAACCAATGAAGGCCCCCTGGTACCGAGAATATTCTGAAGCAAATAAGCCAGATTGCCGTTTAAATAATCAATAACAGGATTCAATCCTGGGTGATCACCTTGCCTGAAAGACTTGTAATAATCTTCATTATTAAAGGCACAGCCAACTGTGGTGCCCATGGCAACGCCAACGCGCTTCTTCTGCAAATCTTTTATGGTCAAGCCGGCCATGTCCATGGCTTCAGCCACGGCGGACAACATCAACAGGGCTGTGCGTCCCAGGCTATGTGTGCTCACACCGGCTCCAACCGTATCCAGTAATTTATGGCCAATTTCAGTCAGGGCTTCTTGTGATGCCGGATAAACAGGATATGCCTGTTGTGTATTGAAAAGCCACGCCGGTACCTGTTGGCAATTTCGCACCCCTTGCTCAATTGCATAAAAGTGCTCTTCCACATTCCGTCCGGCGGCAGAGATGCATCCCATGCCGGTAATTGTCACTGACCTTTTTTTGTTTACAGGTTGGGCCACGGGAATGATCAGTCCGCTTGATGCTCTTTAATATATGCAGCCAGGGCTTCAACAGAGGCAAATGCTTTTTTCCCTTCCTCCATATCAGCAATCTGCACATCAAAATGTTTTTGGATCAAAACGACAAGCTCAACTGCATCCAGCGAATCAAGACCAAGACCATCTTCAAATAATGGCTCCGTATCACTGATATCTGATGGTTGTACGCCCTGAATCTTTAAATCATTTACCAAAATTTCTTTAATTTTATTTTTTATTGTCTCCATTTTACCCTCGATACATTAAAATTTGTAACTATTCAGCAAAGTAACCGGTGGTAAAGATCCCGGCATCTATTTTACAAGTAACAAAATAAATTATATCATCATTCCGGCATGTCCTTAGCCGGAACAACACGCATGAAGTTTATCATTTATCTAATTGTTTTTACGATATTTACACAAAGTGTTCATTTTTTATTACTGTTTCCAAAAATCAAAAAAATTAAACCACTGAAATGGATATTTGTTGAGGTGTTTTTCCATAATTGATGCAAATTGCTCACTACATTCTTTAAGCATTGCAGGACGTTGATCCCTGTTTTCATGGTGGGGATAAAAAGGATCCCACACCCTGATCTGATAACTTTTTTTCCCTGTTTTAGCAGCCAGCAGAACAACAACAGGCGCATTGGCACAGGCGGCAAGCATATAGGCTGCGTCCGGAAGGCGAACAGGACTTTTTAAAAAATCTACAGTTGAACAGGAACCCTTCACATACCGGTCGCCCATTATGGTGACAGCTTCTCCCCTTTGCAGAGCAGCTGCCGCATCTATCATCCCGCCAAACGGTCCGTCTGTATTAATAATCTCAAAGGAACGTGTCTTGCCATGCAGGTCAAAATAATGTTTGGCCACTGCCTGTTGGTCATACTGCATAAGCGCATGGACTTTAACCGGCAGATTTTCAAGATGCGCAAGTGCTGTTTGCCAATTGCCGATGTGAGCGGTGAGAAGCACCACCCCCCTGCCCTTTTTAATGGCATGGAGCAACTTGTCATATCCTACAAAATCACCCTGCAGGGAGGCATCTCTGTTCATTCCCAGCCAACCGCGATCGACCAGGATCTGTCCGAAAGACAAGAGGTTTTTATAGGTATCAAGCCAAAGCCTGAAAAAACCATGCTCGGGAAATTGACGACTCAGATACGGCCTGGTGATGTGATGTATCTTACGACTGCAAAAAACATAACAAAAAATAACAGGAACAAGAAGAACGTAGCCGCCGGCATGCCCAAAGAGACGGATGGCAACATAAAAAAACCAGTGTCCCAAAGCCTCAAGACGGCCTTTCCATGAATAAGCGGTTCCCATCATGTTTCTGAAACTTGCCTTGATTTCAGGTGGTGATGGGGCCACGGCACAAGGCGGCGAATAACTAATGCGGTGTGAAGTTTGGTAAGGCGCCAATTATCCTTTAATTTATGAAAATGACTAATCCTCTCATCTGGTGGTGGATAATGAACCGACACATCAATACTCCGCACATCCACCCCGCCCCATGCGGCTTTCACCAGTGCCTCAATCTCAAAATCATAACGGCTGCGGACAAGTTTCAGGGACAACAGTTCATTAACAGGGTAAAGGCGCATACCGCTTTGGGTATCACTTAACTCAAGACCACACTCAAGCCGCACCCAAAAATTGGAAAATGCCCTGCCAAAACGGCTGGCTCCAGGGACCGTATCCTGAACCATCTGCCGTGAACCGATAATAATAGCAGGCCACCTGCCTGATTCAGCCTCATTAATGAGCAACTCGGATTCAGACGGATCGTGCTGACCATCAGCATCCAAGGTTAAAATTGCATCAAACCCAAGTCGTTTCGCCTCCTTTGCCCCAGCAAGAATGGCCATTCCTTTTCCCTGATTTACTGGAAACTGCAGGCATTTGCATGGCAATCCTTCAATTTCATGCAGACCACCATCCGTGCTGCCATCGTCCACCACCAGAACATGTAATCCAGTTGCAAGAGCGGCGTGGACCACCGATGCCAGTGTTCCCCCATGGTTGAACAGCGGGATAACAAGAAGAACTTTAAACTTTCGGTCTTTACTCATCG
>JAYEPA010000161.1:9682-12083 GCA_034723545.1 Thermodesulfobacteriota bacterium | reverse complement strand
CAATAAAACCAGTTACACCGACAATAATCGGTCCAAAACTATGGTAGCAGCCGATCTGACGGACAGATGATTATAGTCGCTCACACCGCATATCGGTGGCAGCATTCCGTCCATCATGTCCAGGGCCTCTCTGGTCAGGCCCCAGCCAGTACCAAAAATAATTAAAAAATGTTCACCTCTAAAGATTCTTTTCCGAACCTCTTCATACGATAACGAATTATGTTGTTCTTTTGCGCACGTCGCAAGAAGCACAGGCTGACTGCCATCATCGCTAACCTGGTCAAACAACGATTCCAGGTCATCACAGATACGCACCGACGCAAGCGCCTCTTTCCTGTCAGGATTATATCGGGCCCCGTATCCAACCTGCCAGTGATCGAGAATGTCACGAACCAGATTCTGTTGATCCTGGTAAGGGGTCACTATGTAAAAATTCGTGACTCCAAATGTTTTTCCGGCCCGGGCAATATCATGGATATCAAGATTGGTCACCGCAGAGCCGATGGTCTCCTGATTTTTATTGCACACCGGGTAATGAACCAGGGCAAGATCGACTTTTATTTCGGACTTTTTCAGCTGCAAGAGAGTCAAAGTAAACCATTTTTTTTCAAAATCTTGATCTCAGACCCGCTGAAACGTAAACTTTTAAAAAGATCCGGACGTTTTTCCCTGGTCAATCTGGCCGCGGCCAGAAAGCGATATTGGTCGATTGCCCCATGATCACCGGACAGCAGCACTTCCGGCACGCAATGATCTTCAAATTCCCTTGGTCTGGTATACTGAGGATATTTCAATCCTCCGCGGCTGAAGGTATCACATCGAGCCGAGTCTTCACAGCCAAGCACTCCGGGCAACAGCCTGGTAACAGAATCAATAATCACCATGGCCGCCAGCTCACCTCCGGTCAGGATATAGTCGCCGATGGAAATTTCATCATCAACGTAAAACTCCCTGACCCGCTCATCCACACCTTCATATCGGCCACAAAGAAGAATAAGATGATCGCAGCCGGCTAAATCCTCGGCTTCTTTCTGTCGATACTGCCGTCCCTGGGGACTGAGCAGGATGACACGACCGCCTCCTTTTTCCTGTTTTGCCTGCCTGATTGCCGCAACAATGGGTTCCGGCTTCATCACCATGCCTTCACCACCGCCAAAAGGGCGGTCATCGGTCATGGAATGTTTATCAAGAGCGAATGAACGTATATCGGTCAGAACAACTTCAATCCTGTCATCCTGGATCGCCCGCCTGATCATGCCCTCTTTCAGGGGTGAGGTCAGGAGTTCAGGGAAAATAGTGAGGACATTGAATCTCATGAACCTAACTATTCATTTCCAGCAATCCCGGTGGCACATTAACAACCACCGTGCCGGACTCCTCATCCTTGGAGATCAAAAATTCTTTCCGGGCCGGAATCATGTATTCATGGCCTTTTCCGCTGACAATCAAGATATCATGCCCGCCGCCGGCCATCAATGAGGAGATGACGCCAAGTTCGCGGCCGTCAGCACAAACCACTTTTTTGCCGACCATCTCATGCCAGTAAAACTCATTTTCAGCCAGGGGCGGCAGATCATCTTCCCGAGCCCAGACCTCAAAGCCGGCAATATTCTCCGATTCATTCCGGCCACTCACCCCCTCAAGCTGGAGCACGGCTAAGTTTCCCTGAACCCTCGACTTGAGAATATGCCGTTTCTCTTTCTGCCTGGTTTCCGGATCAACCAGAATCAGGTGGCTGAACAACCTGAAATTAGCCGGCTCGCCGGAATAGGAAAAAATCTTCACCTCGCCCCTGATACCGTGGGGTTTGGTCACCCGGCCGACCCGGACATAGCCAGGTTCACTTTCTCCTGCCGCCATGAGCCCAATGGTTACTCAACAATTTCCAATCTAGCCTGCTTGTTCCGTTTCCCGGCAGCAGCGGACAAAAGAGATCGCATGGCCCGGGCTGTCCTGCCCTGCCTGCCTATCACCTTGCCAAGATCCTCTTTGGCCACCCGCAACTCAAACATCAGGGTATCGTCCTTGACCGACTCGCTGACCTCAACAGCATCAGGTTGATCGACAAGTCTTCCGGCTACATACTCAACCAGCTCTTTCATGATAATTTATTCAGCAGCCGGGGTCTCAACAGCCGGAGTATCGACTTTTGCCATAAGGGTTCTGACCGTGTCAGTTGCCTTTGCTCCCTTATCAAGCCAGGCTTGGATTTTATCCTGTTTGAAATTGACCTCAGCGGGATCCTTCAATGGATCATAGGTGCCGACAATCTCAAGAAATTTACCATCACGGGGGGCCTCGGAATTGGCAACGACAACACGGTAGAAAGGTTTTTTCTTTCTGCCATAGCGAGCTAGACGAATATGTACTGCCATGTTTTTTATTTTCCTCTTAAATAAAA
>JAYEPA010000161.1:1733-9582 GCA_034723545.1 Thermodesulfobacteriota bacterium | reverse complement strand
AGAAATTTACCATCACGGGGGGCCTCGGAATTGGCAACGACAACACGGTAGAAAGGTTTTTTCTTTCTGCCATAGCGAGCTAGACGAATATGTACTGCCATGTTTTTTATTTTCCTCTTAAATAAAATTTAATTTGGCCTTGGAAGACCTGCGAAAAGTTTATATTCCAATACGAAAGGTACAGATTCAACCCGAATTATCTAAAAAGTCCTTTGGGTCTCTTACGTTTTTTTCTGCCGTGGGCAAAACCGCCGCCGATCTTGCCCCGCCCTTTCATCTTCTTCATCATCTTAAGCATTTCAGAATAGCTTTTGATCACCTTATTGACATCCTGAACCGTGGTGCCGCTTCCACTTGCAATACGTTTTCTACGGCTGGCGTTGATCATTCGATGCTTACTCCGTTCCTTCAGGGTCATGGATAGAATGACCGCCTCGATTTTGACTAGTTCACGATCGTCCGGTTTGGGCATATCCTTTAACTGCTTCATTTTGTTCAGGCCCGGAATCATGCCCATAATCTGCTCAAGACTGCCCATTTTCTTGATCTGCCGAATCTGATCAAGAAAATCATCCAGGGTAAAAGTATTTTTGCGAATTTTTTTGACCAGCTTATCCGCTTTTTTCTTATCAACAACCTCTTCGGCTTTTTCAATCAGAGTGAGGATATCACCCATTCCCAGAATCCGGGAAGCAAGTCGGTCCGGGTGAAAAACATCAAGAGAATCAAGACTCTCGCCGGTACCGACAAATTTAATCGGCCGCTTGGTGACCTTTTTGATGGAAAGCGCCGCACCACCTCGGGCGTCACCTTCAATCTTGGTGAGAACGACACCGGTAATGGCAAGATCCTGATTGAATTTATCAGCCACCGTCACCGCATCCTGACCGGTCATGGCGTCTGCGACAAAAAGAATCTCGGTCGGATTTACAGCCTCCTTTATAGCAGCCAGTTCCCCCATGAGCAACTCATCAACATGAAGGCGACCCGCCGTATCCACAAGCAGAGTATCATAATGATGCGCCTTGGCAGCGACAACCGCATTCTGACAGATGGTCACCGGATCCTGATCGGCCTGGGACGGATGCACCGGAACATCAATAGTCTTGCCAAGCACTTTCAACTGCTCAATAGCTGCCGGTCGATAGACGTCCGCCGGCACCAGGCAAACCTTGCGGCCCTGCTTCTTAAGCATCCTGGCCAATTTTCCCGAGGTGGTCGTCTTGCCGGAGCCCTGCAGGCCGACCATCATGATAATGGCTGGCGAACCCTGCAGACCCAGAGGCTCGGCCACACCACCCAGCAGATCAATCAACTCTTCATGAACAATCTTGACTACCTGCTGACCTGGCGACAGACTCTGCAGAACCTCCTGGCCAACGGCACGCTCGCTGACGGAAGCGACAAAGTCCTTAACCACCTTGAAGTTGACATCCGCCTCCAGCAATGCCATGCGGACTTCACGCATGGCTTCGTGGATATTGGCCTCCGAGAGTTTCCCGTGGCCGCGAAGATCCTTAAATATTTTTTCCAGGCGATCTGAAAGATTGTCAAACATGATGGTTTTCTTAAAATATCGTTACTATTCAGGTAGGTCAGCAAATTGGCCTAACCACCGTTCTGTAACTGTTAAGGAGTGCTCCTGGCAAGTGAGCTAGCGAGACTCCGCTGGTTCATTCGGAGTCTCGTTCCTCGCTTACCTGGGCCTTTGAAGCATACTTGTGCTATTCGAGAAGGCCCAAAAGGGACAAGATTAAGTGCTCTTGAATAGTTACAAAAAATGTAACTATTCAGGTAGGGCACCAAACTGGTCTAACCACAGTTCCGTAACTGTTCAGATGTGCCTTAGATTCGTTTATTTAGGTCTGCGAAGCGTACTTGTGCTACTCAAGCAGGCCTAAATGAGCGAAGATGAGGTGCAGCTGAACAGTTACCAAAATATCAATAAAAACAAATCAACTTATCCCATAAAATCAAGACAAGAAACGCAAAATGATAATTTGATATGATCGCAATGTCAAGAAATAGAGAAAGAGTGAAAAAAAAACTCCTCCGATTAGTAAACGTTCACCAGCACCCCACCTTCGCACGATCAGGCTGACTCACATTTAGATACTATTATTTCGTCAGCCTGCTCGGAGTCTCCGCTGCTACGCTCCGCTTACCAACACGATGAATCCGGGGCACTGCTAAACCCTTATAAGACTGTGGTTTCAGTAAATCAACAGCCCCCCGGTGAACGGTTACTCCGAAAAGCAGGCTCAAAATAAAAAAGCCGACCGGATTGGAACGCCGGCCAGCTCTTTATTTTTTTATACTATGAGAAAAATGCTTCTTGCTACCTCTGGTACTTAAATGACACGGCTACCCTGGCACGATAGGTAGAGACCTTGCCATCCTCAATCTGCATGTCAAGCTTGGAAATTTCGGCGATACGCAGGTCTTTCAGGCTTTCTCCAGCCATCTCTACGGCATTTTTCGCAGCCTCTTCCCATGATGTGTCACTGGTGCCGACCAATTCGATAATTTTATAAACGCTTCCAGCCATAGCAGATCTCCTCCCCAAGTAGGTAAATAAAATGTATGCCTGCGGCATACCCCTTTTGTATCACTGTCATGATAACGAATTACCTGAATTATGCATTATGTTTCTCAAGATTTGCCCCTCTGCCCCTTTGTCCCTATTTTAAAAATCAGGAAATCGCGGACAGACACTTCTCCAAAGTCTCGGGACTGTCAACCTGCAGGCACTGGCAGTCATGGCCCTTGGGAAGAATCTTTTTCATCAGACCGGTCAGCACGGTTTTGGGGCCGACCTCAATAAAGGTACGCGTGCCCTGATCATACATGGCCAGGATAATATCGTACCATTTGACCATGGAGGAAATCTGGCGGGTCATGATTGCCCTGATCTGGTCGGGATCTGTTTCCGGCCGGGCCGTAACATTAAAGAAAACAGTTGCCTCCGGTCTTTTAAAATCCGCCTTTGCCACGGCCTTTTCAAAATCCGCAACCGCCCCGGCGATCAAAGGACTGTGCCAGGCACCACTCACCGGCAAAGGAATTGCCCGGCCTTTTTTTTCGCTGACCACCTCGGCCGCCGCTTCCAGAGCGGACGATTCACCGGAGATGACGATCTGTTTTTCGGAATTATGATTGGCCGACGTGATCACGCCCTTGCCGGTAATGGAGGCGACAATTTCCTCAACCTGCTCAATGTTCAATTTGAGAATGGCATGCATGGTTCCGGGATTTGCCTGACTCTCCCTCTCCATCAACCTTCCCCTTTCCGTTACCAGGGCAATGGTATCTTTCGGGCTTAACACCCCGGCGGCACATAAGGCGCCATACTCCCCCAGGCTGTGACCGGCAAAATAATCTCCCGAGATACCGGCTTTTTTTACCATCCGCCAGCAGATCAGGTTTAACACCGTCATGGCCGGCTGCAGATACAGCGTCCGGGTCAAATCTTCCATGGAACCGTCAAGACAGAGCTTCTGCAACGGAAAACCGCTGACATCCTCCGCCATTTCCATCAGTTCACGACACTTTTGGTCCGACTCAACAAACTCTTTTCCCATTCCAACATACTGCGATCCCTGGCCAGGAAACAAAAAAGCGGTTTTACCCATCATATCACTCCTTATCAGAGTGGATGAAACTCCCAAGAAGAAACATCCCCACTCCGACACAAATGGCTGAATCAGCCACATTAAATGCAGGCCAGTGATGGCCTTTAATATAAAAATCAAGAAAATCAATCACCGAACCGAAGCGCAGCCGATCAATGAGATTTCCCACGGCCCCACCGCCGATCAGGCCGAGGCCATAAACAAAGAGCATGCCCTGTTTTCGAAAATGAAAAAAGGCCGTAAACATAAAAATCAGGGCGATAACGGCAATACCAACAAACAGAACCTGGCGCCACATCCCATGATCTCCGGCAAGGAAACCAAAAGCGGCCCCGGTGTTTCGCAGATAGGTCAAATTGAAAAAGCCGGGCAGCACCTCCCGGCTCTCATATAACATAAAGGTTGAAATTACCCGCCATTTACTGAGCTGATCAAGAACCACCACAAAAAACATGATGGACAGGGGGGTAACAATCGTTGGCGTTTTTGAAAAATCTCGTGTCATATTTTAAATTAGGGACAGAGGGGCAAAGGTTCATAGGGACAAAGGGAAGACCATATTTGACTGACAACCATCCATGTCAGTTGAATTCGACCAGACAGTATCAGGAAGAATGTGAAGTTGCAACTTTTCTTAAACGATAAAATATTCGCTGAAAAATTTTCCCAAAAAATGACGCAGCCCACGATCCAGTCCTCACCGCTTTTCCTGAACACCTTGTTGGTGCGGGAAAGCAGCTCTTTTGTCTTTAAAGTTATTTGACCATCACAGCAAACTCCTTGATCAAACGAACTTTCAATGGTAGAAAAAATCTCGTATCAAGTAAATAGCGTTCAATTGTAATGGATGTATTATTTTGAATTTTTGTAACTATTCAGCTGCACTCCATCTTCGTCCATTTCGGAGTCTACGCTTACCTGGTCTTTTCGAATAGCACCAGTATGCTTCAAAGCCCAAATGAACGAATATGAAGCACATCTGAACAGTTACAGACCGAGTTTTTCGTAACATGTGTACATACGCTGAATAGTTACGAATTTTTTTGACTTTTTGAAGTCGCATTTATTGCAAAAATAATGCTATTGCTCCGGAGACTAAACAGTTAAATGAAATTGCGCAGCTATTTATAATATCTGCGCTATTTCAAAATTACATAGCAATGTAAACTAATACCGATGCGTTTATTTTACTTCATTTTGGGTTTGATCTTTTTCTGTGTAGGTTTTGTTGGGGTGTGTGTACCTGTTGTCCCAACCACCCCATTTATGCTTTTAGCTTTATGGGGTTTTTCACGTAGCTCACCGCGATTTCATAATTGGCTTTACACTCATAAGGTTTTCGGGCCACCACTACAAAAATGGCATGATCATCAAGTCATTCCACTCGCAGCGAAATATTTTGCCTTATTTTTTATGACGGCTAGCCTGGTTTATCTGTATGTCTTTTTAATCACGCCGATTTGGCTAAATCTTGTTATTTCAGCCACTATTGCCTATGGATGCTGGTTTATCCTGACAAAACCGTCCTATCCGCCAGAAGAATTATCATGTAAGCCAAATCTTACAGACAGACGACAGAAAACATGAAAAAGACTCTATTATCAATCCGTCAACGACCAAGAAAACTTTAAGGAGCAACAGCATGACAGATGATTGCCACGGACGGGTGGCTATTCTTTATCCTGGAAATTATGAAGCAAGGCAAGCAGCAACGCCCGAGAATAACCGCTTCTCCCAGATATTTCGAGCGTTGTCCGACCTGGGTATGGATATTGAACCTGCCGTATACCACGATGATTTCTGTGAGGAGGTTCGTCAGCAGCTCATGCAAGTCGACAGCGTGCTGGTCTGGATGAATCCTGTTCAGGACGGACGAGATCGGTCAATCCTTGATCCCATGCTTCGGGAAGTTTCCGACGCCGGCATTTTTGTCAGTAGCCATCCTGATGTCATTCTGAAGATGGGCACAAAGGAAGTCCTGTATCGGACGCGCGATATAGGATGGGGAAGTGACACGCGTCTGTATGGCAGCATGGAACGACTTCGCGCGGAATTTCCCGCGCGGCTGGCTGCCGGTGAGGCGCGCGTTCTCAAGCAGTACCGCGGTAAAGGCGGCATTGGTGTATGGAAAGTCGAACTGGCTAAAAATCCTGCTGTCGATCACGACTGCAACAACGTCAACCCTTCATCACAGCCCGAAACGATTGTCCGGGTTCGCCATGCGAAACGAGGGAGCATTGAAGAAAAAATCTCACTTGGTGAATTCCTCGCTCGGTGTGAGCAGTATTTTACCGACTTCGGCAAAATGATTGACCAGGCCTATCAACCGCGTCTCCCCGAAGGCATGATCCGCTGTTATCTGGTGCACAATGAAGTGGCCGGATTCGGGCATCAGGCTGTCAATGCCCTCTATCCGGCGCCTCCCGGCACCCCGCCGGATGAAGCTCCTCAGCCGGGACCCCGCTTGTACCATCCTCCCAGCATGGAGGAGTTCCAGTCTCTCAAGGACATACTGGAACAGGAGTGGGTGCCGGCATTGCAACGAGTGCTTGAAATCGACACGACTAGTCTTCCTGTTCTCTGGGATGCGGATTTCCTGCTGGGGCCGAAAGACTCTTCAGGCGAAGACACCTACGTGCTTTGCGAGATCAACGTCAGCAGCGTAGCGCCTTTCCCCGATTCAGTGGTGCCTGTCGTGGCCAGGGCTACCTGTGCCCGCACAAGACCTTAGGAGTTTGTCGAAAAAATAATAATGTAAATTCATCATGTTAAGCTATCTCTAGAAAATTAAGTTGGCGGTTTTATAAGTTGTTCATTGCAAAACACACACTCATCTGATTATAAATAAAGGGTAGATGATACGAGATGTCTAAAATATTATAAGGATGGATGGCATGAGAGGTTTAAAATATTACCTGGTATATTGGTTCAAATTTGGGCTCTGTCTGACCTTTTTGAGTACTTTTTGTTCAACGCTAATAGCTGCAGAACCCCCTTCAATAAAAGAAATTCATGTCAATATTGAGCACCAAACCCTGGTTGCGATCGAGAACGGTATCGAGATTTACAAGTTTGATGTAATAACTGGAAAAGACGGAAAAGAGACCACGGCCGGCAGCTACAGAATTTTCCGCAAAGAAAAAAAATATATCAGCAAAACCTACGGTTCCGAAATGCCTTATACCATGTTCTTTACTGCAGACGGCAAGGCAATTCATGGTACCCAGATGACCGCTCTACGCTCATATTTGCACACCTATTTATCTGAATCTGTCGGCTCTCAAGGCTGTGTTGGACTGACGGATGATGACGCTAAAGCGCTGTTTGAATGGGCCCCACTTGACACTTTAGTTGTGGTCACAACAGAGACCGAATGATGGAGTCGCTATTGACATGAGATTAACTCCTCTTTCTATCCTGATCAGCCTGTTCCTTTTATCACTCCCCTCTCTGGTGTTCAGTGGAAAAAAAGCCGATGCTGTCCTGGTAGACAAAAGTGATGCCAAGCTCTACCTGATGCAACAGGGACAAAGTTACGCCGCCTTCCCAGTCACCTTTGGCGCCAACCCAAAAGGACATAAACAACAGCAAGGTGATGAACGTACACCGGAAGGCAGCTATTTGCTGGATTATAAAAACGCCAATAGTGCCTACTACAAATCAATCCATATTTCCTACCCTAATGCTCAGGACAGCGCAAACGCTCGCAAACGGGGTGTTAATCCTGGTGGTGACATCATGATCCATGGACAAACTAATGGCTGGGAGTGGGCAGCCCCAGTTGCCCAATTGTTCAATTGGACCAATGGTTGTGTCGCATTACAAAATCACCATATGGACATAGTATGGGAAGCAGTAGACCCAGGCACCCCGATTAAAATTCAGCCATAGGGCTCACTCAAAAATCACTTAGCATTCTGAGGTGACACTAAGACACATCTTAAGCCGATCCTCAATCACGAAATCCTCAACGTAGCCCTGCTACGCTTGCGGTTTCGCTCAATCGGCTCGACTTAATCTATATCCTATTGTCACCTCATCTCTACTAATTTATTTTTGAGTGAGCCCTTAGGGCTCACTCAAAAATCACTTAACGCTTCAGAAATGGGTATTTTATGTCAAAGAATCAAAAACTTAAGACACCAGAGAAAGTTGTCTTGGCTACCAAGGTGCTCTATTCAATAATAGCTATCAACTTCCTTCGAATCATGATTACA
>JAYEPA010000161.1:0-1633 GCA_034723545.1 Thermodesulfobacteriota bacterium | reverse complement strand
TTAACGCTTCAGAAATGGGTATTTTATGTCAAAGAATCAAAAACTTAAGACACCAGAGAAAGTTGTCTTGGCTACCAAGGTGCTCTATTCAATAATAGCTATCAACTTCCTTCGAATCATGATTACAGTTTTCCGTCACTGGGGCGTCAGGACACCCGATTTTCTTGTTTTCACTTCAATTTTTCTCTGGGTTATTTCATTTTTTCTGATTTATCAAATCACCAAGGGCAGAAACTGGGCCAGATGGAGCATGGTCGTTATTTTTGTCATTAGTATCCCACTTTCTATCCTGCCAACGTTGAGTTCCCTGACCCATAATCCAATCCCCAACCTTTTAAGGCTTATTCAGGTTGCTCTGTATATATGGACCCTGATACTTTTATTCCATGCAACATCAACAAGATTTTTCAAAAATAAAACATAAGCCGAAAAATAAGGAGTGATGATGCTAGCGAAATTTCTGTAAGCTCCTTTCTACAAAAACACCATCTTATCACAGGGTGTATCGGCAAATAGGAGGAAATGGTGATGGTTCATATCAAAAATTGGCATCGCGGTCTTCTATCACTCCTGCTGTGCTCTTTCATGGTTGTCCTGACAGGCACGGCCGTTTATGGGGCAGAAGAACGTGACAAAATGCAAGCAAGTAACTACCAAACCACGCAGAAAAAATTACAGTCCGAACTGATGAGTTTCGGTGATCGCTTCGCATCCATCCTTGCACAGGCAGTGGTCGAGGTGGAGACTCAAACTCCCAAGCCCGAGATTCTCCTCCTTGTTCAACGTGACTTATTCGTGTCGGTTTCCGCAGCCTTCACCATTGCCGCCGGCCCTAACCCCGAGATAGGACTGCTGGATATGGTGGTGTTGACAACCCTGGGCCGCATGATCTTCGAAGAGGAATGGCAGGCGAAGTTCGGCGCCCCAATCAAACCGATGCTCACGGCGTTCAAGCTCCTCGAGAAGGATATCTGGTTGATCGCTGCCAATGTGCTCACACCAGCAGAACAAAAGGAACTTCGCAGCCTTATCCGCAGCTGGCGACAGCAACACCCCAAGCAACTGATCTTCTCTTACATTCGCTTTAAAGATTTTTCAGCCAAACGGCATGGAGCCGGCATTAAGCACACCGAGGAAGCCAGCGGTTTATTCAAGTCGGTCGAACAGACGACGCAGAAGGCCGAAGAAATGCTCCTGCTCGCCGAGCGGAGCCTCTACTTAGGTGCGCGGATGCCAATACTGGCGAATGGCGCAGCACAGGTGGGGCTGATGAAGGCGCTCATGCTACCGGAAATCAAACAGATTATGGCCGATATGAATAAGATGTCAGAGGCCATGCATCGTCTTGCCAATGTGGCGGACCTAAAAAATGAAGCCTTTGTCAACTACACCTTTATACGCGTCATGATGCTGATTCTGTTTGTTCTACTTGGCAGCCTTCTGACCGGACTTATCTATCAATACATAACGAGAAGAGTCTTCATTACAAAAAAAACTGGCGAGTGACTTTTTGACGCAACCAATGGCTCGGGTGGACTCTTACTCATGGTTAAGGTTTGCGGTACCAGGAAAAGGGACAGAATATTTTGACATTAACAAATGTGATTACCACTGACACTCAGCCATACTTAGG
>JAYEPA010000160.1:0-35989 GCA_034723545.1 Thermodesulfobacteriota bacterium | reverse complement strand
TAGCACAAGTATGCTTCGAAGTCCCAGGTAAGCGAGGAACGAGACTCCGAATGAACCAATATGGGGCACTTCTAAACAGTTACAGAACTGTGGTTGGGGCAATTTGGTGGCCCACCTGAATAGTTACCATTCTAGCAGATAAAGCAGGTAAGAGTCTAATGCGAAAAGGACCACGTATCGGTCTTTTGGGCGGCACCTTTGATCCAGTACATCTGGGTCATCTGGCCGTGGCCGAAACAGTCTTGACCCGGTTGCAGCTTAACCGGATGCTCTTTATTCCCGCCGCCCGTCCTCCCCATAAAACAGATTTCAGTATTACCCCTTTCAGCCAACGGGCCGCCATGCTCAAGCTGGCCCTGGTTCCCTTTCCCCGTTATGAATTAAGCCTTCTTGAGGAAGACCGGTCCGGCCTGTCTTTCAGTATTGATACCCTGAGGGAACTGCGGCGGAGTTTCGGTGGTGAGGCCCGGTTTTTTTTTATCACCGGGTTTGATGCCTTTGCCGAGATCAACAGCTGGAAGGAGTGGGATCACCTGCTTGACCTGACCGCTATTGTCGTGATTGATCGGCCTTCCCATGATGGCGGAAATATGGATGAGCTGGTCAATAGATTATTTCCCGGCTACAGGGAGGGTGCGGCCGGAGTCTGGTCGGCGGAAACAGGAGAAAATATATATAGCCTTGGCATGGAGCCGGTGTCGATTTCCTCGACTGAGATCAGAAGACGCATTCAAGCCGGAGAGTCAGTTGCTTCGCTGGTTTCTTCTGATGTTGAGGAGTATATCAGGGATCATGGCCTGTACTTGAATTCGTGACGGAAAATCGAGAGGTTAGGCCATGCTTGATGAGCTCTGGAAAACTATTTTTTCAACGCAGAGACGCAAAGAATGCAAAGTTTTTTTTAAAAAAAATAAGTCGTTATCTTTGCGACCCTTGAGACCTTTGCGTCTCTGCGTTGAATTTGGACTTTTTACGAGTTCATCATTCTTGAGAAGCATCAACTTCCAGTAAATCATCACTGTCCACAAAAGCATAGGCGCTGTGTTTGTGGATGGACTCAAAGCTTTCCACTCCCACGGAAAACCAGTATATGTCCGGATGGGCCAGGGCTGATTCGGCAACCTTTCTGACCACATCCTCGACAAACATCGGGTTTTTATAGGCCTGTTCCGTCACGAATTTTTCATCCGGCCGTTTCAGGAGTGAAAATACTTCGCAGGATGTGCTGGATTCAACCATGGAGATCAAATCTTCAACCCAGATAAAGCCGTTGAATTTGACATTGAGATTAATTTCCGCCCGCTGGTTATGGGCGCCGAAGTCGCTGATTTCCTTTGAGCAGGGGCACAGGGTCGTGCCGGGAACCCAGATTGAAAGGATAAAGTCTTCATCTGCACCGACTCCACCGGCAAATTTGCAGGTATATTCCATGAGTCCGGCGGTGGCGGTTATGGGCGCCTTTTTTTGCAGGAAATAGGGGAAGGTCATTTCCATGTGGGCGGATTCGGCTTGCAGGCTTTCTTTTACCTCCAGCATCAGTTTGGAAAAAATGGAGACACTCATGTCATCCTGGTATTTGTTCAGGACGTTCAGGAAGGTGGAGAGACTGGTTTCCCGGTAACGCTTTGGCATGGAAACCTGCAGGCTTATTTCCGCCACGGTATCTTGAAGATGGCTTGATTTTTCTCTGATTCTGACCGGATATCTGATATCCTTGATGCCGATAGTGTTGAGTTTCATGTATTGGAATTGCTCACTCACGTCATTCCCGCATGTTTTTAGCGGGAATCCAGGATACTGTGTGTGGCTGGTTTCTGGATTCCGGCTAAGGACATGCCGGAATGACGATATAATTTTTTTATTACTTTTAAAATAAATGCCGGGATTTTCACCACGGGTACTTCGAAGTCTACGCTTATCTGCTGAACAGTTACCTAAAAAAATACAATAAACCATAACAAAGCCGGGAACACAAAAAAATATTCATGATTTTGACCTGAATTCTCTTTTGATCCTGTTGGCTGAACCGGATTAAATATGGTAAGTTAGAGATCGTTTTATATCTCTGATTGGTGGAGTTTTGTCGTAAGCAATCTCCGGCACCTGTGACCGCTTACAGGATAAGGAGTTTCGCAGAAACTTGATGGTTTTACCCCGCTATTGGTTATGTTTTGTCGGAAAAAAAGGTAAGAATAGACAAATGGTTGTGGGCGGCACGGTTTTTCAAAACCCGCTCCATGGCCTCGAAGGCGGTGAGCGGCGGTCGTGTGCATCTCAACGGCGCCAGGGTGAAATCAGCCAAATCCGTCATTATTGGCGATGAAGTGCGTGTTCACCGTAATGAAGAGGAGTTTGTCGTTACGGTGTTGTTGCTTGCTGAAAAGCGCGGCCCGGCTAAAGTGGCCCGGACTCTGTATGAGGAATCCCCGGAAAGCATTCAAGCCAGGGATGAGCATCGGCAAACCAGGCGACTATTGTCCCAGAGCAGACCCACGGCTCCGGCAAAACGGCCGGGTAAAAGAGACAGGCGGAAGATCCGTAGTTTTATACGAAAAGAGTAATTTAGTAACCGTTCTCCGGGGCACTAATTTACGGGAACCACAGTTTGTAATCGTTTACCAGTGCCTTAGATTCGTTCATTTTGACCTGCGCTGCATACTGGTGCTATGTAAGCAGGTCAAAATGGGCGAAGATGAGGTGCTGGTGAATGATTACGTAATTTATAAATTGTCAAGGAGTAGAAAAATGAGAAAGATAGAAAGGGCGTTAATCAGTTTGACAGATAAAGCCGGCATTGAAGGATTTGCCCAGGAGCTGGAAAGTCTGGGTGTTGAAATTTTATCCACCGGCGGCACGGCGAAAAAGATGAGGGAGAGTGGAATTAAGGTGAAGGATGTTTCCGAGTTTACCGGTTTTCCCGAGATGCTTGACGGCCGGGTGAAAACTCTGCATCCCAAAGTTCATGGCGGCATTCTGGCCCAGAAAACGAATCCCGACCATCTGGCTCAGATGGAGAAACATGGTCTGCAGCCGATTGATCTTATTGCCGTTAATCTGTATGCCTTTGACAAGACCACGGCTGACCCGGACTGCACCTTGGCCAACGCCATTGAAAATATTGATATCGGCGGTCCCACCATGCTGCGGGCTGCGGCTAAAAATTTTCAGGATGTCACCGTGATTGTCGATCCGGCTGATTATCCCCAGGTTCTGGCCGAGATGAAAGAAACCGGCAACACGACATTGAAGACCCGCTTCCGGCTGGCTGCCAAGGTTTTTGCCCTGACCAGCAGGTATGACACCGCCATTTCCGCCTGGCTTGACAAGGTGGATGTGGATTCAAATGAGCATTTTAAGTAATGGTTTGATTAGTTGAATTGGTTTGATTTGTTTTAAAACCAATCAAACCAATTCAACCAAACTCAAAGGAGAAAACCATGAAGATGGCGGTTTTATTATCCGGCACGGGGCGTACCCTGGATAATTATCATGAAAGGATTCAGGCCGGAAGCATGCAGGGTTCAATTGAGGTTGTGATTTCCAATGTTGCCGGCGTGCTCGGCCTGGAAAAGGCTGAAAAGTATGGCTATCCGGCCTTCCATGCCCGGGATAACGAGGCGATTAATGCTATTTTGGCCGATTATGACGTGGAACTTGTGCTGCTGGCCGGGTATTTGAAGTTGTATCAGCCCCCGTCTCATCTGGAAAAATCCGTGCTGAATGTCCATCCTTCTCTTATCCCTTCATTTTGCGGGGCAGGTTATTACGGCATGCGGGTTCACCGTGCTGCCCATGAGCGAGGTGTCAAGGTGAGTGGTTGCACGGTTCATTTTGCCAATGAGGTGTATGACGAGGGGCCTATTGTCGTGCAGAAATGCGTCGCCATTGATGACGAGGATACCCCGGATGATATTGCCCACAAGGTGTTTGAGGCGGAATGCGAGGCTTTTCCCGAGGCGATTAACAAGGTGCATGACAAGGGTGTGGATTATTTCTGGAAGCAGAGTTGATCAGCTTGTTTTAAAAATCTGAATTCCATCAATCTTTTCCCCTCCATAATTTTTTCATGATCAAACCTTCCTACCCTGAATCTCTGCCAATCGTTGCAGAAAAAGAACTGATTATTGCAACACTTCGCGCCCATCAGGTCGTGGTCATTGCCGGTGACACTGGCAGCGGTAAGACCACCCAGCTGCCAAAGATGTGTCTTGAGGCTGGACGGGGCAGGAAAAGGCTGATCGGCTGTACCCAACCAAGACGCATAGCGGCAACCTCTGTGGCGGCCAGAGTCAGGGAAGAGCTGGACGCGGCAGGCGATATCGTTGGCCATAAGATCCGTTTCAAGGACCGCACCACCCAAAGAACCCGAATCAAATTCATGACCGATGGCATACTGCTTGCCGAGGCACAGCATGATCGTCTCCTGCGCGCCTATGATACGATTATCATTGATGAGGCCCATGAACGAAGTTTGAATATCGATTTCCTTCTGGGCATGATGAAGCATATTCTCTTTAAAAGAGAGGATTTAAAGCTGATCATTACCTCTGCCACTATTGATACGGCCAAATTCGCGGCAAGCTTTGATCAGGCCCCGGTCATCGAGGTTTCCGGCCGTGCCTTTCCGGTTGAAATTCGTTATGCGGACGATGATGAAGAGGGCGGAGAGACCGATGTCGATTATATCGACCGGGCCGTGGGGGCTGTGCTTGGTCTGCGGCGGGACGAAGGACCTGGCGATATGCTGGTCTTCATGCCCACGGAACGCGACATCCGGGAGACGGTGGATATCCTGGAAAAAAGAATACGAACCGAAGAGGCGAATTTATATCACCGCTCTAAAGCCGCTCCAACCGTTCTTCCCCTGTTTGGTCGTCTGTCCGGCCCGGACCAGAATCGAATTTTTAAAAGGGCAAAAGGACAGAAGATAGTCGTTACCACCAATGTGGCCGAGACATCGATCACGGTGCCGGGGATTCGTTATGTAGTGGATACAGGTCTGGCCCGCATTTCAAGTTATAATGTCCGGGCGCGGACCACCAGGCTACCGGTCACCAGGATTTCCCGGGCCAGTTGCGACCAGCGGGCCGGGCGCTGCGGCCGAATCGGGCCGGGTATCTGTATTCGTCTTTATGCGGAGGATGATTATCTCAACCGGCCGCAATACACCCTGCCGGAGGTGTTGCGCTCCAACCTGGCCGAGGTCATTCTGCGTATGATCTTTTTGAAACTCGGAGATCCGGCGGATTTTCCTTTTGTCGATCCTCCATCCATCCGGGCAATTCGGGATGGCTATAAGTTGCTGGATGAACTTGGCGCCCTCACCAGGAAAAAGTCATTAAGCCGGCACGGTCATCTCATGGCCCGCCTGCCCCTTGATCCCCGCATCAGCAGGATGATTATCGAGGCCAGGGAGCGAAATTCCCTACGCGAGGTCTGTGTCATTGCTGCGGCCCTGAGTGTCCAGGATCCCAGGGTGCGGCCCTTGGATCAGGGAAAAAAGGCGGATGATGCTCATCAGCGCTTTTTGGATCAATCTTCTGATTTTCTTTCCTTTGTCCTCCTCTGGGATCTCTATGAGGCTACTTTTGCCAAGCTCAAAAGCCAGTCGAAAATGAGAAAATTTTGTAAAAATCATTTTCTTTCTTTTCTTCGCATGCGGGAATGGCGGGATATTCATGAGCAGATTTGGTCAATTTTGACCGATGTGGGGAAACAAGCCGGAAAGAGACGCAAGTTTTCGATTCCTCCTTTTGTTTCAAACCGGACGGCCGCAGGCAGTGATGCTGTCCATCAGTCCATTCTTGCCGGCAATCTGCGTCATATCGGCCTGAAAAAGAAGGGCAATCTCTACCAGGGCGGGTTGCAGCGGGAACTGTCGATCTTTCCCGGCTCAGGTCAATTCAACCGGGGCGGACAGTGGATTATGGCGGCTGAACTGGTGGAGACTTCCAAACTCTATGGTCGTTGCGTGGCACCGATCCAGGTTGACTGGCTGGAGCCCCTGGCCGGAGATCTCTGCCATTCCAGTTACTCGTCTCCGCACTGGGAGAAAAAACGAGGCCAGGTTGTCGCCTATGAAAAGGTGACTCTTTTCGGCCTGTGCATTGTGGCCGGCCGCAAGGTGAATTACGGTCGCATTGACCCAGACGAGGCCCGGACAATTTTTATCCAGACGGCTCTGGTGCAAGGGGAGCTTGGGGGACGCCACTATGGATTTTTTGATCATAACCGCAAACTGGTGCGGGATCTTGAAGCCATGGAAGACCGGGTCAGGCGCCGGGATATCCTGGTGGATGATTATGCTCTGTTTTCTTTTTATGATGAGCGGCTGGGCCGAATCCGGGACAGGGCAAGCCTGGCCCACCTGATCAAGAAAAAGCGTGGGGATGATTTTTTGCGCATGACCCGGGAGGATATTATCAATCAGCCTCCGGATTCGGAACAGCTTGATGATTTTCCTGAAACGATCCGGGATCGGGAATTGATTTTCAGCTTGAGTTATTCTTTTTCTCCCGGCAGTGAAGATGATGGTGTTACAGCCCTGATTCCCATGGATTTACTGGAGCATGTCCGACCCGAGATTTTTGAATGGCTTGTGCCGGGCCTGCTGCATGAAAAGGTAGTCTTTTTGCTGAAAGGGCTGCCTAAGTCCATCCGGAAACAGTTAATTCCCGTTTCCCGCACGGCCGAAGAGCTGCTGGCTGATCTTACTCCTTATTCCGGCTCCCTCTGTAGCAGGCTGGCGAAAATTATCTATGACAGTTTCCGTTTGCGCGTGGAGCCGAGACACTGGCCGTCTCGTTTGCCCGATCATCTGCGCATGCGTTTTTTCCTGCAGAATGGGAAGAAAACCGTGGCCGTATCCCGGAGTCTCGCCGAGTTCAGTGGCATGAGGCCGACCGCTGAACCCGGAAAGGGATTGAGCCTGCTGAAAAAGAAATGGGAAAGGGGAGGGATCACAACGTGGGATTTTACTGGTCTTTCTGAACGGATTGCCATAAAGGGGAAACAGGGTGAGCTGACCGGTTATGCCTATCCCGGCCTCGTGGCTGAAGAGGGCGGCAGTGTTGCCATTCATCTGTTCAGGGACGGGGACAAGCGGTGTAGGGAGACCCGAAAAGGGCTGCTTGCTCTTTATGGCTTTTGCTTTTCCAGACATTTGAAACAGTTGAAAAAAGATTTTTTCATTCCCAGGTCACACTGGGCTCTTTATGAGGGTCTGGCCGGCCATGAAGAGATGAATGATGATCTGTATTATTTTATTCTTCTGGAAATTTTCGGCTGTCGCCCGGGTCTTATTCCGGATGAGGAAGAATTTAAGGCAACCATTGCCCGATTAAAAAAAACAGGGCTTCATGTCGAGGGAAAAGAGCTGTTTGAGCAGGTGATTCTTGTTCTTAGGGAACGGCGCAATGTCCTTGATTTTATTGGAACGATTGAGAGCAGGTTACGTAAAAAAGGTAAATCTGTTTTTAGCGAAGAGGACTGCCGCAATTTCCGCGGCCAGGTGGAAGCTCTCATTGGTCACGGTTTCCTGAGGCAAGTAACCCGGGCCAGACTAGCGCATCTGCCTCGATATCTGAAAGCGATTCAGATCAGAATTGAGCGGCGTCTTGCCGATCCCGCCAAAGACACTCTCAAGTCGGCCCGGATTCAGCCCTTTGTGAAGCGGTTGGACCTGGAGGGTGTGGCTAGTCGGAAAACCACTGAGTTAATGGGCATGACAGTGGAGCAGCGGCATCATCTTGAGGAATACAGAGAAATGCTTGATGAGTTCCGGGTGTCTATTTTCGCGCCTGAACTGAAAACCGCCTTTCCGGTCTCCGAAAAGAGGTTGGAGAAAAAATGGCGGGAAATGGAAGAGGGGGGATGGCCAAGGGTATAAGGGAAAAGGGTCTTTTGCCCCGGTCATTAAATTTTAACATTTTGCTTAGTCTTTAACGTATTAAATACGTGAGAAGTTTTATTAAAAAGAGCCTAAAAGATAAAAAAAAAACAAAGCTTTATGACCATTTCTTGACATGAAAAGAAAAATATGCCATAAAAATGAATAGATACTCATATTTGGATTGTTTTTTTCTAAACGGGGGATATGCCCCCCGCGTTGCCGACCGGATATCAACAACATGATCATTACCGATTTTGGAGCAAGAAAACTGCCTGTCGATTGAACAGGGATTCAGGATCCGGTCGGGTCCTTGGGATCTCTCGCTCTGGGGACAGGAGATGAAGCACATTCACATAATTATCTTTTTTATTGATACACAAGGCTGCTTTTTTTCTGATTTGAAAAAAGCAGCTTTTTTTATGGAATAACAACATCCCGGCAGGGAAAGGAGGAGAACAGTACTGGCTGGTCTTTTTGAGTAAAGACTTAACCATAAGGGGAGTGCGGGGAGCCGCACAAAAAGGACAACTTATTTCTACCTTAGACCAAGGAGAAGGAGAGGAGAAAAATATGTTGAAAAAATTATCTATTGCGGCAGTCGGCCTGGGGCTACTGATCGGCTGTACGCAAATGATGGAGCAGCGAGCTGCCAGCATCACGGTTCCGGAGGTTGCTCCAGGAGCATCGTATGTCGGCAACGATACCTGTATTGAGTGTCATGAGGAATATACTAATGACCCAAATAACGTCCATAGGCGTATCGCCTCTTTTGAGGCTTATGGCTACAGGCATGGCTGCGAGGCCTGTCATGGACCGGGTTCCGCCCATGTTGACGCGGAAGGCGATACCGATGTGATTTTGACCTTTGGTGAAGACGGACTGGGACCGGATGAAGTTGCCGGTGTCTGTACCACCTGTCACCAGAGCGGCGAGCAGATGCACTGGGCAAGCTCCGAGCATGCCTTTAACGATGTGACCTGCACCGACTGTCATAATGTTCATTATAACAGCGAGCATTACCTGCTCAAGGAAAAATCCATTGATCTGTGCGTTTCCTGCCATTCCAACCAGAAGGCCAGGATGTACTCGATCTCGCATCACCCTCTGAGAGAAGGCTACATGACCTGTGACAGCTGTCATGCTCCCCACGGTAACGCAACCGGCGCCGCCGGCATGCTGAAAACCGAAGAGCGGGTTAATGATCTCTGCCTCGAGTGCCATGCCCGTTACCAGGGACCCTTTGTCTATGAGCATGCCCCGGTGGCCGAGTCCTGCCTGGAATGCCATGATCCCCATGGTACCGTGGCTAATAATCTCCTGAAACAGAACGAGCCTTTCCTCTGCCTGCAATGCCATGAAGGTCATTTTCATGGGATGAGGACCGGAGTTGTCGGTCAATTGCAGGATACTTTTGGCAACTCGGCAATAAATATTGATGGTTCAAATGGTGGTGGTGGTTCTACCGCTCCTGGTTCAAATGTTGGTGATCTCAATATTGAAGGCCGTGACTCCCATGACTGGGCCCAGGGCTTCCTGACCAAGTGTAGTACCTGCCATCAGCAGGTGCATGGTTCTGATCTGCCCAGCCAGGTTCAACGGCTCCACGGCACCGGCTTAACCCGTTAAAAAGGAGAGAGACACATGAAGAAACAATACGCATTGGCTATGGCTCTTGCCTTGACTGTCTCCCTTTCCGCCTCGCAGACTGTTATGGCGAGTGATCATGGTGATGAAGGCAGTGTGAGCGGATCTCTATCCGTTGGCGCAAGTTTTAATGATGATTCTGATAATAAGACACTAGCTTCCGAATATAGCAACATGGGCGACAATGATGTCCGCGAGATCATTGGCGGTTCCCTCCATATCCACAGCGGCAAAACCGTTGTCGGCGTGGAAGGAATGTATCGTGGCCCGGATGAGCAGCAGTACAAAGGTCATTTGGACTTTGGCCGTATTCTGCAGATCCATGGCGGCTACCAGGAGTTCTGGCACCGTTTAGGGCAAGATGAGCTGCTCAATATAGAAGGTCAATCTGCTGACAGGCTACAGGGCGCCCTGTTGTGGCATACCTATGAGTATGCTCCCGGTTATGGCACGGACAGTGATGGCCTGACAAACCAGCTGGTACCGGATCATGAATTCGGCATCAATCGTTCAGAGTTTGAGGCCACCGGTAAGATGAAGTTTCCGACCATTCCCGGCCTGACCATTGGCGTTCATCAACGTTCCGAGAAGCGCGAGGGCAACCAGCAGGTGATGGGTATGTCCAAATGCGGTTCCTGTCATATTGTCGCCCATGATAAGGATATTGACGAGACCACTCGTGATCTCAAACCCTTTATCCAGTACGACATGGGCAAGCTGTCCCTTGAATATTCCTATCTGTACCGGAAGTTTATCAATGATAGCGACCCGGAAATGCAATATTATGATGGTGCATATAATCCGCTTTCAGGTGGCACCGGTGGCGGGTCCATGCCTCTTCGCATGAATTACTGGGATGATACGGTGGAAATCTCTAAAACACCTGAAACCCGGAAGCAGGTTCATAGTGTCAAGGCTAAATATGATGTAAGCGGTGATCAGAGTGTTTATGCCGGCTATGTTTATGCCAAAATGGAAAATAATGATGCCTCATCTGAGACAACCCGTGTTTCTTATGATAAGACCCTGGAAACAGATTACAACGCCGGTATGCTGACCTGGCATAACCGTTTTTCCAAAAGTCTCATGATGAATGCCTCGATTCGTTATCAGACCATTGATGCCGATGATGCTGATATTACTCTCCCTGGTGATGATAGCGGAATGTTTGTTGTTCCCGAGGATGAATACACCAGGAAATCTGATGAGAATCGGGACATCACGACCCTGAAGGCGGATCTGCGCTATCGGTTGAACAAAGACATCACCCTTCGCGGCGGTGTTGAGTTTGAGGATGTAGATCGTGAATATTGTGATTTTCTGACGGAAAGTGATACTACGACCTATAAAGGTAAAGTCGGCACGACTTGGCGTGTAACCAAGGGGTTGCGCTTCAAGGCCGATTATAAATTAACCTATGTTGATGACCCGTACACCTTTGAGGATGCTGTTTATCCTAATGTAACTGATCCTGATGTAATTGATCCTAACACCGGTTTGAGTTTGTATGATCCTGCCGCAGATGGTGTTATTAATGTTCCTTTTGTGCCCGGGACCACAAGCGGTGGCATCTACTCGACCTATGTATACGGTACACGTGACCTGAATATGTCGGCTACGCCTGAGTATGAGCATGACATTAAGTTGAAGGCTAACTGGAATGTGGCTCCTAATATGGATCTGGCCGGCTATGCCCGCTATACCTATGGCGACAATGATTCAGATATCAGTTTCCGTTATCAGGATCAGGTCGTTGACAGTGGTCTGGATTTTACCTTCAGCCCTTTGAAGAATATGACAGCCACTTTAGGCTATAATTACTTCTGGCAGGAGACGGAGTCGGCCTTTTATATTCCGTTCTACCATGGCTGAGGCGGTGCATGTATCTCGGGCGAGGTTCGTCCGTTTAAATCTGATATGACCAATGAAACCGATGTCAACACATTCATGGCTTCCGTCAACTGGCAGGTCAACACCAAGTTTTCTATGAACTTTGGCTTGGCTTACTCGTTGGCTGAAATGGAGATGCAGGATGTCAAGCTTGGCAGTGTGTCTTTCGTAGAGGGTGTAACTTTTCCTGATCTAGGTGCTACTACTACCTGGGGCGGAGAGTATGATCCAGCCAACACCAATGATATCGAATCCTATTCTGATCTTGAGTACGATGTCATTAACATTAACATTGGCGCCACCTATGCCATTACAGACACAATCGGCTTGACCGTTGATTATGTCTATGAGGATGTAAGCAGTGACGAGGATTATGTCTATGGTGATGAAGACGGTGATTATCAGTCTCTGATGACATATCTGACTGTTCGATTCTAGTCAGCTGATTGAGTCATTGATTGACAAAAAAACGGGAGCCATTTGGCTCCCGTTTTTTTTTATGTTTTTGTAAATTAATTACCCTTGAAATGAATTTCAGCGTCCGAGGGTCGGACATAGATAGGTCCAACGGAGGCAGTGTCTAGAAAATCATTACTCTGCCATTTGTTGATGGCAAGAAAGCCGATGGCGGAAGCCTTGGGTAGAATAAGCTGGGACGGCGCGAAGAGGGCATGTTCTTCAAGATTTTCCCGGAAAAAATCTGCATAGAGTTCAGCACCGTCGCCCACAAGGATGACCGGCTCTGTAATTTGTTCCGTAAGTTTTTGTGGTGTGACGGCCAGGTAATCAGAGATTCTCTTTGTCTTATCACCTTCGACCCGGTAAAAAGCCGCGTACACCTCTTTTTTTCGTGCGTCCAGTACCGAACAGATAAGATGTTTGGCATGGGGGAGTTGAGCGGCAAGTCCATCAAGGCTGGATACGCCAATGAGGGGAAGATCAGCAGCCATGGCCAGTCCTTTGGCTGTGGCAAGACCAATGCGCAGCCCGGTGAAACTGCCCGGCCCCAGACTGATGGCTATTCCGTCGATATCACCCCAGCCAATCCCGCAGTTTTGCATGATATAGTCAATGGATCCCAGCAGTCTTTTGGAGTGGGTCATCCGGGAAAGATGGCTGAATTCGCATAAACACAGGTCACCTGAAACCAGGGCCACGCTGCCGCACAGGGTCGAGTTCTCGATAGCTAGAATCAGCGGCTTTGTCTGTTGCAGTTCTTTCTTTTTGTGGGCCATGATGTGGTTGGAATAGAGTGAGTAAAATCCCCCCTGACCCCCCTTTAAAAAAGGGGGGAATTAAAAAACATCCCCTTTTAGATAGCGCGCTTGTGAGACTTCGAAGGGGGGATAGAAAAAACCCTCCTGTTTTCAGATAGAGAGCATGCAAGCCCAGCAAGGGTGGATCATCAAGTCCCCCTTTGAAAAAGGGGGATTTAGGGGGGTTTTTTTGATTGAACAGCAACATCTCATCAGATCTAATTCTATACCCTGACCCCTGACCCCTGACCCCAGTCACCCCTTGGCAAATATTCGCGCCAGATCATTGTAAAAAACAAAAATCATCAGGCTGATCAGCAGAAAAAGACCGAATTGCTGGAATTTTTCCTGGGTCTGTTGTTCAAGCGGTTTTCCCCGCAGGGCCTCAAGGCTGAAAAAGAACAGATGGCCGCCATCAAGCACGGGAACGGGCAAGAGATTGAGTATCCCAAGATTAATGCTGATCAGTCCCATGAAGTACGTGAGGTTGATCCAGCCGGCCTCAAGTTGCTGACCTGCCATCTGGGCAATTAAAATTGGACCGCCAAGTTCGGACGCAGGAACAATGCGCTGAAAAATTTTAACGATTCCCATGACAGTAAGGTAGATAAATGTCCAAGTCTGGGCCAGGCCGGCCATGAAAGAGTCAATCAGGGAACTTTTTTCATAAATAACTCTGGTGCTGCGGGAAATACCGAGAATAAAACGTTTGCCGACCACTTCACCGAAAATGCTTTTAATCTCATCCATCTCAGGTGTCCCGGTCAGGTGAAGAACATCGTCGCCACGCAAGACCGAAAGTTCGACTTCCATGCCGTTACTATCGCGAATCAGCTCGGAAACATCCTGCCATTCCCTGGTTTCTCTGCCATTAATTGAGAGAATGATATCATCGTCCTTGAGTCCGGCAGCCTCGGCCGGCGAGCCTTGAGTAACAGCACCGATTTGTGTGCCGGATTCAGGCTCAGGGATGCCGGCAATGGCAAATATAAGGAAAAAAAGAAATACGGCAAAGAGCAGGTTGGAGACAGGTCCGGCAGCAACGATAAGAAAACGCTGCCAGACCGGCTTCGAGGAAAAGGCACGGTCCACTTCGTCCTGCGCCACTTCTTCCTCTGGTTTTTCTCCGGTCATTTTGACATAGCCGCCCAGTGGAAATCCGCTGATCAGGTATTCGGTTTCACCATACTTTCTGCCATAAAGTTTTGGCCCGAAGCCAAGGGAAAATTTAAGCACTTTGACATTGAAGAGTTTAGCAATAATAAAATGGCCGAATTCATGGACAAAAATCAGCAGGCCGAGAACAATGATAAATGAGATGATTGAGTTCATTTGAATTAATTATTTTATTGTCAATAAGTTACAGATGAGAGCCGAGTAGTAAAGATACAAAAGATAATCGCCAACTTGAAACTTCACACTACTACACTCGGATGAATTTGATGTTTCCTTGAGCCTTCAGTCTTTTCCCTTATACCTTAACACTCTACTGGGCTGCCTTCATAGAAAATGCCTCGATGACGGACTCGGCCTGGAGTCTGGCCGCGAGATCGGCATCAAGAACGGTTCCAACATCCTTTACCTCTTCTCTCGGCAGCCGGCTGACGGTTTCAGCAACAATAAGTCCTATTTCAGGAAAACGGATTCGCTTGGCCAGAAAGGCTTCCACGGCCACTTCATTGGCGCCGTTTAAAACCGCAGGCAGTGTGCCGCCTTTCCTGCAAACCTGATAGGCAAGGCGCAGGGACGGAAAACGTTCGAAATCCGGGGCAAAGAACTGCAGATTTGGGCAGCTGCTCAGCTTTAAACGCGGCAGGGCAATTTTAAGACGTTCGGGATAGGAAAGAGCATAACCGATGGCAATTTTCATATCTGGAATTCCCATCTGTGAAATAACGGAACCGTCCCGATATTCCACCAGGGAATGAACAATACTCTGGGGATGAATCAGGACTTCAATATCCTCTACCGGGATATCAAAGAGCCACCTGGCCTCGATCACCTCAAGCCCTTTATTCATCAACGTCGCGGAATCAATAGATATCTTTTTGCCCATGTCCCAGTTTGGATGATTCAAGGCCTGCTCGGGCGTAACCTGCCACAGTTCCGTCATGTTTTTATCACGGAAAGGCCCGCCCGATGCGGTAAGGATGATCTTATTTATATCCTTTTTTCTGCCGGCGCCAAGGGCCTGAAAAATAGCGTTATGTTCACTGTCAATGGGCAGAAGTTCAACATGGTGACGCTGAACGGCTTCCATGACCAGGTCTCCAGCCATGACCAAGGTTTCCTTGTTGGCAAGAGCGATATTTTTACCGGCCTGAATCGCGGCAAGGGTGGGCATGAGGCCTGCCGCACCGACAATAGCGGAAACCACCGTGTCAGCTTCTTTGAGGGTGGCCACCCGGATATTGCCTTCCTGGCCGGTGGAAATTTTTTCACTCCATCCGTCGCCGAGGCTGGATGCCAGCTCCCGGGCCAGGTTGTTGTCTGCAACTGAGACAAAAGAAGGATTGAATGCCTCAATCTGATCGCGCAAGAGAGCAATGTTGGTCCCTGCCGCGAGTCCAGCGATCTTAAAGCGGCCGGGAAATTGGCGGACAATTTCAAGGACATTGCGACCGATTGAACCGGTGGAGCCAAGTAAAGAAAGTGTCTTTGTCATATTATTCCGCTAAGAAGAGTATAAAAAAAGATCGGAGCCGTCATCAACAGGGAGTCGATTCTGTCGAGAATACCGCCATGACCCGGTAAAATCGCTCCTGAGTCCTTGACGTTCATGGCCCGCTTCATGACTGATTCCGTCAAATCGCCAAGCACACCAAGACAGGTCAAAACAAGGGCTGCAAGAGCAAGACGGTACAGGGAAATATCAGGTAACAGAAAAGCGGCAACAACTGTGCCTCCGGCCACGCCGGCCACCAGGCCTCCTCCAAACCCCTCAATTGTTTTCTTCGGACTGACAGCGGGACAGAGTTTGAGCCGGCCAAGTGATTTCCCGACGAAATAGGCACCGGTATCAGAAGCCGCTGTAACAATGGTTAGAAAAAGGAGCAATGCCGCTCCTTTTTCCAAGTTCATAATTAAAATCAGGTGGGCCGGTAAAAAACCGGCATAAAATATTCCAAAGCATGATTTGATTAATGCGTCAAAAGAATTTTGCCGGACCGAATAGGTTCCAATCACCAGGCCACTCATGATAACGAATCCGACGATAAGACCGGCGGCGGCATACTCGATTTGGCCTGAACAGGAGGCCAGTACAGGTAAAAGGCCACAGAAGAGAAAAAGAACTTGAAAGACTTTGCCTTCCTGTCTCAGGGCCATGGCGTAATATTCATGCAGACCGATTGCAGCACCGACGGTCAATACCAGCCAGATCAGGAAAAAGGAGTTAATATAGAGAAGAAGAAGCCAGCAGCCCATGGCCAGCAGGCCGGTGATAATTCTTGTTGTCATTGTTTTGACATATCCAATTATTTTCTTACAGGCCTAAGCGCTTGATCGCGTCAGTTTGTCACGACAACCTGTTCACCTGTTTGGCCAAAACGTCTTTGCCGCTTTTGAAAATATTGTATCGCGGTAAAAAAATCGTCTTTGCTGAAATCCGGCCATTTGATGTCTGTAAAGTAGATTTCTGAGTATGAAGCCTGCCACAAGAGAAAGTTGCTTAATCGGGACTCACCGCCGGTGCGGATAAGAAGGTCCGGATCAGGAAGGCCGGCGGTATAGAGCTGGCTAACCAGAACGTCCTCATTGATCTGTTCAGGTTGCAGTTTTCCTTCAACGCAGAGTTGAGCCATTTTTCGAGCTGCTCTGAGAATCTCGTCACGTCCGCCGTAAGAAAGTGCCAGATTGAGAATCATGCCGGAATTAGAGGCTGTTTTTTCAATGGAGTTCCTGAGAACTGACTGGACTTCTTTCGGCAGATTTTCCTGCTGACCTATGCAGCGGAGCTGAATATCATTCCCCAGCATGGATTTCAGTTCGCTTTTCAGGTAGGATTTCAGGAGAGACATGAGACCGGAAACTTCAGAGGCAGGGCGCTTCCAGTTTTCCGTGGAAAAGGCATAAAGTGTCAGAACCGAAATACCCATCTCCCGCGCCGTCTCGACAATTTTTTTAACTGTACCGGCGCCTGCCTGATGTCCTTTGAGGCGCATCATGCCTTTGGCCTTGGCCCAGCGGCCATTGCCGTCCATGATGATGGCAACATGTTTCGGGATGTTCAGCTCAATTTTTTTCAAACTTTGTTCCGTTTTATCACGTTTTCTTATTGTAAAAGGTTACCGGACAGGAGCAAAGTTTTTGAGGATGTGTTGCCAAAAGTGAACAGCCTGTATTCAGGAAATGGAGTTAAACCTCCATGACCTCTTTTTCTTTTTCAGCCAGAATAGTGTCAATTTTTTTGATAAATGAGTCGGTTTTTTTCTGGGCATCATCCTGAAATTTAAAAAGATCATCTTCCGAGATTTCTTTTTTCTTTTTCTGTTTTTTTAAGGTGTCAATCGCTTCCCTGCGGCAGCTTCGAATCGCGACGCGGAACTCTTCGCTGGTTTTTTTTACCTGCTTGACCAGCTCCTTGCGGCGTTCCTCGGTAAGTTGCGGAATAGAGATGCGGATGATTTTGCCGTCGTTTATGGGAGTCAGGCCAAGGTTTGACTTAAGAAAGGATTTTTCGATAGCAGGAAGAGTTTGGGGATCCCAAGGCTGGATAACGATCATTCTGCTTTCCGGAATAGTCAGAGAGGCGACCTGGTTTAAAGGCATCATGGAGCCATAGGAATCGATCTTGATTCCGTCCAGCAAGGCTAAAGAGGCTCGGCCCGTCCTGATTTTAGACAGATCTCGTCGATACGCCTCAAGGCTGTTATCCATTTTTTTTCCCATTGCTTCGAGCACGTCACTCATTGTCGTCTCCCTTTAATAATGTTCCAGCCACATTGCCACACACGGCCTTTTTGATGTTGCCGACGATATTCATATCAAAGACAATAATTTTTTTATTGTTATCCATGGCTAGAGAAATAGCCGCCGAATCCATCACCTTTAACCTGCGTTGCAGGGCTTCGGAGTAATTGAGTTGTTCAAATTTAACGGCATCATCAAATTTCAGTGGATCCTTGTCATACACTCCGTCCACCCGGGTGGCTTTGAGGATAACGTCGGCATCAATTTCAAGACCACGAAGAACCGCAGCTGTGTCCGTGGTAAAGTAGGGGTTACCGGTGCCGGCCGCAAAAATGACCACCTGTTTGGTGGTCAGATATTCCATGGCCCGCCTTTTGGAATAAGGTTCACAAACGGTTTCCATGGGTATAGCCGACAAGACCCGGGATGGGATTTGGTGCTGTTCCAGGACATCCTGCAGGGCAAGACAGTTCATTACCGTGGCCAGCATACCCATGTTGTCGGCGCTGGCCCGGTCCATGCCTGAGGCGGAGCCGGCAACACCCCGGAAAATATTTCCCGCGCCGATGACCAGGCCAAGCTCTCCGCCAAGTGAGGTAATGCTTTTGATCTCACCGGCCAGATAGGTCAGCATGTCGTGGCTGATTCCAAAGGCTGAATCTCCCATCAGGGCTTCGCCGCTTAATTTCAGCAGAACTCTTTTGTATTTACATGTATCAGTCATGACACCCTTTTACTCGAGACTCTGGTTGAAAAAACGAGCCTGGAGCCAGCTCTTCTTTGTCCAAATGGAGGAAAATACAATATTGCGGATTTTGGCTTTGTTAATCAGAAATCCACAATCAAAAATCAGAATTGTAACGGTCTTAAGCGCCGACCTGGAAACGGGCAAAACGTTTAACTGAAATATTTTCTCCGAGACTTGCGATCAGTTCGTTCAGTAAATCCTGAATGGATTTGTCGGGATCTTTGATAAATTTTTGTTCCATCAGGCAGACTTCCGAGAAAAATTTATTGATTTTACCCTCAACGATTTTTTCAACAATGTTTTCAGGTTTACCGGAGTCCAGCGCCTGTTTTTTGTAAATCTCTTTTTCCCTGTTGATTGTCTCCTCGGGAACATCCTCACGTTTATTCGCAATTGGATTGGCGGCGGCGATATGCATGGCGATGTCTTTTGCAAATTCGAGAAACGAATCGGTTTTGCCGACAAAGTCTGTCTCGCAACCCACTTCAACCATGACGCCAAGTTTTCCTCCGGCATGAATATAGGTCTGGATGACACCTTCACTGGTCGCCCTGTCCGCTCTTTTCGCGGCCACGGCCAGACCTTTTTGGCGAAGAAAATCAATAGCTTTCTCCATGTTGCCTTCGGTCTCACCAAGGGCTTTTTTGCAATCCATCATTCCCGAATTGGTTTTATCGCGGAGTTCCTTCACCATTTGAGCGGTAATTTTCACTTCTTTTTCCTCTTGATATTTTTATTTTTTCGTTACTATTCAGGTTGGTTAGGCTGTAGGCTAAAGGCTATTCGTTTGTGAAGTCGGTTTATACCCTGTTTTTAAGGGTATTTCTTGTTACACCGCCTGGCAGTGTAACAAACTCATTTCTCCTACAGTCTAAATGCCTATCTTTTAAAAAAAACAGATGTCTGGATCGGCAAATCACGTCGGTCGCCCTGTAGAACATACGACTTACGGCTGACAGTTGAAAAAACATGTTGAACTATCAGCCGGTCGCTTTTGTGAAAATGGTGCGCAATTCAGATCATGATTTCTCTGAGAGACATTTACTCTGAGTAAATGTGTGAGGACCTAAGCCTCAGTCTCAACCGCTTTGTTCTCCTGAGCCTCAGTCTCAACCGCTTTGTTCTCCTGAGCCTCAGCCTCAACCGTTTTGTTCTCCTGAGCCTCAGCCTGACCAGCGGAGGCCATGGCCTCGGCAAGTTCCGGATCGGCTTCCACCTGTTCTCCGCTTTTGACCTTGCCGGCTAAGGCCGCATCGGCGATCCTTGAGGTGATGAGTTTGATGGAGCGGATGGCGTCGTCATTGCCCGGAATCGGAAATGTCAAGCCGTCGGGATCACAGTTGGTGTCAGCCATGGCAATGACCGGAATATTCAGCCGGTTTGCCTCGTCAACGGCAATTTTTTCACGTTTGGGATCAATAATGAAAAGGGCGGACGGCAATCCTTTCATGTGTTTAATGCCGCCCAGATTGCGCTCGAGTTTGGTCAGCTCTTTTTCCATGCGCAGGGCTTCTTTCTTTTTATATTGATTAATCGAGCCGTCATCACGCATGGATTCGATGGCTTTCATCCGGTCAACGCTTTTTTTGATGGTTTGAAAGTTGGTGAGCATGCCGCCAAGCCAGCGATGATTGACATAGAACATACCGCATCTTTCGGCCTCTTCCTTGATCGTGTCCTGGGCTTGACGTTTAGTGCCGACAAACAGAATAGACCCACCCTTGGCGGTACAGTCGACAACATTTTCATAAGCCTTGTTAAACAGAGGCAGAGTTTTGTCGAGATTGATAATATAAATTTTGTTTCGAGCGCCAAAGATGTAGGGTTTCATCTTCGGGTTCCAGCGGCGGGTTTGATGACCAAAATGCAGACCGGCCACCAGCATCTCTTTCATTGTAATGTAAGCCATGGTTTATTCTCCTTTTTTGGTTAGTCTTCCATCCCATTATCCCAACCCTTACGGGCACCAGAGGGAATTTCCAGGGATGTGTAGTGTGAAATCGCAAACTTATACCATTGTCTTTTTCTTTTTGCAAGACGTTAGGGGAAACTTGAACAAAAATCCTTGACACGGATGGAGAAAGAAAGCACATTTTGCGGAGTGCGGATTTATTAAAATTATTTGAATGAAGGTAACTATTCAGGAGCACCCATCTTGTCCCATATGAAGCGCCCCGCAGGACGTGCCCTTGGGGTGCACTTTTGAACAGTTGCGGAATGGTGGTTAGGCCAATTTGGTGGCCCACCTGAATAGTTACGAATGAAGGAATATATGCCTATGCGTCCGGGAGTCTTTTTAGATAGAGATGGCACTATTAACGAACAGATGGGCTATATCAACCATATTGATCGTTTTCAAATGCTGCCTAAGAGCGCCAGGGCAATCCGGCTGCTCAATGACAGGAACATTCCGGTGGTGGTGGTGACGAATCAGTCAGGTCTAGCCAGGGGTTATTTTTCGGAGTCTTTGCTGGTGGCGGTTCATGCCAAGATGGAGCGGGAGCTTGCTGGAGCAGGCGCGCATGTTGATGGAATTTATATCTGTCCCCATCATCCCGAGGCAAAAGAAGAAAAATTCCGGCTGAACTGCGATTGCCGTAAACCCAAAAACGGTTTGTTTCTTGCCGCAGCCCAGGATCTGGACCTTGATTTAAGCAAGTCCTATGTGGTCGGTGACCGCTGGTCGGATCTCAAAGCTGCCGCCAGATGTCAGGCCAGGGGAATTCTGGTTCTGACGGGCTATGGGCGGGGTGATTACGAGTACATCGGGCCCGGACAGGAGATTCAGCCTGATTTTGTTGCCGACGATCTTCTTGATGGCGTGGATTGGATTTTGCGGGATTTGGATTCATAACAATTCAGTTGGACCACCAACTTGACTTAACCACCTTTCCGTAACTGTTCAGGAGTTTTCCTGAACAGTTACCTGGATTCATTCAGCGGTTCAGTTTGAAAGTGAATGGCTAGGAGGCTGTCCGAGAATGCCCTTTTTCCCCAACTCTTCGTTATTTTGAAAAAATAATGCTCGTAGGTAAGCGAGGTTACGAGACTCCGATATCAACTATATGACTGTGCTTATTTTTTCAAAATGCCTCGATTTGAGAAAAAATGTTTATTCTCGAACAGCCTCCTAGGTACCGGTTTTGCCATGAGCCAAAAAACATCAACTATTACTCGAACGTAAAGACGATTTCATTTTTCTTGACAAGGCCTAATTCTTTTCTGGCAACTTCTTCAAGATAGTCGGAATTGTTTTTCAGTTTTTCAATCTCCTGCCGTAACTGCATATTTTTTTCTCTTAAGTCCTCATTCTCATTGTTGGCAGTCTGGATCCTTTTTTTGAGATGATAGTATTGTAATGCGCCCTGGGGAGAAAAAATAACCCAGGCCGTGGTCAGGAAGAAGGTCAGGATCGTGACCAGTATGATCCTGCGCCGTTCCGATTTGTTGAGCTGTTGAAAAAGAGATTTTAGAGACATGTCTGATTTTAGAATTTATTCGTATCAAGCTTTATTTATGACCTACACTATTTTTTTTTAATGGAAAAGAAAAATCAGGATCAGAGAGGAAAATGATTGTAAATGATATCATGAAGAAAAGGATTCGTCCGGTTTATCTGGTCAGCGCCTGTCTGATGGGATTAAAGACGCGTTATGACGGCTTGGTGAAGCCTTGTCCGCAGTGCAGGGCGGAGCTTGAAGGCGCAGTTTGGATTCCTGTGTGCCCGGAACAACTCGGCGGTCTGGCAACCCCGCGGGTAGCCGCCGATTTGACCGGCGGAAATGGACGGGATGTCCTCGATGGCCGAGCCCGGGTGATTACCAGGGAAGGAAATGATGTAACCGGGCAGTTCATCGATGGGGCCAAGCAGGTGCTTGCCATCGCCATGGCCCAGCCGGTCAGCGGTATCTTCCTGAAATCAAAAAGTCCATCCTGCGGCGTTCATTCCGTGCTGGGCGTGACAGCTGCCCTGCTCAAGGAACATGGATTTTTAATAAGAGAGTTTTAGGTGAACTCGTAAAAAGTTTTTTTCACCACAGAGAACACGGAGATCACAGAGAAATATTTTTTATTATAATATGTCACACTCTGTGAACTCTGTGGTTCCAATAGTTTTTACGAGATCATCAGTTTTAACTGATACGCAGCAGTTTTAGCGTCATAATGCCTGCCTCGTAGAGAATATAAAGAGGCCCGCCCATGAGCAGCATGTTCACCACATCCGGGGTAGGTGTCAGCATGGCGGCCACAATGCTGATCACAAGAACTGCGTAACGGCGGCCTTTTTCAAATGATTTTCTCGGGCAGATCCCAACCTTGGCGGCAAAGACCATGAAAATCGGCAGTTCAAAAATAAAGCCGAATGCCAATACGAAAATGGTCACAAATGAGACGAATTTTCCAACTGAAATCAATGATTGAAGCTGTTCCGATTCAAAACCGAGCAGGAATTTGACCCCGAAGGGCAGGGTGATAAAATAGCAGAAGAATGAGCCGGCATAAAAGAGCAGGCTGGTGAAAAAGATAAACCAGATGCAGTTGGATCTTGAGAGGTGAAATGGTTTTGCCAGTCCTTTCCAGAAACAGAAAATGATTCCCGGCATGAGGACGAACAGGCTGGTGGACAGAGCAATTTTAACATGGGCCAGAAAGGGCTCGGCCACCGTGAAAAAGGCCAGTTTCTGGTTCAGGTGTGTCTGAATCAATACAAAAATTTGGGGAGAGAGAAAATAGAAACCTGCGGTTCCCCCGGCAATGGCCAGTCCCAGAAAAAGAATGGTCTTTCGCATTTCCGAGACAAACTGGGCCAGGCGGTGAATTGGCGTTCCAGCCGGCAGGCCTGCTGTTTTGGTTTTGTTACTTGTGTTTGGTTGGGATATCCGCGAGTTTGACAATTTTTGCCGGCGTCGTAAAAATAAAACTTTGGAGTTATGGAAATTTTGGCGGGCAGCCAAGTCTCCATCTCCCCACTCTGGTTTTTTACCTTCTCTACCTTTTTTGTTTCTCCGCCTTTTCTTGCAAAAGGTGCTCCCGGATAAAGTCAATGCCATTTCTGAAAAGAGCAATTCCCTGGCCCTCTTCCGGTAGCTCTTCCCTGGTCCAGCGCGGATGATTTGTCCGGTGCAGAAAGGCCTCGGGATGAGGCATCAGGCCAAACAGACGGCCGCTCGGATCACATATTCCGGCAATTGCGTCCGGTGAACCGTTTGGATTGTATGGATATTCCATGGTCGGTTCAAGGGTTTTCGGATGGGCATAACGCAGGGCGACCAGATTGTTGTTCTGAATGCGCTGCAACGTGGCATTGTCTTTGGCGACAAATTTTCCCTCGCCATGCCGGATCGGATAATAAAGATGATTCAGGCCTGCGGTGAAAACGCAGGGAGATTTTTCATTGACCAGAAGATCTGCCCACCTGTCCTCAAAACGGCTGGAATCATTGTAGGTCAAACTGACGGTGCGCAGGTCATACAGTTCGTCAAACCCAGGCAGAAGCCCCATTTTGACCATGAGTTGAAAGCCGTTGCAGACGCCGAGAATCAGTTTCCCTTCCCTGATAAAACGGATTAGCTGATTCTGCAGTTTTTCTCCGCTGTCCTTTACGGTGGCGTATTTCATGCGGTGAGCCCCTGCCTGACCGGCGCCAAGATCATCACCGTCCAGAAAACCGCCTGGCAGATTCAGGAAATGATAGTCGTCAAGGGAGTAATCTCCATAAATCAGTTCACTGATATGGACAATATCCACCTGCTCGGCGCCTCCTAATCTGCAGGCGTGCGCCATTTCATTTTCACAGTTTGTGCCATAGCCGGTGAGTACAATAGCCTTGACCTGGTTGTTCATGAGACAGACCCTATGCAAAGAGTTTATTTTTTAGCCAGTGGATGGCATGTTTCAGCAAGGCTTCATCATCGTCAGCCTCGAGATTCGGATTTTTCTCCAGGAATCCGTCCAGATTGTAGAGGGTGTTCAGAAACAGCTGTTGCTGATCCCTGGAGAGTTTCATCCCGTTTTTGATTTCAACATGCTGGAGTATCGCCATCATCTCATCATTGAGCCTGTTATAGGATTCCAGCCCCTGATCAATGGTCCAGGTTTGAATGGTCTGTTGGTCCGGTTCCGAGAAGCCGTGACAGTGAGGTTCTGTGAGCAGGATGTGGATGATTTTACTCTGGCCGAAAAGATTACGGCTGGCTCCCCGGCCCAGAGGATAGATGCGGCACGCCCCCGGTCGTCCCCCATAAACCGTGCAGCCTTTGCCAGTCACAAATGGACAACTGGCCTTGCCGTCATCCACCATGCCGAGATAGACTCTGGGAAAAAGATCCTCCTCGTCGTATTCAACCAGACAGTACTGTTCCAGAAATTCGGCTGAGGAAAGTTTCAGTTCTTTCCTCAGCCGCAGGACATCATAGGGAGTCAAAGCCAGCTCAAGCTCCCGGCAGCAATCCGTGAAGCAGTCAATACCGGGGTGACAGTTAAAATGGAAAATTTCTCCGTCGGCCAGTTCCCGGATGTGTGAAGGAAGTTCGGTCATCATTTTATTCATTGTTCAGGTTGGTTAGGCTGTAGGCTAAAGGCTATTAGGTATCGAAGTCGGTTTATTCTACAGTCTAAATGGATATAGCCTATCGACCTGGGCAGTAACCATTTTTAGTAACTATTCAGCAGCACTCCACCTGCACGCGATCAGGCTGATTCACATAGGACTACTATAGTTCATAAGCCTGCTTGCGCACATCTGGAGCACTGCTGAACAGTTACAGACTGAGTTTTTCGTAACATTTTCACATACGCTGAATAGTTACCATTTTTATTTGTTTCGTCGCCAGAGATAAAGCACCGGACTGGCGATAAAAATTGAAGAATATGTGCCGACCATCAGTCCGGCCAGCAAAGCAAAAGAAAAATCATGAATCACGGTGCCACCGAGAAAAAAGATGGAAATCAACACTAAGGCCGAGGTCAGCGAGGTAACAATAGTTCGGCTGAGAACCTCATTGATGCTGAGATTGATAAGGGATTGAAAATCAAGACGCAGGTTGTCCTTGCGCATATTCTCACGAATCCGGTCAAAGACGACAACAGAGTCGTTCAATGAGTAGCCGGCCAGGGTCAATAGAGCCGTAACGATGAGCAGGGTGATTTCAATGTTAAGAGCCCAGCAGATCCCCAGGACGACAACGACATCGTGAAAGGTGGCAATGGCAGCGGCCACTCCAAAACTCAGATCAAAGCGCAGGGCCAGATAACAGATGACTCCAAAAAGAGAAATGGCAATGGCCTGCAGGGCCTTGTTGCGCAACATTTCACTCACCGAAGAGCCGATTTCCGATTTGCTCTCCATGATAAAATTATGTTCCGGGAGATGAGTGGCAAGGATTCTTGAGATTTGCTCACTGTCGTCACCCACAACATCGGTCGATTTTTTTATTTTGACGATAAGCCGGTTTTCATTGGTTACGGGCTGAAGGTCAACTCCCACCATACCGTTATCCTGAAAGGTGTCTCTGATTGTTTCCAGGGCAAAAGGTTGGTCCGCCTTGTATTGAATGATGGTGCCACCGGTGAAGTCCACCCCGAGATTTCCCTGGCCACGGAGAACCTGGACAAAAGCCAGCAGGCCGATAAGCACCAGAACGCCGGAAGCGGCAAATGTAATATTTTTGATCTTCATGTAATTAAGATTCGGTTTACTGATAAACTGCATAAACTTGAGAGGTTTGAGGAGCTTTTTGTTGTGCAGTGTTTCGTAGACCAGACGGGTGGCGAACAGGGTGGTGAAAAGGTTGAATGTGACGCCCAGGGAAAGGGTGACGGCAAAGCCTTTGATCGGGCCGGTACCGAAAAGAAAAAGGGCCAGGGCAGTGATCAGGGTGGTGACCTGAGAGTCGACAATGGTCCAGAAGGCCTTGTCGTAACCGCCTTCAACCCCTGATTTGACGGATTTGCCGATGGCGAATTCTTCCCGCATTCGTTCAAAAATAAGAACATTTGAGTCAACCGCCATACCAATAGAGAGGATAATGCCGGCGATGCCGGGCAGTGTTAAAGTGGCCTGCAGGGCCGCTAATCCGGCAAATAGAAAGAAAACGTTGAGAAGCAGGGCACAATTGGCAATGATACCGGACATGCGGTAATAAACCATCATGAAGATAAGGACCAGAAAGGTGCCAAGCAGCCCGGATGCAATCCCCTTATTAATGGAATCCTGGCCCAACGAGGCTCCCACTGTCAGGTTCTGGACAATGGAAACCGGTGCCGGCAGGGCGCCGACCCGTAAAATGATAGCAAGATCAGAGGCCTCTTCGTAGGTGAAGCTGCCGGAAATCTGCGCGCTGCCCCCCAGGATTTTTTCCCGGATGACCGGCGCTGAACGAACTACCTCGTCCAGGACAATGGCTAGTCGTTGATTGACATTTTTTTCCGTGATCTGGCCAAACACCTTGCTGCCGCGGCCGGTGAGATCAAGACTGACATAGGGTTCATTAAAACTTCCACCGACCCGGACCTGGGCATTTTTTACCATTTCACCGGTCATCAGGACCTGTTCTTTCAACAACAGTGGAATTTTTTGTTCTAAGCCGGTTTGGGCGTTAACTTCTTTTTCAAAATAGATCGCGGTATCTTTCGGTAAACTGTGCTGCAGGACCTGATTCAACTTTTCCCTGGATTCGCCGGCATTCCACTGACCGTTTTCCTCTGCCTGTTTGATCAGGGCAGGCAGGTTGACCGCGGCGGAGCTGTCCACCAGTTTGAACTTAAGCTGGGCTGTCTGGCCGATCAGGCTCAAGGCCCGTTCCGGGTCCTTGACGCCCGGCAGCTGGATAATAATTTCATCCTGGCCCTGGCGGAGAATCACCGGCTCAGTCACACCAAACTGATCAATTCGGTTTCTGAGGATTTCAAGGGACTGGTTAACGGCATTTTTGTTAATAAAGTCAATTTGGTCATCTTTCAGAGTGAGAGTGATCCTGGGAAAGGATCCTTCCTCGGCCTGGATTTTGATGTCCAGGTTGGGGAAATCGTCCTTGGTTATCTGTTTTACGGACTCCAGAGATTCAGTGTTGGGCAGGGTAAAGATGATTTCTTCGGGATTGGCTGTTTTTGTCCGCACCACGGAAATTCGTTGATCGAGAAGCTGGGCTTTCAGGTCCTGCGCAGCAAAATCAAGAGAATTTTCAATGGCCTTGTCGAGGTCGACTTTCATGATCAGGTGCATACCGCCCTGGAGATCAAGGCCGAGGTGAAGTCCTGTCGGGGCAACCTTATTCCACCACTCGGGAGTATCTTTATAAAATGTTGATAAAAGAGTGACTCCGCAGAAGGAGACCAGGAAAACGAGAAGAAACATTTTCCATTTTAAGGATTTATTCATCAAGAAACTCCTGTTTCAGTATTAAAAAGTAGATTGGCGGCTGATTTTCATTTCAGCCTTCAATCTAGAGCCTGACATTTGGGGCGTTACGATTTTTTTGCTGGCCTATGATGAGCTGGTTTTTCCGTGCTCGATGAGAGGCTTTTGTCCTGCTGGGGCGCGATTATACTCCACTTGTAGCAGAAGTCAAACGGCAAACATGAACAAGATTTGCAGCAAAATTGAAAGGTGAAAGAAGATGTCTCGCTATGTTTGTTTATCGGATGTCTTATCAGACTTCCTTTCGGATGACTCGATTTTTATATTCATTTTATTTTGGTTTTCCGGAAAAAAATCCGTTTGGGCGGAAAAAAGAAGTTGCACGATGCCCGTCATTTTGTTTTTAGTTTATAATTGCTTGATTTTATAATGAAAATATAGATATAGTGTGCGGTATGTTTTTTGCTTTTACTTTTTTATAATATATTATTTTTTTTAAATTGTCTTCTCTTTAGCGAAAGAGGTGTTTTTTTATGGATATGGAAAAACCTTTAGTGGAATTAAGAAAATATAAGCGTTTTAAAGTAAAAGAAGGGGCCCTGGCTTTTTTTAATCCGAACCCCACGATTCTTGGTTCAATTATTGATGTGAGCAAAAACGGTCTGGCGTTTACTTACATGAAGACCGATTCCGAGATCGAGCTGACTCCGGCGGTAAAACTTGATATTTTAATGTCGATTGACGGCTTTTATCTGGATCACCTGCCTTTTGAAGCCGTAGCTGATATTCTGCTTCCCGCGCAGTATACTTTCAGTACGATTGTTATGAAACGTCTGTGTCTCAAATTCGGTCAATTAAGCAAAGAGCAGGAAGAACAGCTTGATCATTTCATTTCTCATTATGCTATAGGTTCCGCTTAACTAGTGCTTGAACGGAAAGTCAAAAATAGCCTTTATTCAAGGCGTTAAGATCCGATTCTAAAATGAAGATTTTAGCGATTAGCTGTTAACGGCTAAAAGCTAATTGCTAACAGCTTTGTAACTATTCAGCTGCACCCCATCTTCGCCCATTTAGAGCTTCTCGAGTAGCATTAGTACGCTTCGAATCTCTAAATGAACAAATATGGGGCACATCTGAACAGTTACAGACCGAGTTTTTCGTAATATTTTTACATACGCTGAATAGATACACAGCTTTTTAAAAAATCTTCGCCACAAAGAATCGCCCGCAACCCGTGTTAAAATTAGGATGGGCACTTTCCGTTCAAGCACTAACTATTTATGGGCTTGGTGCTGTTTTCAGGTTGTTAACTGTGATCTGCCAGGACTGATTGGTCTTCAAGCCTTGATGTCCCTAACCTGCATTGAGCTTTCCCTTAATTTTAGGGCGTATTCTTCGCTGAAAGAGAGCTGCGCGGTTTTTTGGAATGTAACTTTTTATTGTTATAATCATGTTGTCAAGTCTTGGCGACAGTCCCCCCTATCACTTTATCATTCCCTGAATTGGATATTTTTTTGTCCATCTGTCCTGGAAAAGCGAATGATTTCTTGCGCTACTCGCTCTCATGGGTGTATTTTTATTTTGGATTCGGGATTTCTGCTTTGGGAATGGCTGACAAAACCGAAATCCGAAATTGAGCGAATAATTTTCTGTATTTTCTCAATATTGCAACGGTATTGGCAGTGACGCTTTTTTTGTAAAATAGCCGGATCAGCCTTTAATCTGGAAGGAGATGGTATGGTATTGGATATTCGTGAAAAAATGATTACACTCGGGCCATGTGAGGTCTGTTGTCTTCAGGCTGGAACGAAGACGGGAAAACATATTGTCCTGCTGCATGGTATGAAATTTAATGGTGACACTTGGAGAAAACTGGGAACACTGGAGCAGCTGGCAGAGGCAGGATACAGGGTGACTGCCCTGGATTTACCCGGCTTTGGCCGGACAAAATCCTGCGATCTGCAACCAGACCAGGTCATTGAGGAATTGATTCTCCGGGAAAAGATGTCCGCGCCGATTTTGGTTGGACCGTCGATGAGCGGTCGCATCAGTCTGGAGTTTGCCGTCAACCATCCCGATCTTGTCGGCGGACTGGTTCTAATCGGAGCAGTTGGCGTGAAGGAGAACCGGAAGTATCTTTCCCGGATAAAGGCGCCCACCCTGATTGTCTGGGGCGGAGAAGACGCAATTTCTCCCATCAGCAACGGTTATCTCCTGGAGAAAGAAATCAACAATTCGCGGTTTTTCGTTATTGACTCTGCTCCCCATCCCTGTTATCTCGAACATCCTGATCTCTGGCACAGGGAACTGCTTTCATTTTTAGAAGCATTGTGATGGGTTAGGGAAAAAGAGAAATTAAAAATTAAAAATTAAAAATTATGAATTACGAATTTCGGTGTTTTCTCATCAGATTAATTCCTTTAAATTCCTCATTCGTAATTTTTAATTCGTAATTGACCTATTGAGTGATTTATGAAACAGATTGAGAAAAAACATCGAACAAAATCAAGTCTTGAACTGGCCCGTCTAGCCGGTCGGTCGGCTTTGGAAAAGAAGGCTGAAGATCTCATTATCCTGGATGTTCGTGGTCTTTCCTCGTTTACCGACTATTTTGTCATCATGAGCGGCAGATCCACCCGTCATGTTCAGGGGTTGGCAGACGCCGTAAACGGTGCGCTCTGTAAAAAGCGGAACAGGGAAAGCGCCACAGAAGGCTTGCGTGAAGGTCTCTGGGTGTTGCTTGATTTTGATGATGTCGTGGTTCATGTTTTTTATCATGAGTCCCGATCCTTTTATGATCTGGAGGGATTGTGGCATGACGCTCCCCGAGTCGATATAAAGGAAGGATAATAATTTTTCAGGTGTGCTGCTGAACAGTTACGAAGGAGAATTATATGAGTAAGTCAAAACCGCTGTTGCTGGCAATTCTTGACGGCTGGGGTGTTGGCCTTCCAACCGAAACCAATGCAGTTTTCGTGGCTGATACGCCGAATATGGATCAATGGGCGGAGAAATACCCCTGTACCACTCTGGCTGCCCACAACGGGGCCGTGGGTCTGCCGGAAGGGCAGATGGGGAATTCCGAGGTTGGTCATTTGAACATTGGCGCCGGCCGGATTGTTTACCAGGATTTTACTCGGATCAACCGGGCGGTGGAAATCGATGAACTGGAAGAAAACGACGTCCTTGTCGCCGCCATGGAGAAGTTATCGGCCAAAAAAAACAGTCTGCATCTGCTGGGTCTGGTTTCGGACGGCGGCGTCCACAGTCATCTTGATCATCTTCTGGCGTTGGTGAGGGTGGCGGTGAAAAATGGTCTTACAAAAATTTTTATTCATGCCTTTATGGACGGCAGGGACACCCCGCCGCACAGTGGAGTAGACTACATACGGCAGTTGCAGGAAGAGCTGGCCAAAATCGGCTTTGGCCGCATTGCCAGCATTACCGGACGTTATTATGCCATGGACCGGGATACCCGCTGGGAAAGGGTTGAAGTTGCCTGGCAGGCCTTGGTGAACGGCAGGGGAGAGACAGCCGCTGATCCGGTACAGGCTGTGCTCGATGCCTATGAGCGCGGAGAGAGCGACGAGTTCATCAAACCGATTATCCTGCTGGATGATGATGCAGACCCGGTAGCCACCATCCGGGATGACGATGCGATTCTTTTTTTCAATTTTCGGGCTGACCGGGCCAGGGAGTTGACCAGGGCTTTTACCATGGAAAAATTCGACGGTTTTGATGTCTCGGACCGTCCCTTGCTCACTGATTTTGTGATGATGACCCAGTATGACAAGGATTTTGATCTGCCCATTCTCTTTCCTCCCCTGTCACTGACCCATATCTTGGGTGAGGAGATCAGCAGCCATGGCCTGCGGCAACTGCGGATTGCCGAAACGGAAAAATATGCCCATGTGACCTTTTTTTTCAACGGTGGCAGGGAGGAGCCCTTTCCCCTGGAAGATCGGGTCCTGATTCCGTCGCCAAGGGATGTGGCGACCTATGATTTAGAGCCTGGGATGAGCGCCGATAAAATCACGGATACGCTGCTTGCTGAATTGGACAAGGACAAGTACAGCCTGATCATATTAAATTTTGCCAACGGCGATATGGTTGGCCACACCGGTAAAATGAAAGCGGCGGTTGCAGCCTGTGAGACGGTGGATAAATGTCTTGGCCGTCTTGTGAAGAAGATACAGGAGATGGATGGCACGGTTCTGATCACGGCCGACCATGGTAATGCCGATATTATGTGGAATGAAGAAACCCATGAGCCTTTCACAGCCCATACCCTCAATCCGGTGCCTTTTTGCCTGATCAATGATAATTATATGGGCAGAGATTTACAAAATGGTGGCGCTTTGAAAGACATTGCCCCGACAATTCTGACCCTGCTTGATCTACCGATCCCTGCTGAAATGGAAGGGGAGAGTCTGTTATGAAATACATCAGTACAAGAGGTGGGATTTCCCCCATTTCCTTTAAAGAAGCGGTAATGATGGGACTGGCCGTTGACGGCGGCCTGCTCCTGCCGGAAAGCCTGCCTGTTGCCCAAGAACAACAGCTTGCCGCCTGGCGGGAACTCAGTTATCCGGATCTTGCCTTTGAGGTATTGTCGCTTTTTATCAGCGATATTCCTCCTGCCGACCTGCGCGATCTGATCAAACGTTCTTACGAGACCTTTGATCATCCGGAAGTTACGCCACTGGTCCGGTTTGATCATTTGCATATCATGGAGCTTTTTCACGGCCCGACCCTGGCCTTTAAGGACGTTGCCCTGCAATTTTTAGGCAATGTTTTTGAATATCTCCTGGCTGAGAGTGGTGAAAAGATGAATATTCTCGGCGCCACTTCCGGCGACACCGGCAGTGCGGCAATTTACGGGGTGCGGGGAAAGGAACGCATCAACATTTTTATCCTCCATCCCCATAAAAGGGTGAGCCGGATTCAGGAGCTGCAGATGACCACGGTTACGGATGCCAATGTTTTTAACCTGGCCATCCGCGGAACTTTTGATGATGGTCAGGCCATTGTCAAATCAATTTTTAATGACATTGACTTTAAAACCAGACATCATCTCGGCGCCGTTAATTCCATTAACTGGGCCAGAATCGTGGCCCAGGTGGTCTACTACGTTTATGCGGCCCTGAAATTGACCGAACCGGGAACAAAGGTTGATTTTTCCGTGCCAACCGGCAATTTCGGCGATATTTTTGCCGGTTTTGTCGCCAGATCTCTCATGCCCGGCCGCATTCGCCGTCTGGTTCTGGCCACCAATGAAAATGATCTCCTGACTCGTTTCGTTCAAGATGGCGAATACTCACTGGGCAAGGTGGTGCAGACCTGCAGTCCGTCCATGGATATCCAGCTGGCCAGTAATTTTGAACGCTTTCTCTATTATCTTTATGAAGAAGATGCGGACAGGACGCGGGCCGCCATGGAAGGATTTGCCGAAAGCGGCAGTTTACGTTTTTCGACAGAAGAGCAGGTGACCATCAGGGAAAATTTCAGGACGAAAACTATTTCCGAACAGGAAACTCTTGAGACCATCAGAGATTTTTATGAAGAGCATGGATATATCCTTGATCCCCATACCGCCGTGGGGGTAGGGGCCGCCGAGGCCCTTGCCGATGGGGAAACTCCCATGGTTTGTCTGGCCACGGCCCACCCCGCCAAGTTCGGTGAGGCTGTTGAAAGAGCGATTGGCAGACCCATTGAGCTGCCTCCGGGCCTTGCGGGTCTTGCGGAAAAAGATTCGCGCTGTGAAGTGCTTGATGCTGATTCAGATCTTATCCGGGCTTTTATTCAGGAGAATGAGGTGTAGCCACCTGCGGTGAAGGGGCAGATAGCGGGCTTGTGAGACCTTCGGAGGGGAAATCGCCAACCATTCCACCTTTCTTAATCATTGTTGCAGGCGGTTTGGCCATATAATGTTCGTTTGAAACAGGGGGAATAATTATGACTGGTCATCTGAATAGTCTACCTGAAAAACGAAAGACGGAACCATGAGCAGGCTGTATGCAGGCTGTATGACTACTGGATACAGGATCAACTGCCTGTGGATCCCTCTGAGCATCGCTGGTCTATTATTCGTTATGTGCTGCACTGGATGAGGTGAAAATGTGTCAGGAACTTTATCCCTAGGAGGCTGTCCGAGAACGCCATTTTTTCCCAACTCTTCGGTATTTTGAAAAAATAATGCTCGTAGGTACGCGAACTTATGAGATTTCGATATCAACAGTCGATGACTGTGCTTATTTTTTCGAAATGTTTCTTTATCCACAGAAAAAATCGATAAAAAAAGGCGCTGGAATAAATCCGGCGCCTTTTTTGTTTACAACACATTGCTGAGCAGGAGCTAAAGATCAAAGTGATAACCGCCCCCTCTGAACCTCAGCCCTCTGCCCCTTTGAATCTTTTTATTTATTTCCCATGGGTTGCCCGCATGGTGTGAGCCAGATCTTCAATTTCCACCAGATCCTTGGTCATCATTGCCCAGCCATACCAGTAGGCATAGTCGGGATTCACGTGGAACTGGGCCTGATAGGTCCGCATCCGATGTTTCATGTACATCTGGAAAAGAACCTGCTCAATATAGGTGGCCTGCTTCAGGTCACCGCCGCCGGTCCGCATGAAAAAGAGGAAATCAGGATAGGCGAAAGAGTAAGCATCCGGCTTTTTGATGATGCCGTCTTTGTACAGCGCAGCAACAGTTTCGATGCTTTGGGCCAGGAGACGATCGGCCTTCTGCAGCATGCTGTCACCCATGTCAAGCTGGGTTTTGGCATAGCTTGCAGCATGGCACTGGCTGCAGGTCTTAATCATCTTGTCCCGCTCTTTCTGCCAGGATTCCTGGTCCAGGCGGGCCATGTCAACGGCTTTAACTGCATCCAGGCGGGCAGTAGGCTCGCCGGTCTCGGGATTGAGAACACCCAGGGCCTTCAGGATGACAACCCGGTCTGCGGCCCATTGAGGATCCTCAGGCAGGGGCAGTCTTACACCCAGGAAACCCCAGGCAGTGTGGTTGTTATGGCTGCCTTCAGGCATATGACAGGTCTGACAGGTTGGGGCCATCGCGCTTTCAGGCAGGGCGCCGTTTTGTTTGGCAAACCAGCGCGAGCCATGCTTTGAGCTTGACCACATCTCCCACTGGGGATGATCATAACCCATGTGGCATTGCTGGCAGGCCTGGGGCTGTTGGGCCTCTTTTTTGGAGAAGGTATGTCTGGTATGGCATTCGTCGCAGGAGTTATTCTGGTAACGGTAGCCCTTGTCGATCTGTTCTTTTTTCTGAGCCTCTGACTTGATGCCCATGTTGTGACAGCCGCCGCAACCCCGGCCGCCTTCCATTAATTCGTCAGGTTCAACATGGGTAACAGGCATGGCATTCAGTGAAGTCCAGCCAAAGTTATGCTTGCCGTGGGAAAAGCCGTCGAACTGCTCTTCATGACATTCGGCGCAGACAGACTCGGCCGGCAACTGGGCCAGGTTGGCATCTTCAGCCTTGCTATGTTTTTCACCGTGACAGGTTGAACAGGTGACATCGTTTTCACTGTGCAGACTGGCCTTCCAGTCCTGAACCTGGCCGGGTGAGACCTTGGTGTGACAGTCAATACAGGCGTCTCCTGCCATTGCCTGGGAGCTGAGAGCGAGCAGGCCTACAGCGCATCCCATGAAAATGTTCACTAATTTTTTCTTCATATATCCTCCACAAAATATGGTTTATTATGAAAGCTATTTCCTTAAAACCTCGATCTTCGAGAAAGGATCAGCTTTCATGCTTCGTGCTGAATTGCTGTAACGGGGAGAGTGAAAAAATGCGTATTGTTTTAATTCGATCCTGGATCCTGCGATCCTGTATCTTACTTTATTTACGAATGATTCTTTATCGTGTTAAAAGAACAAAATCATTGACTCAAGTCAAGCCGGAATTTTTGAAAATAAAAAAAAGGTTTAATATGAAGCTGTTTGTTCTATTATTTTAATGAGTTACGGTCTTAAGGCTTTTTAATTTCTTGACATGCGATATGTGCTTGAATATATTAAAATTATCTTTTATCCGCTTTGATTGTGAGTAATTATTCAGCGTAGGTAAAATATTCCGAAAAACTCGGTCTGTAACTGTTCAGATGTGCTTCATATTCGTTCATTTTGGGCTTTGAAGCATACTAGTGTTATTCGAGAAGGCCAAATATGGGCGAAGATGGAGTGCAGCTGAATAGTTACGATTGTGATAGAATTTTATCTGACACAGCAAAAGCGGATAAATTTTTGTGTGAGTTCATCAAGGGCTA
>JAYEPA010000159.1:0-12227 GCA_034723545.1 Thermodesulfobacteriota bacterium | reverse complement strand
TATGTTAATAGGTATCTTTATTAGGGTCAATAGGAATGTTTTCTGCATTTTGAAAAAGGGAGCACGAAATATTTTAAGCAAACTATGAAACTCTAAATTTCATTCTTAAAAGTTAATATCCCTATATTCCAACTTGCCGGGACATTGAGAAGTATGTTGACCATGGCAGTATGAAGATAATCAGTAATTTGTGCGGGACGTAAATTTGAAAAGCGTGTGCACGCAGGTGAGATTGGCAGGGATCAGGCATGCGGTGTTCCCGGTTTTCTGTTTAATGATCATGAATGAGTGATATCCGGTTAGAAATAGCGTATTATAACAGGAAGATCGTTATCGATTCTTTCATATCAAATTAGGTATCAGATGGTTATAATTTTGTGAGGATTATTTGGAGCGTACATGAGATACATTTGGCATTTATAGCCTTTCATGCTGGATGCATGTAGTTGTACGGGTGTAGTCCCTATTGACAGGGAAACCTCCATGATTGCACAAAGAGGCGCACACGTTGGTTTTGGCCCACCTTGTGGAGTGAAGGCGGACGCGATGAAAACACGATGGAAATAAATTCGCATAGTAAACGAACAGTTGTGGTTACAGGGATGGGCATTGTCTCGTCCATAGGATTGTCTCGTGGTGAAGTTCGGGAATCTCTTCATTCCGGGAAAAGTGGAGTTGTCCTTTTAGATGAAAGGAAAAATCTTGGATTTCGCAGTGGTTTGAGCGGAATTATTCGTGGATTTGAGAATCGTTCTGATCTTGAAAGAAGATATCGTAAAACACTTCCTGAATTTGGTTTGTGGGCCTATGATGCGATTTCTCAGGCCCTTGATCAAGCGGGTGTGAACAGAGAAAGCCTGGCAGGGGATGACAGAACCGGTCTTGTCTTTGGTAATGATTCATCAGTTGTCACTGGAGTTGAACAGTGTGACATGTTGCGAGAAGCAGGTGGAACAAGAGGGATCGGGAGTGGCCATATCTTTCGTTTGCTGACAAGCACCATCACATTGAATTTGTGCACTAAATTTCAGCTGCATGGGTCTTCATGGTCTGTAAGCGGGGCATGTGCCAGTGGGGCCATGGCTATTGGCCAGGCTGCCGAGTTGATCGCAACAGGAAAACAGGACAGGATGATTTGTGGAGGTGCCCAGGAAATTTCATGGCAATCTATGTGTAGTTTTGATGCCATTGGCGCATTTTCCAGGCGGGAGGATGAACCTGCAAGAGCTTCACGTCCTTTTGATAAAAATCGTGACGGCTTGATTCCAAGTGGTGGAGCGGCGGCTCTTTTTCTTGAAGATAAAGAAAGTGCCATGAAGCGGGGAGCTTCGATTATTGCCGAGATTTCCGGTTATGGCACCTCGTCTGATGGTTACCATATTGCAGTTCCCAGTGGTGAAGGTTTGGAGCGGGCCATGGGTCTGGCAATCAGTGATGCCGGCCTGAAAAGTGACGATATTGAAATGGTAATGGCCCATGCCACGTCAACTCAGGCTGGTGATCAAAAGGAGGCGGAAGCACTGTGCCGCCTTTTTGACATCGGAAATGGCGGCAAAAGCCCTATAGTTGCAGTCACAAAATCACTTACAGGGCATGAATTCTGGATGGCTGGTGCTTCACAGGTTGTGTATGGCCTTTTGATGAGTCAAGCTGGTTTTGTGGCGGGACATTCAAACCTTGATCAGCCTGATGAATGCATCAAAGGTCTGGATGTACCAGGCCGGACGCTAAGCGCATCTCCTCAATATTTTCTGTGTAATGCCGCTGGGTTTGGTGGTGTTAACGGCTGTCTTGTTGTAAAGGTTGTCAGATGAAAGCTGATGTTGTTGTTATTGGCAGCGGTATTGCTGGATTAACCGCTGCAGCTATTTTGGCAAAAAAGGGCAGGCAGGTTGTCATTGTTGAAAAAAAAACCAGGATGGGTGGAGCCTTAAAACAGTTTAAGCGAAGCAGAATATCTTTTGATGTGGGTTTTCATTATACAGGATGCCTCGGTGAAGGGGAAATTTTGCAACGTCTCTGGCAATACTGTGATATATTACCGGAACTTTCTATCATCCCATATGCTACCACAGGGTACGACAACCTGTACATTAAAGGTTTTGATCAGCCGATACATGTTTATTATTCATATGATCGACTATCAGCTGAACTGAAAGAACATTTTCCCGCCGAGTCATCCGCAATCGATTCCTATTTTTCCACAGTTCAGAAAATTTGTGAGACAATACCGTTTTATAACACGAGACTTTCCCTGACGTCATTTCTGCAAGGTTATAAATCCAGACCCCGGTCACTGGCCGATTATTTAAAAAAATTAACCGATAATCCATATTTGCTTGCGGTGTTGGCTGCGCCGGCTTTTTTATATGGCGTACCTGTTCGACAAGCCTCTCTTGAAGTGCATGCCATGGTTGCCCATGGGTACTATTCCGGGGCCTATGCTGTCGCTGGTGGAGGTCAGGCTATTGTTGATGCATTTCTGGCAGTACTTAAAGGGTATGGTGTTCAGTTTCTGACGGGACAGTCGGTAGAGTCAATACTTGCTGACAATGAAAAAGTCACAGGAGTAAGGACTTCCCGGGAAGAACTCATAACGTGCCGGCACGTTATATACACCGGGCATCCTGCCGCAGTTATTGATATGGCTCCAGTCTCTGTGTTTCGTCCTGCTTATCGGACACGTTTGCAAGAATTGAAAAACAGCCTTTCCATGTTTGCTGTGTTTGGAAGCATGACTGGTGTTTTAGATACACAATCTTTTGATTTCACTAATTATTTTCATGTCCATGCCGGGGTCGATGTGTTGCCGAGATCAGTTGATACACCACTTCATAAACGTGCTCTTCTGATGACAAGAACAAGAGGACGAGTTGCTGAAAGCTTGCCTCGTGAAGAAAACGGTATTATATTACTTCGGCCGGCTTACTGGCAGGATGTTGAGTTATACCATAACAGTTCTAAAGGGAATCGGCCTTATTCGTATAGTTTATTTAAAGATAAAATTTGCAATGAGATGCTTCATGCTGCGGAAGAATTGTGGGGGGGGGGATGTGGAACAATTCGTCCACTGGCAGTTGGCACACCGCTTACCTTTCGTGATGAATTAACATCACCCCAAGGAGCAGCTTATGGTGCTATGCATTGTTTAGATCAATTTAATCCTTCTGCACGTACCCGCTTGCCCGGTTTGTTGTTAAGCGGACAATCCACTCTTATGACCGGTGTCGTCGGAGCTGCACTCGCCGGAATGGTCAGTGCCGGAGAGGTATTAAGCCTTGAGCCCTTGTGGGAGGAAGTCAGGCAATGCCGGTAAACAGGGTTGTTATAACTGGACGAGGGGCTGTATCTCCTTTTGGGCTTGGAGTTGAAACACTCCTGGAAAATGTTTGGGCGGGTCGGTCCGCTGTATGTACAATGCACGAGTGGAGCCATATTAAAGGCTTGAAGAGTCTGCTCGCAGCACCTGTCCCAGTGTTTGATCCGAAAAAAATGTTGCCGAGAACAGTGAGGCGCACCATGGGCCTAATGGCACTTTATGCAACATTGGCTGCTCAAGAATCCATCAAGGATGCGGCTTTGGCAGAAGAGCAGCTGGTGTCGGGAAAGACCGGAGTGGCTATTGGCTCAACCACTGGCAGTCCTACGGCATATCAGGATTTTTATTCCCGCTTTTTGCCTGATATGGCTGTTGAGCAGATAAAATCAGGCGAGTTTTTTAAAATGATGGGCCATAGTTGTGCCGCGAATGTGTGTCTGGCGTTGGGCATTAAAGGTGAACAATGGACACCGGTCAGTGCGTGTACATCTGCAGCTCAGAGCATAGGGCTTGGCTATCTTATGATACAGACCGGCAGACAGGATGTGATGTTGTGTGGTGGTGCCGATGAAGTTCATCCCTCTGTCACCGGTGTTTTTGATCTCCTCCGGGCCGCCTCAACCAGAAATGATGATCCTCAGCATACTCCACGCCCCTTTGATAAAGATCGTGATGGCGTTGTCTGCGGAGGTGGCGGTGGAATACTTGTTTTAGAAAATTTTGATGTTGCCCGTAAGCGTGGAGCCAGGATTTATGGTGAGATTCTGGGTTTTGGCAATGTCAATGACAGTGAGCATATTGCTAATCCTCATAAAGATTCCATGGCTCGCGCTATGACAAATGCCATGCAGGAGGCTGGTTTGCAGCCCGATGAAATTGATTATGTAAATGCCCATGCCACCGGGACTGAACTTGGAGACAGGGCCGAAGCGGCAGCGATCAATCTGGCGGTGAACAGCGACACTCCGGTAAGCTCATTTAAAGGATATATCGGCCATACCCTTGGAGCTGCGGGAGCCCTTGAGCTCATTATTCTGCTTGAAATGCTTCAGAGGCAAGAGGTTGTACCTACACTTAATCTTGAGGATGCTGATCCCGAATGTGCGGTGGTCAATCTGGTTTCCTCGCTAAAAAAACACAGCATGAAAACTGTACTGAAAAATAATTTTGCCTTGGGTGGTGTTAATGCTGCTTTGGCAATAAGGAGCATGGATTCATGATGTCTGATGAGGAACTTCGCCGGAAGGTTGTTGAAGTACTGGCGGAAGAATTTGAACTTGACCCAGATAAAATGGGCCCGGATGCTACCCTCTATGATGACTTGGGACTTGATAGCCTGGATGCTGTAGATATGGTCGTGGTACTGGAGAAAACGTTTAAGATGAAATTAACTGATGAAGAGGCATTACGTTCAATCAGAACAATGGACGATCTATTCCAATTTCTCCTTCGTTTAAAATCTGAAAATAAATTGTAGCGAATAAAATTTTGAAAAAGCTGTTTTTTAATTTTTATTTTTGGGTTGCCTTTACCTTTGTGACACTGGTAGGATTTGTGTTGCTGCCTTGGATAATTTTGATCAATGTCTTTATCCTGGGTCGCTCCCTTGGTTCAGCACTGAGACGGGCCATCCGGTTTTATGGCTGGATACTCGTTTGTGTCATTCCTTTCATGGCACCGGTTACAGTTGAAAATAAGGCAGAAAAAATTCATTTTCCTGCAATTCTTGTAGCTAATCATAATTCCGCTATAGATCCCTACCTCTTCGGGGCGCTTTCCACAGAAAATTGTTTTGTCACCTCCTGGCCGTTCGCGATCCCCATCTATGGTTTATTGATGAGATTTGCTGGTTATATTAATGCTGAAGATGGTTGGGATGAGATCAGGACGAAGGGGGAGGTTCTTCTGAATTCAGGCTCCTCCCTGACTATCTGGCCCGAAGGACACCGTTCCAGGGATGGCCGACTCGGCCGTTTCAGAAAAGGTGCATTTGCCCTTGCCGTGGAAACAGGATATCCGGTGGTGCCGGTCTGTATCCTTGGCTCGGGAGGAGTTTTATCTCCTGGTCAACGTTTTTTGTCTCCAGGCCAAGTTAAGTTGATTCTCCATGACCCAGTTTATCCTGATACCCATGCTGACAAGCAGCAAAGCATTACAGCCTTGCGAGACAATGTTTTCCATATTATCGAGAAAACACTTCAGGAAAACCTCCATTTTTCATCAGTCCCAGGTGTTTTGAGGAAGAATCCCAAAAGTTCAGTTTTAGACAGCCAAAAACGACAACATGGATCCATCTAACTCCACCACGTTTTCTTTCCAACATGCCTTACGTCTTAGAGTAGCTGATGCAACACTGGTTGAATCTCATCAAGTTAAGTTACTTCGAGAATACCTGCGGCATGCTGCATGCGTCCCTTATTATAAAAATGTTTTCAGACAAACCGGTTTCTCCCCTGATGATATTTTATCAATCAAGGATCTTGCCCGACTTTCTCTGACAAGCAGAGAGGATATTGACCAGGATCAATCTCTTTTTGGTGTTGGTAATGCTATTACCCCAGTAGATATCGCTTTAACATCAGGAACCACCGGAGAAGCTATAGTTGTCCCGTACACAACAAGGGATCTCGATCGTTTAGCTTTTAATGAAACAATGGGATTCTATGGCGCCGGAATACGAAAAGGAGACAAGGTCCTTCTGACCGTTACTCTTGACCGTTGTTTTATTGCCGGTCTCGCCTATTATTCAGGTCTGGTACACCTTGGTGCAACTGCTATAAGAAGCGGACCAGGTCAGCCGGCCAGGCAATGGCATTTGATTCAAAAATTACAGCCAAAGGCCATTGTTGGTGTTCCATCTTTTTTGTTACGTCTTGCCGTCTGGGGGAAAGAAAATGGGATCAATACAAGAAAATGCGGCATTGAATCGCTGGTAACCATTGGTGAGCCGATTCGCAGCTCTGGTTACAGCCTTACTCCATTGGGACAACAACTGGAAGAAGCATGGGCGGCAAAGGTCTATTCTTCCTATGGTGCCACTGAGTTTGAAACCGCATTTTGTGAATGTTCAGCCTCCTGTGGTGGTCATGTTCATCCTGAATTAATGATCGTTGAGATTGTCGATGATAACGGTGATCTTTTGCCGGATGGACAGGCTGGTGAGATTGTCGTCACCCCTTTAGGAGTGGAAGGATTTCCCTTAGTACGTTTTCGGACTGGTGACGTTGCTCGCCTGGATGGGACACCTTGCCAATGTGGCTGGCAGACGAAGCGACTAGGCCCCATAGAAGGCCGGTTGTCCCAACGTTTAAAATATAAAGGGACAACGCTCTATCCTGAAATGATTTTTCATGCACTGCAGGAATGTGCAGTGCAGACAGTTTATGTTGAGGTTCGTGCTGCCGCCGATTTATCAGATGAAATAACTGTTGTAGTTGGCACAGATGCCCAACAGATTACCAGGCAAACAGTTGAAGAGATACTGCAGGCTCATCTCCGTGTACGACCAGAGGTAGTGGTAAAAAAACAGGCAGAAGTTCTTGCTGTTATGGGCAAGGATGGTGGCCGGAAGCTGAAAAAATTTTTTGATTTTCGTTCATAAAATTTGTGGCGGAAGTTTTTTAAGGATTTTTTATAAATAATGACATGTTTAGGTGATCAGCTGGGGATGGAGTTTTCCCCGGAGGAAATTGCGGAAGCACGCAGGCGAAACGGTTTGTTGTCCATGGAGTTGGAATTGTCGAGGACATGTAATCTTCGTTGTGTCTATTGCTATGCCTCATCAGGAAAGCCTCTGGATCATGAGTTGACCCTTGCTGAAATTGAAGATGTTGTTGAGCAGGCAGTTCAGCTTGGAGCCAGAAAAATTATCGTACTCGGCGGAGGGGAGCCCCTGCTTTATCCCCAGCTGTTTGAAGTGCTTGATTTTATCATAAACCAAAATCTTGTGGTTGACCTGTTCACCAACGGCACCTTGATGAGCCCTGATTTTGCCAGGAAATTATATATGCGGGGGGTGGGAGTGGTTATTAAAATGAACAGCCGCAAGGCCGCCATCCAAGACTACCTGGCTGACCGTGAAGGGACACTTGCCGCTATCAACAAGGGGCTGACTGCATTGCGGGAAGCAGGGTATCCGGATGAAGAGCACAGCCTGGGCATTGAAACAATTATTTGCCGGCAGAATTACGATGAATTGCCGGACCTGTGGCGCTGGGCCCGCAGACAGGAAATAGTCCCGTATGTTGAGGTTATGACTCTCCAGGGACGGGCAACCGACCATCCGGAACTTGAAGTTTCTCCTGATGAGATAAAAACACTTTTTGAAACGTTGGCCAGGATAGACGCTGAGGAACTTGGTTGTCACTGGACACCTCACCCTCCGCTGGTTGCCTCCCAATGCGCTCGTCATGAATATTCCTGCACCATCACTTCAAATGGAGAAGTACATCCATGCCCCGGTGTCAATGTTTCAGCCGGAAATATTCGCGAGCAGAAACTTAGCGATATTTTAACGAACAGTAAAGTGATTCAGGATTTACGAAATATCCGCACAAACATAAAAGGACATTGTGCTGATTGTGATATAAGTGATCAGTGCTATGGCTGTCGCGGCCATGCCTACCAGGTCACAGGGGATTACCTGGCAGCAGATCCGCTCTGTTGGCTCCCAGTCAAAAAGGATTGATGAACCATTAAAGGAAGCATGTGGGGCGGGCAAAATTTACCATGAAAAGGCAGTCGTTGAAGAGAGGGGTTTTCTCTTTGTTTTCGTCTGCTTTTGTAGGTTTTTTTTGTTTTTGCGGACAAGCTGAGGCCATTGACAGGCCGCCCGATAGCTGGGCGCTTCTCTCCGGTTATGGAACCAGTCATCCAGGCTGGGGACAAACCGAGGAACGGGTGGAAACAATTGATATAGTGCTGCGCTATGGTCATATCCTGTATGAAGACATTGGCTCTTTCTGGTACAGGGGAAATCATTCCCTTCTTATTGAACTGCCGGTTCATCTACTTTTTAATCCTGACACCTCACCAATGATCGGGTTGAATTTTCTGGCATGTTATACCTTTACTTCTGACAAAAAAATACAACCCTACCTGTTTGCAGGCGGAGGACCTCTCTATACTGATGCAGATATTCCTGGACTGGGGTCTAAATGGAACGGCAATTATCAATTCGGTGGCGGAGTAAAATACAGAATGAATTCAAAACATGATCTTCTTTTTGAAGGCCGTTTTCATCATATATCAAATGCCGGCACAAAAAGCCCGAATGATCCATTGAATTCGACAAAGTTTCTCATGGGAATTACATTTTAGCCCTTTTTTTACGTAAGCTCTCAAAAAGTGGTGGCAACCTATAAACAAATCCCCCTCAATCCCCCTTTAATAAAGGGGGAGGTTGTCGGTATATCACCACTTTTTGAGAAGTTACTTTTTTACTCATGGTGTGGTCAATAAATACTCAACTGGTTCATAAAAAAAATTCCTACGCTTTTTTAAGCACTCCTGATGCTGAAACTTTAGCTTTGCTAGGTGATATTCCCAGGCAATGGGGGAGGATGCCGCCATTGAGCAGGGCCGTTGTTGTTGAGGCTGGACGTGTTTTAAACGATGCCGGTCTGCTCGAAAATGGCAGGAACCTGGCAGCAAAAGGGGAAAATGTGGGTTTAATTGGCGGAAGCAGAAAAGGTTCCTTAAGTACGGATTTGAATTTTGCCGCCACGTTCTCTCTAAATCCCAAGTTTGCAAGTCCGGTCCTTTTCAGCTATACGCTGGCCAATATTCCGTTGGCCGAAGCAGCCGGTCATTATGGCCTGGTGGGCCCTGTATATGCTGTTTTCGATTCGGATAATCCGCTTGATGCGGCAAGGCAGGAGGCAAAACGCTTGCTGCAGATGCAAAAAAATATTTCTTTGATGCTTGCCTGTGAGTTTGATCATTTTGACCATGATGGTCAGATGAAACTACTTGTAACCTTTACCTCTGTATATTGAAATGTCTACTGTAACTCTGGTCTATCCTAAATGGGATAAAATACGTGAACAGACTGAATTCCATTTACCTCCCCATGGCCCGGTATGTGTCGCCGCCTCTATTCCCGAACAGTATGATGTTCGCTTCATTGATGAAAATGTGGATGAAATCGATTTTTCCAGTGACACTGATGTTGTTCTGCTTTCTATGATGCTTACCTGTCAGCTTCCCAGGGGAAAGGAGATAGCTGCCAGATATCGCCAAATGGGTATCCCCGTTGTCACCGGCGGTATTGCCACCATGCTCCATGCTGAAGAAATTGCCGAGCATGTTGATTCTGTTTTTCTTGGTGAAACTGAAGACGGTAGACTCGCCGGCGTTCTTGCTGACCTTAAACAGGGTCGGCTGAAATCTAAATACGATTATTTCCACGATTTTCCACCCATTGAAAGTATTGGTCCTGCTCGACGGGAAATTTTGCATGACGAACGCTACGTCTATCGCGGGGTTCGCATGGTTGATCTGGTTCACGCATCACGCGGATGCCGCTTTAACTGTTTCCCCTGTGCCACAGCCTATCTTGGCGGCAGGCAATTTCGTCCACGGCCTATCGAGAAGGTTGTAGAGGAGCTTGCCGGTATTGACAACAATCGTTTGTTTCTGGTGGACAATTCTTTGGCCCAGGACAAAGATTGGGTTATGGAACTCTTTGGGGCCATGATTCCCTTAAAGAAAAAATGGATCAGCCATCCCATTCTTGATGAAGAAGAGGTTATTGCCAAGGCTGCGGAAGCTGGATGCTGGTATGTGTATCAGGCTGTCTTTGACACATCCGATGTAATCAGAAATCGGGTGAAACGGTTGAAAGACCATGGCATCGGAGTTGAGGCGGCAGTGCTGCTCGGCACAGATAATCAGGATGCTGACTATATTAAACGGCTGATTGATTTTCTTTTTGAAATAGATGTCGATATGGCGGAATTTTCCATCCTTACTCCTTTTCCCCATACACCGGTTACTGAAAGATATACCGAGCAGGGCCGCATTCTCCACAAAGATTGGAAACGGTATACCACGGCAGAGGTTGTCTTCAATCCCAAAAACATGAGTCCTGAAACATTGCAGGAAATGTATGCCTACGCCTGGGATACTTTTTATAAAGATATGCCTCAGTCATTGCGCATGGCTCGACTGTTTTCCGAGGTTGTAAAAAAAGAGATGGCTGATGGCACCTATTCCAGACAAACACTTGCTGCGGAACGAAAATGGTCCACTTAAAGGGAAACCATGCCTGCTGAATGTCTGTTGATATCAGCAAACCAGGTTGTAACTCCGTACCCTGTGTACCCTTTGGGGGCAGCCTGTCTTCTTGGATCTTTGCAGGAAAAGGGCCATGTTGCGAGCCATTTTGATGTTTTGGCAGACGGGGGAAGAGAAGGACTTGATGACTATTTGTCCGGCAAACGTTTTGACCTTGTTGGAGTCTCGATTCGTAATCTTGATACGGTTGACAGTGCCGCGCCTGATGAATGTTTAACCGGTGTTGTAGAAATCGTTAATTTGATTCGCAAAAATGGAATTGCTCCTATCGTGTTGGGTGGATCTGCTTTTTCCATAATGCCCCAGGCCCTGATGGAATTATTGGATGCGGATTACGGTGTGGTTGGCGAGGGGGAGGAATTATTGCCATGGCTTGCCGACAAGATTGCCTCCGGTACCCCTCCGGCAAAAAAAATATTTTACGCCGAGTCCAGGAAGCAGGTATGGCAGAAACCGGTTTTTACTGAGAGTAACGCGCGATTTTATATTAAACATGGTGGCATGCTCAATGTCCAGACCAAACGCGGCTGCCCTCATTCATGCAGTTACTGCAGCTATCCAACCATTGAAGGGCGTAAAATTCGTTATCGTGATCCACAAGATGTGGCCGACGAAGTGGCCCGCTTGCAAATAGATTATGGCGCCCGGTATATTTTTTTCACCGATAGTGTCTTCAACGATGGGCAGGGGCATTTTCTTGAAGTTGCGGAAGCGTTGATCAGACAAAATAATAAGGTTCCCTGGAGTGCTTTTTTTCGGCCTCAGAATTTGGAGCGTGATCACCTGCGTCTTTTAAAACGTTCAGGACTTGCTGCTGTTGAATTAGGGACGGATGCCGCCACTGATATTACCCTGGCAGGAATAAACAAAAAAATTAGTTTTGATGACGTTCTGGAAATTCATGAACGGGTGATAAGTGAAGGGATTCCCTGCGCCCATTTTATCATGTTTGGTGGTCCGGATGAGGACGAAGAGACGTTGCGGCAGGGCTTGAAAAATATCGAGAAATTGGAAAAAAGCGTTGTCTTTGTTTTTGTCGGGATACGGATTCTGCCTGGTACCGCAATATTTGATCGTGCTGTCCACGATGACCTGATTAAGGCTGATCAATCACTTCTACAGCCGATATTTTATTTTTCGCCACATGTGTCCCGAGAGCGTATTGAAGAGCAGGTTAAACAATCGTTTTCTCATCATATGGATCGAATATATCCTAGTTTTGAGTTTGAAGAGCGTATTGCCATGCTGCATAATATGGGGCATGTTGGGCCATTATGGAATCTTGTTCTAGGCGGACAAAGAAGACGATGAGTAAAGACCGAAAGTTTAAAGTTCTTCTTGTTATCCCGCTGTTCAACCATGGGGGAACACTGGCATCGGTGGTTCACGCCGCTCTTGCGACTGGATTACATGTTCTGGTGGTTGACGATGGCAGCACGGATGGTGGTCTGCATGAAATTGAAGGATTGCCATGCAAATGCCTGCAGTTTCCAGTAAATCAGGGAAAAGGAATGGCCATTCTTGCTGGGACAAAGGAGGCGAAACGACTTGGGTTTGATGCAATTTTAACCTTGGATGCTGATGGTCAGCACGATCCGTCTGAATCCGAGTT
>JAYEPA010000158.1:0-12241 GCA_034723545.1 Thermodesulfobacteriota bacterium | reverse complement strand
CGGAATTTGTCAGTTGTATTCTTTTTTGGATCTTTCCGGCCGGAATGTAGGTTGAGAGAAGAGGCAACACAACAGCAAAGGAGGGAAAAAATGGCAATTCTCGGAAAAGGAACAGCAATTTTAAAGGCACCGGTTCCAGTAGCCTTGTGGGGAATCGGCATCTACATCGGCCTGCGTGTTGCGAAACCCGTGTTGGAGCAAGTGGCAAAAGGATGTGCTTCTGTTGGTGAAAAGCTTAAACGTTGCAGCTGCACCGCCAAAAAGCAGGAAGTGGCCGAAACAGAGATTCCAATTGAATCGGCTGATTCGTCTGTGACGCCTGCCGTGGCTGGAGGTCCTGAAGTTGCCGCGGCAGGTATTGCCCGGGCCGTCTCGATTGAAGAGGCTGAGACTCCTCAACCGGTTCCGGCTGAGACAACGGAGGAAATTCCTTTACAGAACTGGTCCAGGGCCAGGCTGTACGCCAAGGCAAAAGAGCTTGGCATCGCGGGACGCTCCACCATGAACAAGCAGGAGCTTCTTGCAGCTCTTCAGGATAAAATGACGCCGACCCCGGTTTCGGCCTGACGTGGCCAAGTCTCCGCCAAAGGTATCGCGGAGTTTCTGGCGTTGCCCTGTTATTCGTCCATAAAATAAATTCCGGCTGTCAGGCGGGGGTGTCGCGCAGACATGTATATCCCCGCAAATCGTTTCTTGTCTAACGTCTGGCCGTGATGTGCAGATAATCCTCCTGATAGAAGGCCTTCACCTTGCCGGCATCCAATGGGAAAGGAGCCTCCACCCTGGTCTGAATGCCATGCAGAATGATGATCAGCTGGTGGTCTTTGGTCTTAAGGCTCAGATCTTCCATTCGTGAGCCAGGATAGAAAAGGCGGACATGAAAGAGACCTTTCTGCATGTCATATTCTTTTTCCATGCTTTTTCTTGCCTGAATGTTCAGCTGTCCCTTCCCCATGATCTCCCCGGAAACACGTCTCAAGGCCCGAATACCCTGGATTTCATCTTCAAAAAAAGGGACCTTTGCCAGCTCAAGGCCCGTAAATTCTTTTTCAATATCCTTGATATAGTTCGACTGAATACGATGTCGGGCCGCGCAGAATCGGCAAACGGCGCTGTCTGGAACAATATTGTTGATCACGGCCCCCTTTACGGGAATTCTGTAGCCTGTCAGAATTGATTTTGCCCGCCTGGACTCTTCCACGGCAAGCAGCTCCGGAATGAGAACGATGTAGAACGATGTGAAATTTGCATTGGAAAGAAAGCGACGGATATGCTCTACCCGCCGTTTAAACAGTTCAAGGGTTTCAATATTGGCATTCTTTTTTTTGGAAAAAAATGTCTTCAACTTCAGCAGATGCTCCCGAAAACCAAACGCGTTCGTGATCCATTTGTTCGTCAGCTCCGGCAAGGAAAGAAAGCGCAGAGTGTGTCCGGTGGGCGCCGTGTCGAAAATAACGAGATCATATTCCTGGGATTCGACTAACTTGAGAAGCAGATCAAAGGCCAGGGCCTCATCCAGGCCCGGTATCATCATTTCCTCCCCCGAGACCTTCACCTCATCTTCAATGCCAAGAATTTTCAAAGGGTTCGTCAATGTTTTGGACAATTTCGGGGCCAGATCGGAGACGATCTGTTGCGGATTCATTTCCAGGGCCCATAAATGGTCCACATCCAGGACAGGAGTCGGAGCGCTGCCGACTTTTTGCCCGAGAGAGTCACTGATAGAGTGGGCGGGATCCGAAGAAACGAGAAGAGTGTTGAATCCTTGAGAAGCGAACCATATGGCAACGGCGGCTGAGGTCGTTGTCTTGCCGACACCCCCCTTTCCTCCGAACAGGATTAATTTTGACATCCAGATCTCCCCCCCTTTCTTTTGCCGTTGCGGGAGGCGGCCTGAATCCACGAAACAATGTCCAAGATGACGTAATTCATGAAACAGTCTGTTCTTTTTTAATTTTTTTTGAAAGCCAGCGGCTGACACGTTTGTAGTCTTCCGCGCCGATGGATTTCGGGGCATAGAGGATGATCGGCAGCCCGCGCCCCGGCGCTTCGGCCAGGGAGACATTTTCACGAACCGCGGGAGCAACACGTCCGGGAAAGATTTTTTCAAGTTCGGCCATCACTTCCCTGTGCACCCGGCGCCTCAGGTGGGCACGGCAGGGAACGACAGCCTCAATGGCCAGTTGTTTGTTCTTTTTGCCTGCTGCCTCCACCGCTGTTTTAATCTGGTTCAGGCCATTGAGGCCAAGGAAATGGGCCTCAACCGGAACAATGACATGGCGGGAGGAGTTCAGGGCGTTTAAGGTGAGAATTTCGAGGGTGGGTGGACAGTCGATAATGATCCAACTCCATTTTCCTTCTGTGTTTCTCAGGCAACGTTCCAGAATGTTTGAACCGATGCTGCCACTGAATCGATGACGCGCTTCAGCAAATTCCGGTCCCGAGGGGACAAGAGCAACGCCAGGCGCTTTTGTCTCGACTACGGGAAGAGAACCGGCGCCTTTGAAGGCATTCAAAATGCTGCCGCCTGAATCGTGGAAACCCAGGCTGACACTGGCGCTACCCTGGGGATCGATATCCACCACAAGAACTTTCTTGCCCATTTGCCCCAGGCAGGCCGCGATACTGACAACTGACGTAGTTTTACCCACACCGCCCTTGTGATTAATAACAGAGACTATTTTTCTCATTCGCGCAAAGACCTTAAAGATTTAACCTTATCAGTTCGTTCCCAAGGGAGAAAGATATCCATTCTGCCAAGATGACCGTATGCCCCGAGTTTTTTGTAAAAACCTCCCTTTGTCTGTTTCGGCAGATGCCTGAGCTGAAACTGGCGGACAATACTCGCCGGACGCAGATCAAAATTTTCCTTGACCAGCCTGAGGATACGGCTGTCATCCACCTGTCCGGTTTCAAAGGTTTCCACCTGGATGCTGTCAGGTTCCGCGAAACCTACGGAATAGCTCACCTGTATTTCGCATTCATCGGCAAGGCCTGCGGCTACGATGTTTTTGGCGACATAACGGGCAGCATAGGCTCCTATCCTGTCGATACGCTGGGGTGATTTGCCGCTGAGGGAGGAGCCGCTGTGTCTGGCGAATTCACCATAGGTGTCAACGGCGTTTTTTCTGCCCGTCAGGCCGGAATGACCGGAAGGCCCACTGCTCACCAGGGGATTATCGGTTTCAATATAGGTGCGGGTTACATTGTCCGGCCTGATCGATTCGCCCCGAAAGGTCGGTTCGACCACCTGAGAGAGCAGCCCGTGACGTAGGTCGTCGGGGGAAGGCTTTCCACCGGGCAGGTTGGTGTCACAGGAGATCTGAAATGTAATGCTGTGGATACGCCAGGGCTTGCCGGCCCGATAGGCTACAGCCACCCAGATTTTGCCGTCCGGTATAAAATAGGGAAGAACCCCGGTACAGCGGGCCGTGGTGAAACGCCTGGCCAGTTTATGGGCAAGCCAGATGGGAAGCGGCATGAGGGAAGCCGTCTGCGTGCAGGCGTACCCAAAGGCATTGATCGGATGACGCACCGGGATACAGCTGATCTGCTCGTCCGTAAGCGCATTTTCATTGTAACGGAATTCCTGGGCCAGGGGAAACTCTTTCAGGCAGGTGAGCACTGTGCAGTTTTTTCCGCTGAACGGGGGGGCGGTATAACCAGTCTGGGTAATAACGTCTCTCGCCAGCTGGGGCATGTCAACGACGGCGGTTGAGGAAAACTGGGCGGCAATAAAGACAATGGACTGGGAAATCGAGCATTCCGCCTCGATATACGCATAAGGGTCTTCCCGCAGGTATCGGTCGACTATGGCATCGCTGATCAGATCACAAAGCTTGTCAGGATGACCCTCGGTGACTGATGCGGAGGTGAAAATAAAGTCCTTTTTCATGACTGTTTTTCCTCGCTTGTCGTTCCGAAAAGCTTTGCCTCTTTTCTCTTGACGGAACGTGTCCTGTTTGTAGTTTTCATGGCATTATTAAGCAGAAGCGGTAGAGCCGCGCCGCCGCTGATCACGGTAAGATCCGTGAGGCCCAGCCTGCCGATACCGAGAATTGAACGAAGTCCGGGGATCAACATGGCCAGAAGCTGCAGGGCAAAGGAGCCGCCCAGAGCAAGGTTCAGGTGTTTATTGGGCGGCAGGCCATTGTCCTCAAAGAGACCGTGATGGTCGGAACGGCAGTTCAGGGCGTGCAGAAGCTGGCCGATAGTCAGGGTAAGAAAAGCGATGCTGCCGGCCTGCGGCCCGACGCCGTAACGTATGATACCGTAGCCATAGCTTGCCATGGCGCCGGCGCTGATGACACCGGCTTCCTGAAAAATTTTCCGTAAATCACGGCGGCGGATTATGGGTTCGCGCGGATCCCTGGGATCCTGAGCCATGACATCCTGTTCCGGCAGTTCCAGGGAAAGTGCCAGACCCGGAAAAATATCGGTAATCAGGTTGATCCACAAGAGCTGCATCTGGGTGAGGGGCTGGCCCATGCCGGCTAAATTGGCTGTAAAGGTAACAACGATTTCACTCAAATTGGTTGAAAGCAGAAAGCGAAGGGCCTTGCGGACGTTGATGTAAATTGTCCGTCCTTCCTGTACGGCAATGATCATGGTCTCCAGCCTGTCGTCTTCAAGGACAACATCTGAAATCTCCCTTGCCACATCAGTGCCTGTCCTCCCCATGGCCACGCCGATGTCGGCCTTCTTCAGCGCCGGCCCGTCATTGATGCCGTCGCCGGTCATGACCACCACCTTGCCGTCATCCTGAAAGGCCTGAACGATCTGTAGCTTGTTCGAAGGGCTGACCCGGGCAAAGATGTTTGTCTGCTGACTCAGGGCAATCATTTTCTCGGGCTTCATTGAGGACAGGCTTGTTGAGTCAAGTATTTTGATGCCGGACTCGCCGTTAAGCTGCAATTCCTTGCCCACTGTATAGGCTGTCGGGGACTGGTCTCCGGTAATCATGACGGTTTTGATACCGGCATGATGAAATCGGGCAATAAGTTCTTTTACCCCCTTCCGAATGGGATCCGCCATTCCCACGAGGCCAAGCCAGATCAGTTTTCCCTCCAGGAGGGTTTCCACTTCCTGGATTTCATCCTGGATCACATCTCCATCAAGACGGCAGTAAGCCCCGCCAAGCACCCGGAGGGCGGAAGCAGCCATTTTGTCATTTTCAAGCAGAATAGCCATGCGGTCTTCCTCGGTGAGATCGACCAGCCTGCCGCCCAGCATCTGGCGGGCGCACATGGCCAGGACTTCTGCCGGACTTCCCTTGACGGTCACCTGACAACACTGCTCCGGAGTCGCATGGACGGTTGTCATAAAGTTACGGCTTTCCGAGCGATGAAATGTTTTCTGCAGAGGATAGATTCTTCTTGCCTCGAGAACATCGAGACCATTCCTTACCGCGAGCTGGAGAAAAGCGTTTTCAGTGGGAGAGCCGTTGAAGTGCATGGTGGAGCTGTTTTTGTTGATTTCGCTCTCATTGCAAAGAATGGTGGTCATGACCAGGCAGGAGAGTTCCTCCCGGAAGGCGGTGTCGATAGTTTCACCAGAGGGAAGTCGACTCTCCTGATCGCAGACAAGTTGTTTTTTCCCTGCCTGAATCCGGACAATGCTCATCCGATTAAAGGTCAAGGTTCCGGTCTTGTCGAGGCAGATCACCTGGGATGAGCCCAGGGCCTCAATGGCGCCAAGATGTCGTATCAGGATACCCTGGCGGCGCATTTTCTGGATACCCAGGGCCAGGGTGGTCGTTGCCACGATGGGCAGTCCTTCAGGAACAGCCGCCACAGCAAGGGAGATGGATGTTTTCAACATCTCCAGCATACCGAAACCCCTGAAAATTCCAAGCAGAAAGACAACGCCGCAGAGGGTGCTGGAAACAATGACCATCTGCGTTCCCATCTCGTCAAGCTGCAGGGACATGGGGGTCTCAGGCGGCTTGGCCTCACCTACCAGGCCCTGAATCTTGCCCATTTCGGTCACGCGGCCCGTACGGACAACAACCGCCTTGCCCTGCCCGCCGGTCACCAGAGTGCCCATATAGCACATATTGCGACGGTCACTGATGGCCAGGTCCAGGTTCGGTATATTCCGGGTCGATTTGATAACCGGCATGCTTTCGCCGGTCAGGGCCGACTCATCAATGGAGAGCCTGGCAGCATCAACGATACGAGCGTCAGCTCCCACATAGCGGCCAGGACGCAGGGCCAGGATATCACCGGGAACAAGACCGGAGGCTTCAATATCCCTTGCCTTTCCCTCTCGCACGACAAGGGCGCGGGGAGTCACCAGTCTTTTCAGGCTTTCTATGGTTCTTTCCGAACGGCTCTCCGTCAGATAACCGATCACGGAGTTAACACAGACCACCCCCATGATAGCCGCGGCATCAACCACGCCTCCGGTCAGGACGGAAATCCCGGCGGCGGCGGAAAGCAGGGCCACCGGAATCGTCTGAAACTGTTCGATAAACATGGCCAGACCCGACCTGGGGGCGGGATCGGGCAGCGCATTCCGGCCGTATTTCTCAAGACGGCGGGCGGCCTCTTCCTCTGTAAGACCTGTTGATACGGAGGAAAAACTCTTCAGGACATCGACAGCCTCGGTGGCGTGCCAGTCCTCTTCGCTATCGGCTTGAAGAACAGCCGGAAAGGTTGGGGAAGGAAGACTTTTTTTTCGCTCTTTACTTCGCTGCCTGGGGAGAGAGATACGGCGAACTCCTCCGGCGGCACGCGAAAAAGGATCTTTTTTGTATCCGTCTAAAATTTGCTGCAGGAGAGCTTTTACATCAGTGAGAGTCTTGTCAAGACTGTAATGAACGAGAATTCGGCCCGTAATGATGTTGGCCCGGGCCGCAAGTATTCCTTCTTTCTGTGCAAGAACCGGTTCAAGATAGTGCTTGAGTTGCGAAGAGCGGTAGAGACCGTCCACCTGCAAACGGACTCTACCCTTGACCGAGTTGTGAACTGTTCGTATCACCTGTCGCTATCCTTGAAAGCAGTATCAGGTTAATGACAAACTGAATCAGGAATAAGGAAAAAATATTTTTCCGCTGTCATCTATGCGGAATTTATTCCTCTTTCTCCTTTGGTTTGGGGAGTACGGCATTGAGCACATCCTTCATGCCGCCAGCCACGCCGACAAGAATATCAGTAACTGCTATGGTCGCGGTTTTACCGATATTGCCCGCTGCCTCAATTGCGCCGACAACGGCTTTTTCCGCCACTTTTTCGACATTGCCGCCCACTTCCGTGGTGGCTTCCAGAATACCGTCGACGGTGCGGCGTGCCACCATGGCAACATCCAGGCCAACTTCCGAAGCAGTCTGTACCGCCCCCCTTGTCGTCTGGCCGGCTGCCGTAACAAGATCGCCGCCAACATCGCTGACACCCATGATGATGCCCTTGGCAACGCTTTTTGTGCCCATGATAACGCCGGATCCCATTTCTTCTGTAGCCTGTACCGCGCCCTTGATAACAGAAGTTGTTACGTTCAGGCTTTCCGTGGCAACATCGCCGGTTGCCTGCAGAGTGTTGGCCACTGTGTTTCTGGCAAGGCTGACAATTTCCGCCTCAATTTCGCTGACCCCTTTCAGGCTGGCCACGATTCCTTCCTTTACGATGGCACCCGCATCACCCAGACCTTTTTTCACCGCGCCCGTTTCTTTTACAACAGCTTCTTGTTCCTCTACAACAGCTTCTTGTTCCTCAGCCATGGTATACCTCCTTTTGTTATTTGGGGTTATCCACCAGAATGATCAACTAACAATTTTATTTTTCCGGGAGAATATCAGCTGTTCCAGCCGAAATATTTTCGGCGTCATCTTCGGCTCGACTCTCCCTGTTGCTGCTTTTCATTTCCTGTTCACGGTTACGGCGATGAATATTATAGGCGTACCAAAGTGTAGTATACCACGCCGGGGCTTTAAAATTACCCCTGCTAATCTGATAGCAGCTCAAGCCGATCAGTGACAGGATAACAATCTTGGAAAAACCTTGCTCCTTGACGGTAATCTCTCTGGCCCGCCGGTCCAGTTCCTTGAGATAGCCGGACTCCTTTTTCGCGGAAAAATCAAATGGATTCTGTTTTTCGACTATTTGAAAGAGGTTGTTTTTCTGGGTAAACCGTGAAACCCGGTTCCATTCCCCGTCATATTCCAGGAGAACGCTGCCCGTGAGTGGATTAGCTTCAATTCTCAGCAGATCCGGAAACTGCGTCATTGTTTCCAGAAGCCTGGAAAAATATGCCTGTTGTTTTTTGCAGGAGGAAATTTTTAACCTGGTCCTCCCTGGCATGGTGTGGATAATCCTTGCCTCAGGAAGTAACGTCAACAGATTTTTCCTCGATAGGCTCGTTTTCCGAGAGGTGCGGGGATTCATTGGCGGACGAGCGGCTTTCCTCTTCCATCTCGCTTTTCACTTCCGCCCAAAGATCCTCCGTTGACTCTCCCACCTCAGCCAACACTTCCTTCCCCTCTTCGTAGCAGAGAACGCCGCTCTTCATAATTCCCTTGACCAGCGGCTTGGCCGTCTCCGCCAGCACAGGCAGCAGACGCGGCGCAAGGACGTACACTCCGGCGCCAATAGCAAGGCCTTTCACAACCTTGTTTTTGATCAGTTCATCAAGAAGTCCCACGTCAACCTCCTTAAGTCAGTAAAAAAACCGTCTTGTTCTACGCACTGTTTATAAAAAAAATAATCTTTTTTTCTTTTCTTTTCAATTGAAAAAAGTAATATTATTTTATTAAGGCTAGATTAGAAAAAAATAAAAATTTATCGACAACCATTTAAAATATGGGGAAAAATAAGTACATAAAAAATTCGAAAATTTCTGAGGCTCGATTTCGTTCCCTGGTCAAACTGTTTGTTCTGGATCTCACTGCCACGCAGATCAGCGCAGTTTTGCACCTGAACCGGAATACGGTCAACCGCTACCTGTTGCTTATAAGAAGAAGCATCCACTGGTTTTCATACAAAAACTCCCCCTTATGGCCGAGGTCGCCGAGGGATGAGAGCGATACCTGTCTTCGAGATATTCTGCAGATGAAGCAGGGAATTAAAGGAAGACCCCTGTCCGCGAAAACTCTTCTGATCGGCATAAGGGAAAGTGACTCCAATGTTTTTACGGAACTGGTCCATGACTCGATCAAGCACCTTATCCTGGCAGCCCTGCGCGGCAAGGTTGACTGGACAGGGGTACAAGGCTGTCCTTCGTGGCCGGGCTACTGGGGACTGGTTCACGTGAAAAGCAAAAAGCTCTTTCTAGTCGGAGCGGGAAGGAAGAAGAAAACAGCAGCAAAAAAAACAATTACAGCCACCGAGCATTTCTGGGCAATGAACAAGGAACGGTTTGCGAGGTTGCGGGGAGTAAAGGAAAACCTGTTTTTATTTCATTTGAAAGAATGGGAATTCAGGTATAATTACCGCAACGAGGATATTTATAAATTGCTTCTGAAGATAATACGCAATACCCCTGGGTTGTAATTTTTGTAAAATTGTCCGCTGAACCATTCCATGGAGGGAACGGTCCGATTCTCTTAATCTTGTCTTGACAAAAATAACAGAAATTTAACACTGTTCAGATCATTATTTTGTTACTACTAGTACTACTGGTTTCGCAAAAAGCTGGAACTGTCACAAAAATCCTGAAAAGTTTGACGCCAATGGGAATTATTGTAGTGTCATGGCTGAAATTGTCATAAAACGGAAACACCGCCTGCCCCGACTGGAAGTAAGACGTCTAGTCGAGCCTGTGCTGGAGGAAACAGTCCGGACGTATGGACTTCGCTGCAGATGGCAAGGTCACTTCTGTCAGGTTGAAGGCGCTGTCAGGGGATTGATTAAAATTTCCGATGATTCTTTTCTGCTGATCGCCAAGCTCGGTTTACTTGCCTCATTGCAAAAAACGTCAATCCAGAATCAGATAGAAAAAAGGCTTGATCAGGTGTTAGGTTAAGGCAGGAATGATTACGATTTTAGTCAGGATTCCACGAGGGGGGGGGCATCAAAACCGCAGAGGAAAGATCTATTCTGCCGGATATTGATCGAGACAGACTCGTCCTGAAGGGTCTGGAGGTTAAATAAGAGCGGCGAGTATAGACAGCCCATGAGCCTGGAGGGTTTTTTCCGCCACCTTGCCTATAAGCGCTTTGCCGATCTTCTCTCCGACTTTTTCGGCCTTGCCTCGTAAAAAAGCATCCTTTGAGACGATATTCTGATCACTTATAAGCCTTTTCTGTTTCAGGACAGCAAGAATATCATCAGCCTGCCGAAGCCGGTAGTCGTACTCGACGATGACACTGCCGGTTGACGGATTAACCCTTGTTTTCCTAACACCGAAATAGCCGGCCAAATCGTTCTGGAGGGAACAGCACATTTTTTTTTGATTTCTCAGGGCGGGAATTTTTACTCGCAGCCTTCCTGGAATATGATGAACGTAGTGTACCATGACCACACCTTGTAACGGGATGATGAAAAAACTCTTTTTATATTTTCTGAGTAATATTTTAATCCGGAAATATTTGAATTTTGTTAAGAGATTGTCAAAATATCGTTAGGAGATTTTTACAGGACCATATAAATGGAAACGGAGGCGACTGTGGGAAAGACAGAGGAAAAAAAATTGATTGCTGCGGAACTGACGAATGCCTTTTTTTTAAACTCACTGCTTCGTCAGCAGCAAGGGCAGCAGGTTGATTTAATGGATCCGGAGCTTGTTGCAGCCATCACCAGGGAGGTCAATGCGGTTTATCTGGCTTTTCAGGAGGTTGTCAATGGTCTGGATGAGAAAACGAAATAGGGACATAAACTTTATTCGCCATTCATATACCTTTTCTCTTCCTGATCATATTCGGCAAACCCGATGACATTCTTCAACTCATCAAAGCTGATATGTTCCGGATAACAGCCGTTCTTCAGATCTTTCAGCGCCTGTTGCATGGCCTGCACGGCGGCGCTGATCATGGTAAGGGGATAGGCAACGATCTGATACCCTATCTCTTCCAGCTGCTCAGGTGGCAGCAGTGGAGAACGTCCCTGCTGCAGCATGTTGGCCATTTTGGCAACGGAAACCCGGTCGCAGAAAAAACGCATCTCGCCGATTGAATGGGGCGCCTCGAGAAAAACAATATCAGCGCCGAGATCGGCAAAGGCCTCGCTGCGATAGAGGGCCTCCTCGATCCCCTCGGTTTCCCTGGCATCGGTACGGGCCATGATGAGAATGTTCTGTTTCTTCCCCTCATCCACCGCAGCCCTGACGCGGAGCAGCGCCTCGTCACGGCCCACCACCTGTTTTCCCAGGGTATGACCGCAACGTTTCGGCGCAACCTGATCCTCGATCATGACACAGCCAAAGCCAGCCCGCGCATACCCCCGCACGGTCCGCTTCACATTCATCACATTGCCGTATCCTGTATCCCCATCACCGATCACCGGGATATTGACCGCGTCACAGATATTTCTGCCCTGCTCCACCATCTCGCCATAGGAAATCAGGCCGGTGTCCGGCAGCCCGAGCCGGGCGGCCGAAACAGCAAAGCCACTCATAAAGGTGAGCCTGAAACCAGCCTGTTCGACCAATTTTGCGGAAAGAGCGTCATAACAGCACGGCATGACGAGAAGTTTACCGGACTTCAGAAGTCTTCTGAGACGGGATGCAGCGGAAGGCATGGATTTATGGAAATCTGATTTTTTTATCAATGGCTCTGTCCGGGTTTTCGCGGTAGAGCAGAGCGGTTTTTCCCAGAACCTGGACAAGTGACGAACCGGTCAAGCCGGCAAGTTCGGTTGCCGCTTCCTTGCGATCCAGAGGACTGTTGTCCTGCACCTTGATTTTGATCAGTTCATGGGCCAGGAGGACCTGGTTTACCGAGCCGATCAGCGAATGGGAAAGGCCTTCCCTGCCAATCATGGCGACGGGACTAAGATGATGGCCAAGGCCACGCAAATAACGGGTCTGGCGACTGGTCAATTGTTTTGTTTTTTTCTTTTTCGTCATAATTGAGTTGAAGGAACCATGAATGAACACTAATAAACACAAATAGTGCTCATTCGCGTCTATTCATGGTTCAAAAAAATATCTATAATTTCAAATCTAATTGATCAAATTCTTCAGAATTTCAAAGCCGCCGATCCAGGTGCCGATCAGACTACCGAATCCCGGCAGCATGAAGCAGAGAAGAACCCGAAGCAGTTTGTTCTTCCACCACCCCTTTACTGTGCCCATATCCCCAAGAACCTGT
>JAYEPA010000157.1:0-3128 GCA_034723545.1 Thermodesulfobacteriota bacterium | reverse complement strand
CTGGCATAAAGCCTTGCCGTCTCACGGATGAGATCGGGAGGGACCCAGGTTATTTCAGATACTTTTTCAGGGGTATATTTTTTCACATGCTCTTTTAGATCTTCAAAACCGTAGGTCCATTTTTCGATAAAGTTGTTATCGTATAAGGATTCCTCAATAATTATATTTAAAAAACCCAGTGCAAGTGCGTGATCTGTTCCCGGCCTTATTTGAAGCCATTTTTTAGACTTTTTGACCAGATCGATCTTTCTTGGGTCAATAACTATTAGTTCCGTGCCATCCTTTAGCTGCTTGAGGAGCATACTGTTTATCTCACCCTCCTCGTTTGTGGAGGTGATATTACTTGCCCATAGAAGCACAAGCTTGCTCGGTTGATGCAGGTCAGCAACAGGATAAAAACCACATGTATGAAGGCCGGTTATCTCGCGAGGGGCATGGCATACATCCTGAGAGGTAACAACATTGGGAGAACCAAATAGGTTGGCAAGACGAATTAAAACAAAGTGATCCAGGCCTTTTGGCATACCAAGGCCAAAGGCGACTCCCCTTGCGCCATATTTTTCTTTTATTTCAGTCAGGTTTTTGGCTGTTTCGTTTAACGCCTCTTGCCAGGAAATCCTCTCCCATTTTCCTTCACCCCGTTTGCCCGCTCTTTTCAGAGGGTGTTTGAGACGATCCGGGTGAGTGAGACGATCAGGAGATAGCAGTCCTTTGGGACATACATAGCCCTTGTTCAAGAAGCCTTCAGGGTCCCCTTTCACCTTGACAATCCTGTTATCCTTGACTCCGACAAGTATGGCGCAGCCGCCATGATCCATTCTCGCGCAGTGTGTTCTTATCCAATGAATATCATTTTCCATCTGAGGACCTCATATTTTAATAACGTTAATAGAGTCTTTAATACATCACCTTCAAACCCTTAAAATACTTCTTGTAAAAACCCCTGTCTCTACTTAGCAATATATCCGCCTTAGACTGTGCATGAGCCCCAATCAAGAAATCTGCAAGAATTCGATCCCGCTTTCCACCAGCCTTTCTGTATTGTTTCCATTTCCTGCCGGCGGTATATGCAATCTCTTGTTCAATGAAAAGCATTTGAATGCCCAATTTGGCCAGTGTGCTATCTAACAGGTTGCGACTACCAAATTGGGGTGCCAGTTCTGCGTAAATAATCACATTTATAATCAACGACCCATCATGAAAGGCCTTTTCAAGATGTTCTAAAGACCTTTTTCCGAAGTCGGGATCAGGAAGAAACACGTCAAGCAATATGTTCGTGTCAACAAAGGTGATCATCTCCCACGGATCTCCTCAATATACTTATTTGTTTTACCACCCTTGTCCAAAATACCAAAGACCTGTTTCACAGGACTGACGTAATGCTTCTTTTTTTGAAGCTTGATACCATCTTTTTCAGGCATGAATTCAACTTCAATATTGGGAAGAAGGCCATATTTTTCCCTAAGCGTTTTGGGGATCGTCACCTGACCCCGTTCTCCTATTTTCATACTTATTATTTCCTCCATCCATATCGGTTTTTTCATATTACCGCAGAATGGAATGTATTACAATAGAAATTTCAGTAGACCCTCCCCTATAACCAGGACTTCGGTACCCTGTGATCACCTATACAAAAATCCCCGCCCCTCAAGAAGAGGCGGGGATTTAAGGAAAGGAGATTTCACACGCAATGGGTTGAGTTTTTATTTAGTTCTCGGTAATACCTCAGGGGGTTTATTGGTATTACCTGTGGCATTGGGATAGTCAGGGGCCTTATAGGCCTTCTTGTTGTGTTTGATCAGATCGCGGGCAAGTTCCATAAAATCGTTGTATCTTTCCTTGCAGTCATAGAAACCGTGCCACCAGGCGTAATCGGGCGCCATCATGGCCACACCCATTCTTGCCCTTCTTCCTTCATGATGCCAGAGGTAGTAATAGTCCAGCTCTGGTCTCTCATCAAAAAACCCTGCCTTATCAAGCAGCCCTTTTTCATAGAGCTCGTCTAACATCTTTTTGACAGGCTTGAAATAGACTTCATTGTACTCTTCAACTGTCTTATCGAGCTGGGCATAATGATTATCCACCCAGCGGTTGGCATGGCATTGCAAACAGACAGCTTTCATCTTATCTCGCTCTACCTGCCAGTCGGTCTTGGCCGGGAAGGGTTTGAAATCCTGTGGGCGGACTGTCAAGGGCGCCTGGAGCTCCCATGAAAGCCTTTCGGTCGTGTCATGGGTTGTAAGCGTGGTGCCCACGCCTGACATATGACAGGAAGCGCAAACCGGGCCACGATAATCCACTCCTGCTGTCCAGGTCCCGGGGGCCGCCTCCCAGTTATATTTGTCCCCATGGGCCGTATAGATATCCCCATGTTTAGATTCCATAAAAATTTCAATCTGAGGATGATCAGGGCCCAGATGGCACTGGCCACAGGCCTCGGGCTTTCTGGCCTCCATCACGGAAAACATGTGGCGGGTATGGCAACTGGTGCAGGCCCCGCGACTTCCGTCCGGGTTGATTCTTCCTACACCCACACTGGGCCATGTTTCAGGCGTTAGTTTTCCATCCTCTAACTTCACTATTGTCCCATGGCAATGATAGCAGCCGGTTGTCCTTTCATTGTCACTGGTCATGCCCTTGTTGAGCCAGGGATCAATCTTCCAGATGATCTCCAGGGTATTGGCGTGTTTGCTGAGACTGTATTGTTTTGCCTCATCCGGATGGCAGCGGGAGCAGTCCTTGGGCGAGACGATAGCCGAGATGGGAACCTTATATTCTTTTGTCCCATATTTCTGATCCGAGCGTTCATACTGTTTGTAGTGCTCCTTGCTCACATCAGGGTCAAATTCCTCGGCCTTGTGGCAGTCGAGGCAAGTGATATTGGCGCTTGCGTGCCTGCTGTGGGCCCAGTCGGTAAATATGCCAGGATTCTCCCTTTTGTGGCATTCAATGCATGCCACCGCCTCTTTGGGCATGCTCCGCTCAATCCTGAATTCTTTTTCCTTGGCCTGATTCGTGGCTGTCTGGGCATCGGCAACGAGCGAACCGGCCATCACAAGACCGGCCAACCCAACTACCAGACCTGCAACAATTATGATTTTTCTCATCCTTAAAACCCCCTTTCAATA
>JAYEPA010000156.1:0-3132 GCA_034723545.1 Thermodesulfobacteriota bacterium | reverse complement strand
CTTCTGACCCGTCTTCACCTCGCCGCTTTGAGCAGGACCAGTGATCTCAATCTCTGAAAACCGTTGATCGGTTCTGGTTATCCTGGCGGAACTGATAATCTCGTCAAGAGAACCGAGCTCCTCGCCGCTCACCGGATCAAGCACAACCTCTCCCTTGCTGTAAAGACTCCAGAGATCTCCCTTGCGCACGGAATCATTGCTTCCCTTGTTGAGCAGCAGATGGCCGTTGGGCCTGACAATTACCGCTGCCTCAATAGTGCTGAGATCTTGGACAATGGACGCGACTGGAAATTCACCGGCAAAACAGATTGGCGCAAGGATCAGAGTCCAGACCAGGGAAAAAAAGATGGATTGTTTCAGCATGGGACGCAAAATGATTCCTCCGGGAAATAAATTGATAGAAGAAGGGGCAAAGGGAAAAAGCAATAATTTTGTTCAGGTTATTTAATATAGTTTCCTATCATCTACTGTTCTATATTTTTCACCAAGTATGGTAGTTGAAAATTTCCGGCAACAATACCCGGCACAGTAATATCTTCATCAATTTCTTCCCAGCGCAATGCAAAACCATTAAGGCGCAACTCTACTTTGGCAAGTTGCTCATTTGTGGCACGGGAAAGCAACTTGAACCGATCAGCAGGAAAACCAATAATACGACCATCCGTCAACTCAACATAAACCAAACGGTTTTCTGTCCATACCCGAATGGCAGCAGGCTCAAGTCTATCTTCTTTAATTGCTGTGGAATCCATTATATTCCTCCTGCAAAACTTTTTGATGCAGAAAAATCAGTTTTTCAATTTGACGGATAATCTTTGGGGAAAGACCTCTGTTGCGGGAAAGTTGTACGGGATCAAGCCAGAACTTACATTCTCCATCAGGAGTGGTCACATGAATGTGAGGTGGTTCTTTGCCCTCATCAGAATAGAAATGAAATCGAAATGAACCGATCCGTAAAACAGTCGGCATAATTATTTACCAAACTTTTACCATTGAAACCCGTAGGGGTAAATAAAAAAATGGCGGAGAAATCTCCGCCATTTTTTGTATTGCTTATGTACCGGCTTAAAAAAATCAGATTGAAAGAATGTGCGATGTTTCCTTTTTTCCCTCAGCCCAAAACCTTAAGCCTTCATCTAATGAACTAGAATTTAAACTGAATGCCGGCTGCAAGGGTGTACATGTCGTCCGCGTCTGCTTCCGCCGTATCTAATGCGTCACCGGCAAGGAGGTAAGCCGCCTCAACCCGCAGGGTTACATTTTTATTATATTTATATCTGTACCAGAAATCGATCTCTGTACCAAGCTCATCATCTTCCAAGTAGGCATCTTCAGCTGTTTCCAGATAACGGACGGCAGCACGGAAATGATTTTTCGGAGTTGCCTGATACTCGCCGAAAAGGGCATAGTTGATCAAACCTTGATCCATGATATATGGAGAATCGGTGACAAAACGGTCACAGTCGCCCAGCAGACTATCCTTGGTAAAGATGATACCGACTTTGACGTCAACGTCGATGGAGTTGAAGTTATCGGCACTGTCATCGCCAGCGTCGTCATCACCGCTGACATAGAGGACGTTACCATACATCTTGAACTTGTCTGTGAACTTATAACCAACAGTCAAGTCACCCAGAAAACCTTCGTGATCCAAATCCTTAATAGCAGAGTCCGTAAAGTCAACTTCACCGCCCTGGTAGATCAGATCAAAACTACCAAAGATAGGACCGTTCAATTCGCCGGTTAAACCGACATAAAAGGTCTCATCATCATACTCATCCTCTGTGCCTAGGATAAAACCATCTTTTATTTGAGGATCGGGGTCGACATTTGGGTCTGTGTCTGGGAGGTCTGTGAAGTCTGTAACACCATATGTATTTTCGTTACCGGCATTAACATAGACGCCAAAGAGTCCCAGTTTTACGTCAGAGGTGATCTTGTTTTCACCCTTCAAAACAAAATAATCATTGTCTGAGTTATTCCCGGCCCGATCTTCATCGCCCCGATACCAACCGGCCATCCATTTGCTATCGCCGGCCTTGCCGTGGTAGGTCAAACCAGCGGCCGTCTCTGTCCAGACCCAGTGATTGATCTTGGTTGGCTGCAGACCGGCACGGATATAATGATTCTGGCTCAAGCCGGGAACCTGTAACTGGGCATAGGCAAAACGGGTCTCCTGGTTTACACCGTCACCGGATAACCCCATACCTTTATCCTTATCACCCCAGTTAATGGTGCCCACTTCCAGGCCGTAAACAAATTTAGCCCTGCCGTCATCGGTCGTACCCTCAAAACGCAGACGGGCCTTAGTCAGGCCAAAAGTGGTGGCGGTATTGTTATCACTCATAACATCATAATAACCTTGTTTCTCAGCACCCTTGACATTTAATTGATCGTTATAAGCGAAATAATTTGTCTTGCCGCTTTTCAATTTTGACTGTAATGCCGCCTCATTGTCCGTGCCGCCGATGGTCTGCCACATGGTACCGTGAAAATCAAAACTGAAGGCGGATGCCGAAGCAGCCATTCCCAAACCTGCCAGCAGACTCAATCCTGATACTAGTAATGTTTTTTTCATCTTGTCCTTATCTCCTTTGTTGTGGTTCTGCTCTTGTTTCTCCTGTTGATTGCCAATGTTACAATGTTCCTTTGCTTCTTTTTCCTCTTTAGGTTGAATTGAATAAAATCGGACCAATTCCCCATTGGTCCTCCCCTGATTACATATAAAAAACAACTTACTTTATCTTCTTTTAATGTTAGGAACGCGTTAAAAAAATGTTAAAACCTGATGAATTCACAAAAAAACATTTTATTACAAATAGTTACCCATGCAAGACAGGTAGAGCCAGCGAGAAGGCAGCAAGATTTACTGTGGCTCCAATCTTTTTTATAAATCATCAAAATTCTATTAATAACAATGTATATCTAATTTCTATTAAAAATCAATCATTTATTTCCTTTTTTTGTAAAAAAAACATATCTTTTCAAAAAGAACTTAAGTGTTTAGTTTAACTCTTTAAAGTATTATGTCCTTTTTTCTGCAAAATGAGCCTTCGCATCCTCACTGAATTGCATCTCTATTTCTGTTTTTTAACAGAAACAGCTCTAAGTAACAAAATTTTGACTACTTTG
>JAYEPA010000155.1:0-3134 GCA_034723545.1 Thermodesulfobacteriota bacterium | reverse complement strand
ACTTTTTACGAATCCATCATCTATCCACAGTGGGATATTTGTTCGGCTTTTTGGTTTCTCGTAGAACGAAAATTTCTAATTAGTAAATATTCGGCAGCACTCCAGCTGCGTACGATCAGGCTGACTCACATAGAACTACTATAGTTCGCCAGCCTGCTTGTACACATCTGAAGCACTACCAAACATTTACGATTGTATGGTTTTAGCTGTTTTTCGACATCAAGCCGAATATTTACTCTAATTATTCAAAATATCCTTTAAAATGGACCATTTGGAAAATGACATTGCCCTTTTCACTTTTTTAACAAAAAAATTTTCTCAAAAGAAAAGAGAACGAAAATTTCTTGTTTTTTTATAACAGCTTTTCAGGAGTTAGGCACAAAAAATGTAACTATTCAGCTGCACTCCATCTTCGCCCATATTTGGCCTTCTCGAATAACACTAGTATGCTTCAAAGCCCAGGTAAGCGTAGACTCCGAAATGAACGAATATGAAGCACATCTGAACAGTTACAGACCGAGTTTTTCGGAATATTTTACCTATACTGAATAGTTACCAAAAAATTACATTAACGGAAAATCAGAAAACAGAGCCAGACAATAATTGTTGGGGCAAGACTTGCCTTCAGCAGCTTGCCGGCAGAAACTCCGTTGGTGAAATATTTTTTCAAAATTGATTGTCCGGCAGGATTAGGGGCATTGGCAATGACTGTCAGGCCGCCACCGGCAACCGCACCTGACATGACCGCATATTTCAGCTCATCCGTAAATCCCGGCACAAGTGTACTCAGGAAAGTGATTGCTGCATTATCATTAAATGCAGTAAGAACTGTTGTAATACCCAGAAGAGGGATTTCCGCTAAATTACCGAGCACAGGGGCAATCCACCACCCCTGTAAACCACCGTGAACCACCAATCCACCGAGGAAAAAACCGACAAGCATCGGCGCCATAAGATCTATTCTGTTTTGATATTGAGAACTGACCGCCGTAAAACCCAGGAAAAAAAGAAGGCCAGGGATAAAGAGCTGGGGATGATGGGCATTCCATATAATCCAAACCATAAAAAAAACGTGAATACCTGTCACCCAGAAAGGCACCTTGTCGTCACGTTTGTCCCATGTGGGATCAATAAAAGGCGCCCGCTTTTCAGGTGGAAGAATTCCGGGAACCACTTCTTGAGTTTTCAACAGTTTTAATTCGTCAAACCGCTGGTCAAAGGCCTCTTTCACCAGTTTCGGATCAGCTCCTTTTTTAATAATCCCTGGTAAATACCGGGTTTCCAGGCGATTTTTTATTTCAGCCATTACTTTTTCCAACTGCTGTTCAACATTTTCTTTGCTTTTCATTTCTACGAAGACAAGGGGACCGATCTTTTCAAACTCAATCATCATATCTATCCGCCTCATAAAGGTGCGCTGAAGATGATCTTTGCAACTTTGCAGGCTGTGTTCTGCTTCGAGCTTTTTCAGTTCTCTCCTGAAGATGAAAAAATAAAACCCGTTTGAAATAATTATCCCCAGCACAGCCTTCCAGCCAAAATTGCTGAGCATATGGATCATTCCCCAATCCCATGGGCCTGCCACCATAAGAACCGGTGGAGCCGCGAAATTACTCAAAGTGCCTCCAACTGAGATATTGACAAAGAGTAAACCAATGGTTGCATATTTGAAATTCTCAGAAGGACCGAGGTCATACAATTTTCCTGCCAATAGCAGGGCGCATAATGTCATGGCAGCCGGTTCGGTAATCAGAGAGCCAAGCATTGGTCCGATTGTCAGAATCGTCAGCCACCAGGCGACCAAACTTCCTCCCATCATACCGGCAATATGACGCATGATTGATTCAACCAGTTTCAATATCGGTCTGCTTGCTGCGAGAATCATTACTGTTACAACAAACAGAGGTTCGGTAAAATTAACATTATGGCTGATGTAATGAAGCCATGTTGACCTGTCATAGAAAAAAATAATGGCCCAGGCGAGAGCTATAACCCATAGTCCGAAAACAACTTCCACCTCAGCAAAAAAATGAAACAGCCTGGCACCATGATGGACGGAATATTTTGCCACCTCTTTCCGATCAATTTTTTCCTGGAGTTCCTTGTCCCATTTATGGGCAACGGTTCTGAATTTACCGACCAAAAAGGTATGGACAATGGCGCAGAGAAAAATGATGGTGGCAACCAGGTTAAACGGTTCCTGGCTGATACGATTTTGCAAGATGGAGAAAATACCCTTCACCCCGGCATCATTATAGCTGTCGTGGCTTCTGGGAAATGAGGAGCCGGCATGTTCCGGAGATGCTCCAAGGGCAGCGGCAGACGCAAAAAGAATCGCACACAGACAACAGATAAGAATCAAAAAAGGTATTCTTGTTTTTTTCATCACTTCATGTCCGTCAATTCGATTGACAGGTCCTCTCAATAATTTTGAAATCAAAAAATATTCATTGGATTGGTAAAGACCAGGAACTCGTTTTCCACCGTAGATTTAGATTAGTTTTTCGGTAACTATTCAGCGAGTATCTCAAAATGACCAAAACCACCGAATGTATCTATTCAGATGTGCCCCATATTCGTTTATTTAAGACTTTGAAGCATACTGGTGCTATTCGAAAAGGCTTAAATGGACGAAGATGGGGTGCAGCTGAATAGATACGTTTTTCGTAGATAAAGATCGCCCTATTAGCAAGCATAGAAAGACATCGAGAGATCCGTGACAAAAGCTCTCGAAAAGAAGAAATTTCCAGGACACCTTGAGAAGGACCAATATGGAAAATGGCATTACCTTTTTACTTCTTTAACAAACATTTTCTCAAAAAAAAAGAAAACTAAAGTTTCACGTTTTTTGCCAGGCACAAATCAGGTTATTGCATTCCGCCCCGGCACCATTTACAGAGACTCCCGGTTGCGTATCTCCTCTTCAATATCGACAAATTTCTCCCGCATGGTTTCAAGCAGCACATAGACCACCGGTACCAGCATGGTGGAGATGAAGCAGGCGGCAACCATACCGCCGAGGACCACGGTACCGATGGATTTCATGGTCATGGCACCTGCCCCTGCGGCAAAGGCCAGGGGTAAAACGCCGAAGATAAAGGAGAGAATAGTCATCATGATGGCCCGGAAGCGGA
>JAYEPA010000154.1:0-3139 GCA_034723545.1 Thermodesulfobacteriota bacterium | reverse complement strand
GATCTAAAGAACCATTCATAGTACATAATGCCCTACGGGCAAAATAATTACGAATTATGAATTACGAATGAAGGTACTTAATCTAATCAGACATTTCCTTTAATTCGTAATTCATAATTTCTAATTTCTAATTACCAGTTTGAAAACAGGTAATTAACCAGAAATATTTTTTACAGAAACTTTGTTTTTCCGATACATCAAGCTATAGCCCTTTTATGAATACTTTTTTGAGACTTCCAGTTGCGATCGACTGTTTGTATGAATATATTATAAATATTCAGCGAGGGTAACAAATTACCCTAAACTCAAGACCGTAACTGTTCAGATGTGCCCCAGATTCGAAGTCGGTCTATGCCCAGTCTTCTTAGTAACAAAGTTTTGAGTAGCCTGTATAAAAATCGCAGAATCAGCACGATAAGTTGGAATTGCCCACTCACGTCATCCCGGCATGTTTTTAGCCGGGATCCAGGATGGAGTGTGTGGCTGTTTTCTGGATTCCGGCTAAGACCATGCCGGAATGACGATATAATTCTTTTGTTACTTTTAAAATAAATGCCGGGTTCAGTACCCCCCGGTTACTGTGCTGAATAGTTACAATATATTGAATATAATGCCCGGGTGCTATTAAAATTTCAAAAAGAAGCGAAGGAGATAAAGAAATGAATGAAATCAAAACCATCCTGGTGCCCATTGATTTTTCTGATAATTCAGAAAAAATCCTCCAGGGGGCAATTTACATGGCAGGGAAACTGGGGGCAAAGTTGCAAGTTATCTTTGTTGCCGAAGATCTCTCCACCTATTCCAGGCTCGCAATCCCCCACACCTCGCTGAAACAGTTTCAGGATGAAATCCTCACCGGCGCGGAAAACAAAATAACCGTTTTCCTGGAAGAAAATATCGGCGACAAAGCTGACTATATGGGCAGAGTTCTGACCGGAGACATCTCGGAACAAATCATTGACTTTGCCGAAAATGAAAAGATTGACATGATCATCATGGGAAGCCACGGTTACAAAGGGCTTGAAAAAGTGGTGTTCGGCAGCGTGGCGGAGCACGTAGTCAAAAATTCTCCCTGCCCCGTGCTGGTGATAAACCCCTATAAATAACGAATGTCGAACAGGGAATTTTGAACCGTAGAAGGGGAAAATTTTTTCCTGAAAAATCTCCATCCGGCGTGGATATGGAGCAAAAAAAAGTTGAAAAAAACAATCAACACGGAAAGGCAACCGATTAAGCTCTGGCTCGACGATGTCGAAGCCGGAACCATGGAACAGGCAAAACATCTTGCCAATCTGCCTTTCATCCATAAACATATTGCCGTGATGCCCGATGCTCATCTGGGCTATGGCATGCCCATCGGCGGGGTCATGGCCACGGATGATGTAGTGATCCCCAATGCCGTCGGCGTTGACATCGGCTGCGGCATGTGCGCTCTGCAGACCTCCCTGACCTCCATCAGCACCGACAACCTCAAATCGATCATGTCCCTGGTTCGCGGCAGTGTTCCCGTCGGTTTCAAGCATCATAAAAAAAAGCAGGACAGAAACCTCATGCCGAAAACCAAAGGTGGTGTGCCGCTTTCCGATCTGGCCATTGTTTCCAGGGAGTACAGCAACGCATTAACCCAGCTGGGAACCCTTGGCGGCGGCAATCATTTTATTGAAATCCAGAAGGGAAGCGACGGTCATATCTGGATCATGATCCATTCCGGCAGCCGCAACGTGGGTTACAAGGTGGCGAATTATTACAATAACCTGGCAATTGAGCTCAACAGAAAATGGGGATCAAAAATTCCGTCCAAGTGGCAGCTCGCCTTTCTTCCCGCCAACAGTAAAACAGGGATCAGCTATCTTCTGGAAATGAATTTTTGCCTTGATTTTGCCCTGGCAAACAGAAAGTTGATGATGGAACGGATCAAAGACGCCTTTCTGGCCGTGATGGCGCCGGTGACCTTTGATCTTTTCATCAACATTGCCCATAACTATGCCGCCATGGAAACCCATTTTCACAAACAGGTGTTTGTCCACCGCAAAGGGGCAACCAGGGCCAGGGAGGGAGAACTGGGTATCATCCCCGGCTCCCAGGGGACACCCAGCTATATTGTCAGGGGAAAGGGCAACAGGGACAGTTTTGAATCATGCGCCCATGGCGCCGGCCGCAAAATGGGACGCAAACAGGCCCAGCGCCAGCTGGATCTGCGGGCGGAACAGAAACGCCTTAATGACCAGGGCATCATCCATGGAATCCGGCACCAGAGAGATCTGGATGAAGCGGCCGGGGCCTATAAAGATATTGATGAAGTGATCGAAAACCAGATCGACCTGATCGAGGTCATTGTTTCTCTCAAGCCTCTGGCCGTGATCAAGGGATGATGGCTGTAGCTTCTCAATGAGTGGTGGCATACCGCCAACCTCCCCCTTTGAAAAAGGGGGAATGAGGGGGGATTTTGTTTAAGCTACCACCACTTATTGAAAAATTACTGATGGCTCAACTAAATAATTAATGTAACTATTCAGCTGCACTCCATCTTCGTCCATTTGGGTCTTCTCGAATAGCACCAGTATGCTTCAAAGCCCCAAATGGACAAATATGAAGCACATCTGAACAGTTACACTACGGAGTAAAGGGTAATTTCCAGCCTACGCTGAATAGTTACTAATTAATAATTATTAATTGCCCCATCAAGCCAGCCTTTTTCCCGACAGGCCTCAACCACCAGATTTTTCAAACCAACGATAAACTGCGGCAGAATATTCAATGATTCGGTTCGCTTCAGCTCCACTCCCAGTCCCCGAGCCAGTTCGCCATACTCGATATCAATCTCATACAGGGTCTCCACATGGTCGGAGACAAAGCTGATGGGCACCATGAGCACCCGCTTGCACCCTTTCTTGGCCAGACTTTCAAGCATGTCCGGTGTTGACGGCGAAAGCCATTCCACCGGGCCACTGCGGCTCTGGAAACAGAGTTTGCCGCTGCCGCCAATGATCTTTTCAATCCCCTTGATGGTCTCAGCCATCTCCTCAAGATAAGGATCTCCCTCATCAATGAACTTGACCGGCAGGCTGTGGGCGCTGTAGACCAGCTGCACATCGTCATCGCCAAAGGCTGCCAAACCCTCTTCGATGGTCTGGGCCAA
>JAYEPA010000153.1:0-3151 GCA_034723545.1 Thermodesulfobacteriota bacterium | reverse complement strand
TTAAGCAAAGGATCCTTCCCCGCCGCCGCCCTTTCAAAATAATTTATGCTGTCGGAATTCTCTCCCAATGACACCAGCACATCTCCATAACGCAGATTCATTTTTTGCGCCTGTTCGCCCTTCTGGGGCATCGTCTCGTCAAGGGCGGCTGAATAGGCTTTTCCTGCTGCCTGCAGATCTCCGACCGCCCGGTATGTGTCGCCAAGCCGACCATACCAGGACTGAAGGTCTACAGGTGTCAGGTAGGCTGTTTTTCGGTATTTTTCGAGAGTTTTTTCCACTTCATCTACCTGATTCAATTGAAACAGACAGCGCAGATAGTCACCTCCATATATTCCCTTCTTTTCGGCAATAGTTGGAGAAGCCGCAGCCATTTTATAAAAAACAAGAGCGTCGTCAGGACGTCCCTGGGCCTCCCGCAGCCGGCCGCTGAGGAAATAAAATTCACCGATCACTTTCTCGTCCACGTAAACCATGCGCAGATACTTGAGCAACCGCTGGGCGGCCTGAAGATCATTCTTTGCCAAATAAACTTCCGTGCGATGCAGGTAAACATCAATCTTGTCCTCATCGGAAAGCTCAAGAGCCAAGGAGCGGTAATAAACAACCGATGCCTGATCATACAGTCCCATGGACTCAAAGGCCCGGCCAATCAAATACAACAGCCTGCCACCTTTGATTTTTTTTACATAAACATATTCACGGTGATAGAGCTGATAGACTTCTTCATATTTTTTTTTCTTCAGGAGATCTTCCACCCTGAGAATCAAAATTTGTCCCATCATCTCCGCAACCTCTGCGGCCCTGTCTGAATCGGTTTGATAACGAAGATAAGGCTTGCCCATATCATGGGCTCTGTCATATTCCTGGCGGGCCCAGTGCCTTTTAATCAGCGAGTAGCGGGCATCCTGGGCAATTGCATCATTATAATACTGATCCAGAACCGACTGGAAAGGATGGTCGCCCCTCTTCCGCTTTTCTTCATCAACTTCCCTGAACTGGGCCAGCCTGAACCGGCTCATCACAACCTCACGTCCATCCTCCTCGCCAGTCTCAATGATTCTTAAATAGAGCTTTTGAGCTGCCTGTTCATTTTGCTCACGCAAATAGCTTTCAGCAATCTCAAAGAGAACTTCCGGCGTAAAAGACGCTTTTCCCACCAGATTTAAATAAATAAAGAGGTCCCGGCGCCCTTCCTCTTCATTCCCGACATTCAGGTTGGCGATGCCCATGCGATACAGCAGTGCCGGATCGTTAACATAAAATTGCGGATTATGACGAAGAATTTTCAGATAAACACCAAGGGCCGCGTGATACTCTTTGCGGGCGAAAAAAATATGGCCTTCTCCGGCCTGTCCCCTGAGGCGAAAAACTTTTTTAGAACTCTGCCCGAGTTGCCTGAACACCTCGCCGGCCTCGTCAAGTTTGCCAATGTCCAACATACAGCGGGTCTGCATGAAGATGGCCTCGTCTACTCTTTCCCCACGGGGAAAACGTTTAGCGTAAAGCTTGAAATAGGTCAGGGCCTCCCGGGAATAATGCATCCGAAAAAAAGACATTCCCACCTCGAAGTAAGCCTGTGAAAGGTGGGATGATTGGGGAAATTCGGTGATAAAGAGACGGAAACCATCCTTCAGCGCCTGCCAGTCCGGATTCCCTGACTGCAAGGCCAGACTTTTCTGCAAAGTGAGGGAATACCAAAGCGCATCTTCGCCTCGGTCTGTCTCCGGATACTTTTCATAAAATCGAAAAAACAGGGACGCGGCATCCTCGTCAGTTCCTGTTTTTCTGGACTGCAGGGCTTCCTGCCAGAGGCGCTCCTGTTTTTGCGGTAGAAGGGATGGGTCCTGAGTGGACCGGTTTTCACAAAAAGCAGACTGAACAGAAAAAAGCAGGGCCAGGAACACAACAATCACGATTACCCGGGCAGGGGCCCTGAAGAGATAGGAGAAAAACATCACGTCACCACGATAAAATCAGTCTTCAACCATCTTGACAATCTTGAAACGTTTCATTTTTTCCAGAAGTGTTGTCCGATTGACATTCAGCAGTTTGGCGGCCTGATTTTTAACCCATTTTGTCTGGCCAAGAGCCTGGATGATTAACTTTTTCTCAAAATGAGCAACCACTTTACTCAAATAAAATCCCTGGGCTGGAATTTCATAAATCTCACTGACAACGGCGTCCCGGGCCTCAAGAAAATGTTCCGGCAGATCCTCAAGCGTCAAGGATTCACTTTCAGCCAGAATCACCATCCGTTCCATGACGTTTTCCAGTTCCCTGACGTTTCCGGGCCAGGCATAATTCATAAAAGAAGACATTACGTCCTGACTGAATCCCTTAATTGATCTTTTTTTAGCATAATTTAATTTTTCAAGAAAATAATCTGCTAAAAGGGGGATATCCGTCACTCTTTCACGCAGGGGCGGAGCGGAAATGGGCAGGACTGTCAAACGATAATAAAGATCTTCTCGAAAACGGCCTTTTTTAACCTCATCTTCCAAGATGCGGTTGGTGGCTGCAATCACCCGGAAATCGGATTTAATGGTTTTCGTGCCGCCGATTCTTTCAAACTCTTTTTCCTGCAGAACCCGTAATATCTTAACCTGCAGCATCGGGCTCATCTCACCAATTTCATCCAAAAAGACCGTGCCACCATCCGCCAGCTCAAACCTTCCCTGTCTGCTCCGTATGGCATGGGTAAAGGCACCTTTTTCATGGCCAAAAAGTTCACTTTCCAGCAGATCGGCGGGAATTGCGCCGCAATTAACCGGGATAAAAGGACCCTTTTTCCGGACACCTCCATAATGCAGGGCTTTGGCAATCAGCTCTTTTCCTGTACCGGACTCGCCCTGGATCAGTACGGTTGTATCCGAATCACAGACCTTGTCTATCATGGAAAAAACTTTTTTTATCTTCTCGCTTTCCCCGATCATCCTGGGACAAATCTTCTTTCTGGAAGTTTTTTCAATGGACACAATCCGGGTGGTCGCCGGAGAATCTATTTGAGAGCCGCTTTTCATACAATTTATCTTTTCGCTTTGAATTCATACTGTCAATCTGAGAAATAATCTCTCAAATTTAGTGCCTTACTCTTGAAAGGCTGTCATAAAAAACAAAAAACTTAGGAAGTTCTTTTGAAACAAGGTAG
>JAYEPA010000152.1:0-12497 GCA_034723545.1 Thermodesulfobacteriota bacterium | reverse complement strand
AGTGAATGGCTCCTCTGGGCTCGGGGAAAATTTATTCCATCAGAATACGACTTTGGCAAGCCGGTTATTTTTGGCCATACAGACTTGAAGGAACCGCTGATCGAGAAAAACAAAATCGGCATCGATACCGGAGCAGTTTACGGCGGCCGTCTTTCCTGCCTTGTCCTGCCGGACATGAAATTTATCAGCGTGGATGGATATAACCGCAACCTTCAACGATGACCCACCAGTCATTTAAATTGCGTAACCGTTCACCGGGACACTATTTTATGGCAAACACAGTCTTGTAAGCGGTTACCAGTGCCTTCGTCGTTCATTTTGGCCTGTGCAGCATACTGGTGCTATGTAAACAGGCCAAAATGGGCGAAGAGGTAAGCGAAGACTCCGTGAGGTGCTGGTGAACGCTTATCAAATTGCCAGCATCCGTTCCAGAGCCAGCCTGGCGCCGCTGGCAGTCTCCTCCTCCACCCTGACCTGATTGACCAGGCTCCCCTCAGCCAGGTTATCCAGAACCCACAGCAATTTCACCGGCGTGATATATGACATGGTCGCGCAAACACAGGAGGTCTCCGCCAGCAAATGAATGATTTTGTCAGGATGCTGCCTTTGTAACCGCTTGACGAGATTCACCTCCGTGCCAATAGCCCAGACTGATCCAGGCTGCGACTTTTCAACTGCGGCAATAATCCCTTCGGTGGAACCGTAGAGATCGGCTTTACTGACAACCTCATGCCGACTCTCTGGATGGACGATAATCTTTATTTCCGGTTCTTTTTTACGCCACTCTTTAACCTGGTCAGCTGTAAATTCCATGTGCACCGAACAATATCCGTTCCATAAGAGAACCCGGGCCTTTGCCAGCTTTTCTGCCGTATTTCCGCCCAAGGGCTGGCCTCGGCGCCACAGCGCCACCTGGTCCTCCGGAATATTCAGGGCGCTTGCGGAATTGCGGCCCAGATGCTCATCCGGTAAGAAAAAAACCTTGTCTCCCTGGGTCAGGGCCCAGGTCAGAACACGCTCGGCATTGGAAGAGGTGCAGACCGAACCGCCCTTTTCGCCGACAAAGGCCTTTATCAGGGCGGAAGAATTCACATAGGTTACCGGAACAACCCTGGCATTCGAGACAGCGGCCAATTCTTGCCAGGCGGATTCCACCTCATCCAAAGTGGCCATATCTGCCATAGGACAACCTGCTTCCATATCCGGCAGCAACACAACCTGATCCTCCGAGGTCAGGATGTCCGCCGACTCGGCCATAAAATTGACCCCGCAAAAAACAATATATTTTTTATCGGCAGCTTCGGCGGCGTTTCTGGCAAGTTTCAGAGAATCACCGGTCAAATCGGCAAACTTAAAGACCGATTCATGCTGATAATGATGACCCAAAATCAGCAATTTTTCACCGAGCTCCCTTTTGCGACCGGCAATCTTTGCTGCTATCTCTTTTTCAGACAAAGCAGCATATTTCATTTTTTCAAAATGTTGCACTTTAGCGCCTTACTCCTGAAAGTTTGTCATAAAAAACAAAAAGGCTTATTCCGATGCATCGCAATCGAAATAAGCCTGGCTAATCAAAAAATTAAACAAGTTATGCAGTTCTTACCCAACTGGCCTGGGGCCCCTTGTCTCCATCAGTCTCGGCAAATTGCACCGCATCACCTTCCGACAATTGCTCCATGCTAAGACCTTTTAAAGCATTCTCATGGAAATAAATATCTCTACGGTCTGCTGTGGTGATAAACCCGTACGATTCATGGGGGAAAAGTTTTTTAATCACCCCTCCGACGCTTGCAGCCACATCTCCCTCTGAGGGGACTTTACTGGTCTGCCGTCTTTTTCGCTGTAATTCTTTAAGCTGAAGTCCAAGTTTGTCAAATGCGTCAATCAGAAGTGACCGGACGGTTTCGCCTTTCTTTTTTACGACAATGGTACCATTGGGCACACCGGCAACAAGCCGAACCTCATACCCTCCCAGCTTTTGTTGTCCTTTAGCCTCAACACTCACCCGCAGGTTATGGACAAGTCCCGGATGATGTCGATCCAGACGTTCCTGCTCCTCTTGAATCTTTTCCTGCCAGGAATCTCTCACATTAAGATTACGGCCTTCAACTTTCAGCTCCATAGATGCCCTCCATAAAAAATTAATGGAAATTATATGCAACTTTTACACGATGACAGTAAAATTATATTAACATAAAAAAAAATGACTCTCCACTATTCTCTTTACTTTCATGTCACTAATCATGTTAGCTGCTCAAAAAACCTTTTTCTCATCACGGACAACCATGGTAATTTTCGAAAAATTCATTTTATTACAATGAGTTATACGTATACCATCCGTGGTTCATTTGTACTTTAAAGGATAATAGAATGCCCCATCCATATATCATCCTGCTCATGGCTCTGGCCTCCCTGGTCTGTCTGACCACCTGTTTTGCGGCAACCGCTACGACACGCAATAAAAATACCGCTGCTGAGTTTGTGGCCGAACAGCTGGCAAAAGGCAAAAAAACAAACAGCCTGATTCATGAAAAAAGTCCCTACCTGCTGCAGCATGCCTTTCAGCCCGTGAACTGGCTGCCCTGGTCCGATGAAGCATTTGCCAGAGCCCGCGAGGAAAACAAACCTGTTTTTCTGTCAATCGGCTATTCCACCTGTCACTGGTGTCACGTGATGGCCCATGAGTCATTTGAAGATACAGCCATTGCCGCCTATCTCAACAATCATTTCATCTGTATCAAGGTTGACCGGGAAGAACGGCCGGATGTGGACCAGATTTACATGGCGGCAACCCAGGCCATGACCGGAGGAGGTGGCTGGCCCATGTCGGTCTTTCTGCTCCATGACCGCAAACCTTTTTACAGCGGCACGTACTTTCCTCCCCGCAGTATCCATGGCCGGCCCGGTTTTCTGGACCTGCTCCAGTCAATCCAGCGGGCATGGACAACAGACAAAACAAAATTAATCGATTCCGCCGCAGCCATTACAGATCATCTTCGCCAAATGGCGAAAAATGAGGAAACAGGAGACCGGCCGGATATTACACTTCTGGAAAAAGCCTGGCAACAGATCGCTGCAAGCTATGACCGGACATATGGCGGTTTTGGACCTGCACCCAAATTTCCCCGGCCGGTATTGTTTGATTTTCTGCTGCGCTACTCGGTTCCGGCCGATAAAAATGAGGCCTTGGAGATGACATTGACCACCCTGCGCAGGATAGCGGCAGGCGGCATGTATGATCAGCTTGGCGGCGGATTTCACCGCTATTCGGTGGATGAACAGTGGAGGGTGCCCCATTTTGAAAAAATGCTCTATGACCAGGCCCAGCTTGCCGTCAGTTTCCTGGAGGCCTTTCAAGCCGGCCGGGAGCCTCTGTTTCGTCATGTTGCCGGGGATACCCTTGACTATGTTCTCAACAACATGACGGCGCCTGCGGGCGGTTTTTACTCGGCCGAGGATGCCGACAGCGCGGATCCGGAAAATCCGGAGATCCATGGCGAAGGATTGTTTTATCTCTGGACTGAAAAAGAGATTAACACCATTCTCGAAGACGATGGCGCCATATTCATCTTTTTTTACGGGGTCAGATCTTCAGGTAACGCGCTCCATGATCCCATGGAAGAATTCCATGGCAAAAACATTCTGTTTCAGGCCCACACCAACGTCGAAACTGCCGTTCGTTTCGGAAAAAGCGTGGAGGAAATTGACAAAATCTTAGAAAAAAGCCGGAAAAAACTGCTTCAATTCCGTGATGCCCGGCCCCGGCCCCATCTTGACGATAAGATCATCACCGCCTGGAATGGCCTCATGATCAGCGCTTTTGCCCGCGGAGCCCAGATCCTCGCCTCACCCCAATATTTAGAGGCAGCTGAGAAGGCAGCCTCATTCGTCATGGAAAATCTCTATAATCCGCAGACAGAAACCCTGTTTCGCCGTTTCCGCGATGATGAGGCGAAAGGAGCCGGTCAGCTTAATGATTATGCCTTCCTGGTTCAGGGCCTGCTTGATCTCTACGAGGCTTCACAGGAGATCTACTGGCTCCAGCAGGCCTCTGCCTTGACCGCCACCCAGGTCAAACTTCTGGCCGATGAAGAACATGGTGGTTTTTTTTCAACTCCGGAGACAGGCAAGCTGCCGCTACGAATGAAGGAGGATTATGACGGGGCCGAACCCGCAGGAAATTCAGTGGCAGCGCTGAACCTGCTGCGGCTCTCATGGATGACTGGAAAAACTGACTGGCTCCTGCTGGGAGAAAGGACAATTACGGCGTTTGGCTCCCGGATCAGCGACTATCCCGCTGCCATGCCGAAAATGCTGACAGCTCTTGCCTTTCAACTGGCCAAACCCAGACAAATCATCATTGCCGGTGCCCCCCAGGCAGAAGATACCCGAAAACTGGCGGCCAAAGTTCAGGAATTTTTTATTCCACACAAGATTCTTCTTTTTGCCGACAACGGCCCGGGACAGGCATGGTTAAGCACAAAACTGCCTGTCATCAATGATCTGCCCATGGTGGAGAACAAGGCCACGGCGTATGTCTGTGAAAATTTTACCTGCAGGCTGCCGGTGACTGATCCGGACAAGCTGCACACCCTTCTAAAGTGATGGACTCGAAACAACTTGTCGCTCTCCTCAGACAGATCAACAGGAGGGTCAAATCAGAGCTGACTGGAAAAAAACATCTGTACCACAGGGTTCCCAGCCGCGAGAATGTACTCATGTCTTTTGGCAATGCGGAGGCACCTTACCTGCAAAAAAAATTCAATCTCCTGGTCTGGAATATCCACAAGGCCAAGCAAACAGGATGGCTCGATGATTTTATCTATCTGGCCAGCAATAAGGATATTATCCTTCTGCAGGAGGCCTATCTGCGGCCAATAATGAAGGATTTCATCCAGGCAACCAGACTTTTTCAGTGGGACCTGGCCCAAGGCTTTGTCCGGGGAAAAAAAGAAATTTCCGCCGGCGTGATGACCGGCTCGATAACGCCTCCGAAAGAGGTCTTTTTTCTCCGTTCACCGGACAGGGAACCTTTTGTTAAAACACCGAAAATGGCCATCGGCACCACATATCGTCTCCTCAACAGCAGCCGGAGTCTTCTGGTTCTCAATGTTCATGGCCTCAATTTTGTCTCCCTGAAAAAATTCAGAAATCACATGCTGCAGCTGGAAGTTGAAATGGCCGGCCATAAAGGGCCCATCATTCTTGCCGGAGATTTTAACACCTGGATGTCACAGCGGGCGGATTTCCTAGAAGAAATGGCCTACAATCAGCAGTTACAGCTCATTAACCTGTATCCCGACAACCGCTCACGCCACTTCGGCTGTATCCTTGACCATGTTTTTATCAGGGGACTTGATATCATTTCAGCGGCCTGCCATCCGGAAATCAAAAGCTCGGACCACCGGCCCATTGAAATGGCTCTGGAACTGCGGGAAGGATGATAAAGGGCAGAGGGGCTGAGGGGCTGAGCAAAAGACCTTCGTGGAAAAATTTTAAAATCCGCATTCAAAAATCAGAAATCACGAATTAACCCGGTACTCCTTGATCTTGTACAAAAGTGCGGGCAGACTGATTTCAAGCAGAACTGCGGCCCGGGTCTTGTTGCCTTTTGTCTGGGTCAGGGCTTTCGTGATAAGAATTTTTTCAAGTTTTTTTGAATTTTTCTTAATCGATATCTCATCCTGAAAAAAAAGCTCGTTATTCGGCCTGTCCACGGGCCGGCCCGTGTCCCTGAGAAGTTCCGGTGGAAGCAGCTCAAGTTGGAGAATTTTCTGCTCGGAGAGCGCCATGCTGCGCTCAATCACATTTTCCAGCTCCCGAACATTTCCCGGCCATGAATAGTCCATCATGCACTGCAGATATTCGGAATTCGCCTTTTCAATATCAAGCCCCAAGCGCTTGTTGTATTTTTCTATAAAATGGGTCACAAGAAGAGGAATATCCTCCCTGCGCTCCCGCAGCGCCGGAACTTCAATGTTCAGGACATTAATACGGTAAAACAGATCCTCCCGAAAATTTTTCCTGTTGACCTCCTCACGGAGATTCTTGGAGGTGGCCGCAATAATCCGGACATCAACCCTGACTGATTTACTTTCCCCCAATGGCCTGATCTCCTCTTCCTGCAAAGCGCGGAGCATTTTAACTTGCAGAGCCAGGGGCAGCTCTCCCATCTCGTCTAAAAACAGGGTGCCTCCGTCAGCCTCTTCAAACAATCCTTTTTTGGCCCGGTAGGCATCTGTAAACGCGCCCTTGACATGACCGAAAAGTTCACTTTCAAGCAGAGTGTCCGGGATGCCGCCGCAATTGACATCGATCAACGGCTTATTTTTACGAACGCTGTTATAGTGAATGGCCCTGGCAATCAGCTCCTTGCCGGTACCGCTTTCCCCGCTGACCAGCACAGTGGTTTTGTAATCGGCGATTTTTGAAATAATATTAAAAATAGCCTGCATTTTTCCACTTTTCGAAACAATATTGGCAAACTTGTAGGAGTCTCCAACCTCCCTTCGCAAAAGTCTGTTTTCCTTGGCAAGACGCGCCTTTTCCTCTACTTTTTTCAGGGTAAGCAGCACCGCATCATCGGATTGAAAGGGCTTGGCAATAAAATCACTGGCTCCCAGCTTGAAGGCCTTACGGACATTTTCCATATCCGTGTGGGCCGAGATCACGGTCGTGGCAGCATGAATCTCTTTGTCCCGAAGCTGCCCAAGAAAGGTCAGGCCATCCATCACCGGCATGGCAATATCGGTGATGATATGGTCATAAAACCTGCTCTCGGCCATACGAAGTCCATCTCTGCCATTTTCCGCCTGATCGACATCATAGTTGTGCCGGGAAAGAATGGCGCTGAGAATCTCGCGTATCGCCGCGTCATCATCAACGAGTAATACTCTCTGTTTTTTGTCACTCAAGATCGAATCTCTCAAAATTTATCGAGGGTATAGACCTTCAACCTTCAACCTTCAACCTTCAACCTAAATAGTTACTATTAGAATAACACGATTTCAACCTGGAAAGAAAAAATTTCTCATTAAAAGCTGAATCGGCTGTTCAAAAAACAGGTACATCAAACTTGCCCCGGCCAGAAAAGGGCCATAGGGAATAACGGTTTGCCCCCCCTTTTTCTGACGCCTCATGGCGACCAGGCCGACCACGGCCCCGGTCAGAGAGCTGAAAAAAATTATAAAGGGAAGTGATTGCCAGCCCTGAAAGGCCCCAATCATGGCCAGCAGTTTAATATCACCACCGCCCATGCCTGCTCTCTTCGTAACCAGGTAATACCCTCCGGCAATGAGATAAAAAATGCCGCCACCCAACAGGATACCTATGCCGGAATCACTCCATAACAGGGATGAATTCAAAAAAGAGAAGGCAAAACCAAGAAAAATACCGGGAATACTGATAACATCCGGAATAATCTGGTGATGCAAATCTATAAAAATAATGACAAGAAGGGCAGCACAATAAAGAAAAAAAATCCCGAACTGCGGAGCAAGAGAAAATTTTGCCAACAGAGCCATGGAAAGAAGCCCCATACAGAGCTCAACGAAGGGGTATTGCCACGAGATAGGCTTTTCGCAGGTGCGACATCTTCCCTTCAACATGAAAAAGCTGATAATAGGAATGTTATCGTACCATTTTAATTGCGTTTTACACTGTGGACAATGTGACGATGGAAAAACAATGGATTCGCCGGGAACGGGAATCCGGAGGATAACCACATTGAGAAAACTGCCGACGATGGTTCCGAAAACAAAAGAGATGAAGAGACCCGAATTTTCCAGCATAAAGAATAAGTCAATTTTAATGGTTTCGTACTTGTACCCTTTAGAGTACAAATAATAACTGTAAAAGCCGGTGACGTTAAATCAACAACTTACTTAGCACTACACGTCAGTCTCGTTGTTTTTTACGAGAGCGTCAAAATATAAATAACAATTTTTTCAGATAGAACACTTGCACAGGAAAACAAATTTTGTAAAACTAATAGAATCACAGTAACTAGTCAGCAGATAAGCCTAGACTTCGAGACAACCGGAGTGAAGATTCCGGCATTTATAATAAAAGTAACAAAAGAATTATATCGTCATTCCGGCATGTTTTTAGCCGGAATGACGTATTCGAAGTTTTTGTGTTTATTATGCTGTTTTAACGACATTTGTACATAGTACTCAAAATTTTGTTACTTAGAAGCGTAGGCTGGAAATTACCCTTTACTCCGCTGTGTAACTGTTCAGCGCACCTTGCTGCATCGTACCAAAAACAAGCTGTTTCATTAATTATGATGATTTCGTAAAAACTACAAATTAACCACAGAGCGCACAGAGCACACAGAGACAACTAACTGTAATAAAAAGAATTTCTCTGTGCTCTCTGTGTGCTCTGTGGTGGAAAAAAGACTTTTTACGGGTTCATCAATTATAATAGCAGATAAGATCCGTTTTTGTCTGAAAATTCGGACAGCCTCCTAGGAAGCCGGGCAAAAGCCATTATATATGTCACAGAGTAACTATTCAGGCAGGGCTATAAATTAGCCGAAACTCTGAACTGTAACTGTTCAGTAGTGCCTTATATTCGTTCATTTGGGACTTCGAAGCATACTAGTGTTATTCGAGAAGGTCAAAATGGGCGAAGATAAGGTGCTACTGAATAGTTACGTTACAGATACCTATCCCTTCTCAAGGGATATTGCAAAAGTCCACTATTTGGCTGAGGAGAAAAAGGCCTTGATTTTATCCATTGATGAATCCATTCAAAGACTTAAGGCGGAAATTATTGCCCAGGACTGGTCTTTAAGTCAAAAAAGAATAGATTTACTTGAAGCCGCCTTTGCCTGCCTGAAAAACCGCTTTAAAACCCGTAAAGCAGCTTTTGCCATTTTGACAATGGCCGGAAGCGTTCTGGATTATGTCAAAAGAAAAGGCGGTGACACGCCAAACGTTACAATTGATTTTCTAAAAGAGGCCATGGCCCATATCGTCAGCCTGTATGAAGATCGTGATTTTGATCCTGAAAGGGAAGAAAAATTGTTCCGGGGCCTTTATTCCCGCTTTGCCGCCTTAAAACAGAAAATCCAGGTAGAAAAGGGAGGAACCCCTGCCGCGCAACCGGTTCAACTTTCCACAGACCGGCAGCTATCAAACGACAAACAAAATGCGGCTGAAATCTTTTCAACCGCGAGTCTCAAACAGCTTGAAGAAAAAATCACTTCTCTGCACAACTACACGGACATTAATCTGGAAAAAGGAGAGGTCGAGCAGCTCCTTCATGGTTTGCAGACGTCCCTGGAGCAAGCGGAAGAGGTTGGTGGTGCGATCCGAGACATGCTTAACGACCTGCGTCTTCTTAAAGAGAAATCAAATCAGACGACACAAGGAAATGAAAATAAAGGACAGATAGAACCGCCAGTTCATCCACAGCCGAATTATCACGTATCACCGAATGTTGCAAAACCGGCGGAACATGTCCACCGGCCCATCAAAACCTGTCCTGCCACCGAGTTACGCGAAATTGTCCTGGGTTCAGTTCCGGTCTATATCCGCGAAAGCAGCATTGCCCTGATCCGTGACCTCTCGCCCGGCAAGAGGAAATCATACCTGAAAAGCAGCAATGTTCCCCTGAAAGATTTCAGTCGTTTTATGAAGAGCCTGGCTAAACAGTTCAAAGGACCTCTCTCAAAAATTCCGAATAAAAAATTAAAAAAACTCACCTTACCGATCATGGTTCCCGTTGGCCTGAACCTGCCCGAAACCGTGGATGAGGAAGGGGAAAAACTTATCATTCTATCTAATGGCCACTGGAATGGAGCCTTGATCTGTACCGGAGTTCACGATGAAACAAGGATCATGGTCAAATTCATGAAATCAACAAACGGTGACACGGCCGGAATCGGCTATTCCATGAAGGGCTCTGAGTTGTCTCTCTTAAATATTGTTTCAGTACTACGACGTGAAGGCTTTTTAACCATGATCTGATAGCTGAAAAACTGACCATGTCAAAATAAACGACTAACCCAACTAAAGCGGAAGAAAACATCAAATTTCTTAGGACTATTTTCAGTACCCCCTTGGGGTATAAGTGCCTTAACAGTAGGCGTAAGTGTCTTATTTTAAAAGTATTTTTTATTTCTTGTTTTTTGTTACAGGGTTCAGGTGTAAGGCACTAAAAAACCGAACGATCTTATAATCGAGGTGTCTCAATCATGACAAAAGAAAAACGCCGGACAACACGGGTCAAATTTCATACATCGGTTGACCTGAAATTCGCCGATAAGCTCTATGAACAATGCGAAATTCTCGATTTAAGCGTTAAGGGCGTTTTTGTTCTGGGTGTCACGAATTGCGAACCTGGTCAGGAATGCGAAGTCACTCTTCAGCTTTCAGGGGCGAGCAGTGAGCTCAAGCTAAAAATGAAAGCAAAGGTTGCCAGGGTGACCAAAGATGGAATCGGTCTCAATTTTCATGAGGTTGATCTTGATAGCTTTTCTCATTTAAAGTACATTGTCTACTATAATTCTGAAAATCCCGACCTTTTGGGCGAGAACTACATTGACCCCGTCCCAGAAGGCGAATTCACATGACAATTCAAGCAGTTATTTCTACCTGATCTGATCGTTTCAAACTTTGAAAAAATAGTCCCTGGTCAGGTAATGGTGAATTCGTAAAAAGTCCTCAATTCGTCATGCCGGACTCGAAGTCTACGCTTATCTGATCCGGCATCCATAACTAGTTGAAAACACTGGATTCCGGCTTTCGCCGGAATGCCGATTCATAGGTGTTTTTAACTTTTTACGAGATCATCAGGTAATGAGTTGTGTATGCATTTTGAAGGAGATATACCAAGATGGCAATTTTGCAGTTGACTGTTATTCCCATGGGCACGGGAACACCGGCGGTCGGCCCCTATATTGCCGATATCCAGAAGGCTTTGGCAAAGGAAAAAGTAAACTTCAAGCTGATGGACATGGGTACCCTGCTCGAAGGTGATGCCGCTGAGTTGCTGGCCGTTGTGGCAAAAATTCATGAACTTCCCTTCCTGAAAGGAGCGCAACGGGTAGTAACACAGATAACAATGGATGACCGGCGAGATAAGAAAGTATCCATCGGCGACAAAATTATCGCCGTCAAAACACTTCTCGGCGAAAATGAATAAAAAAAAGAAACTACGCAAATCATCCTTTATCGTGCTGGGCCTGTTTCTCCTGCTCTTTCTGGCCGGAGTGACTTCCGGCGAACCGTCCCGTGTTCTTTCTCAGTCCTGGCAGATCTGCCTGAGTTGTATCGGCATAGGATAGTAAGCGTTCACCAGCACCTCATCTTCGTCCGTTTGGACCTTGTCGCATAGAGGGGCTATAGCGCCAAGGCCCAAACGAACAAATCTAAGGCACTGGTAAACACCTTACAAGACTTTGGTTGCCGTAAAATCGGTGTCTAGATAAACGGTTATATAGGGTAAACAATGGAGCTGGCTCGAAAATGGGTACAGATCGTCATCGGTTTTTTGACCAATGGCTACTGGGGCTTTCCCTGGACCCGCACTATTTACCAGGGGCCACTCAAGGTCGTCTGCTCCCCTGGGCTGAACTGCTACTCTTGCCCCGCCTCGACAACCTACTGTCCAATCGGCGCCCTGCAGCAGCTCATGGGAGGGATTCGCTTTTCACTTGATGCCGGCCAGTATTTTCTCGGCTGGTATGTTCTGGGTTGTATCGGTGTAGTGGGCAGTTTTCTGGGGCGCCTGGTCTGCGGCTGGGCCTGTCCATTTGGTTTTATCCAGGAAATGATCTATAAGATTCCCAGTAAAAAATTTGAAATCCCCAGGATCCTGCGTTTTGTCAAATACCCGATCCTGTTTCTTATGGTGATTTTGCTGCCCCTTGTGGCGGTCAATGATTTCGGTCTTGGAGATCCCTGGTTCTGCAAATATCTCTGTCCGGCCGGCACCCTGGAAGCCGCTCTTCCCCTGCTCATCATGCAGCCCGGACTGCGTGCAACCCTTGGCTGGCTTTTTTATAACAAACTGATTATTCTAATTTTTTTTATGATCTGGAGTCTTCTGGCCAGCCGACCTTTCTGCCGTGTTGCCTGCCCCCTGGGCGCCTTTTACGGGCTGTTCAGCAGGGTCAGACTGGTCAAACTGCGACTTGATGAGAGCAAATGCACCAACTGTGAAGCCTGCCATCATGTCTGTCCCATGGGGGTGAAATTTAATGAATCACCCAATGATGCCGAGTGCATCACCTGTATGGCCTGCATGGAACAGGCCTGTAAATTTGACGCGATCTCCCTGGAAGTCGGAGGTCTGCCTCTGCGTGGAAGTTCTCTAGCAAGAAAAACGGCCGGTCAGGTAAATCAACATTAAAATTATGAACCTTATGTTACAAAACAAAATAATGAAAAAATTATGGATGGCAACGATCCTGTTTCTGTTGTGTGCTTCTCCTGTAAGTGCGAAAATGGTCAGCATTGCCAGTGAATTTGTCAACATGCGCTCCG
>JAYEPA010000151.1:0-36770 GCA_034723545.1 Thermodesulfobacteriota bacterium | reverse complement strand
TCCCCAGGGTTGCCACGACATCAGTAACGCCTCCGCCGGTCTGTTCCCAAATTTCTGGTCCGGTGGTTAAGGCGTGAGCCTGCCAATTAGCTTCATTGTTAAATTGATCGGTCAGAAAATAAAGATCAGGGTGTTCCCGGGCCATGGCATAGGCCTGTTCGATGGCTCCATCGGTGCCACGCTTTCCCGGCGTCAAAACAATTTCGGCACCAAAGGCACTCATAATCTTACGGCGTTCGACACTGGCATTATCAGGCATCACAAGCTGACAGCGGTAGCCTTTCACCGCACAAACCATGGCCAGACCAATCCCGGTGTTGCCACTGGTTGCTTCGAGAACAATTTTGTCCGGCGTCAGATCGCCGCTTTTCTCGCCGGCCTCAACCATGCTCAAAGCGATACGGTCTTTTACTGAACCGCCGGGATTAAAAGACTCCAGCTTTGCCAGGATTTTAACATTTTTTTTGTGATTTAATCGATAAATTGGCACCAGAGGTGTATTGCCAATCTGATCTAATATATTATTTCGAAGCATTATTGGTTTTCACATACTTGAATTGGGAAATGGTCGGGGACATAGGGTCAATTACGAATTGGAAATTAGGAATTCGCAATTTTTAATTCCGCTAAAGGCAGCTTATATTCTACTTTTTACTTCATAGCCGTTATATACGCAAATTAAATAAAAAAAGGCTCACCCCTGTCAGACAGGAATGAGCCTTTGGTTGTTGCCTTATAAATTAGAACTACGAAACTCTTTCAGCCTCGGTCTTCACAGAAATTGCGACCTTGTAAAGAATGGTCAGAATGAAGAAACCTGTACACCAGACACCCAGGGTGATAAAAATCTCTGGAATAGATGGAATGTACTCAGTGACATACTCAAGAGGAGTCGGGACAAAACCGCCAAGAACCAATCCCAGACCTTTATCAATCCAGAGGGAGAAAAACATCAACCCACAGGCAACAAACAACATGCCCGAATTCTCTCTTGTCTTTTTACAGCCAAGCAGACACAGTGAAATAACACCCATGATCACCGATACTCTCATCCACGGCATTAGATTGTTGTAAATAACGCCGGTATCATGATCGGCCAGGCCAAAGAAGAGATAATCCAGCGTATGGATATGACCGGGTATATTACTGTAGTACCCTACGAAAAGCTCGAGACCGACAAAGAAAAAGTTCATCAAACCGGCATAAATTATAACGGTAACCAGTTTATTGATCGCTTTATCACCGGCATCAAAACTGGAGAACTTCCGAACAATCAGAACGAGAATAATCAGCAAAGCAGGACCGCCGGCAAAAGCAGAAGCCAAAAAGCGGGGAGCAAGAATCGCCGTCATCCAAAAATGCCTGCCTGGAAGTCCGCAGTAAAGAAAGGCGGTTACTGTATGAATACTAACAGCCCAGGGGATTGACAGATAGACAAAGGGATAAACCCATTTCGGTGGATGTGTGCCCTTATACTCTGAATTCAAGGCAACCCAGCCAACAACTACGTTTAAAAAGAGATAGCCGTTCAGAACGATCATATCCCAGAACAGAATCGAATTCGGTGTTGGATGGATCATAACATTCAACGCCCGCATGGGTTGACCGAGATCAGCCATGATAAACATCAGACACATTGATACAGCTGCTATGGCAAGAAATTCACCAAGAATTGTGATCCGACCGAATTCTTTAAAGTTATGAAGATAATATGGCAGAACAAGCATGACCGCCGAAGCAGCAACACCAACCAGAAATGTAAACTGGGAAATATAAAGTCCCCAGGAAACATCCCTGCTCATGCCGGTCAAGCCAAGACCATAGTTAAACTGAAGAACATAGCAAAGGGCACCCATTCCCATCATCGAGAGCAGGAAGCCGACCCATGACCAGTATTTAGCATTTCCTTGAAGTGCTTTTTCTAACATGATGCCTCACCTCAGATGATATAGAACACAGAGGGTTTGGTACCCAATGCTGGTTTACGTTGAATGGTAAAATGAGATTTCAACACCTTGGAAACCTCAGACTCGGGATCATTGAGATCGCCAAAAACCATGGCCTTCGAATCTCCTGTCGCCTCAACACATTTAGGCAGCAAGCCTTTTTTCAAACGTCCGGCGCAAAAGTTACATTTTTCAACAACTCCGCGCATCCTGGTAGGGAATTCAGGATTCACTTTTTCAATGAATGGTATTCCGTCCTTCATACCGCGCGGATCACGCCAGTTAAAACTCCTGGATCCATACGGACAGGCAGCCATACAGAAGCGGCAGCCAATGCAGCGATGGAAATCCATCATGACGATGCCGTCTTCATTCTTAAAGGTGGCCTTAGTAGGGCATGCCCTGACACATGGAGGGTTATCACAATGATTACAGGTCACCAGAAAACTCATATGGTGAAGCTCTGTATCCTTCTTGTAATGACTTTTCTCAGGAAAGGCATGGGCAAATGGCTCTTCCCATATCCACTTGATTTCATCCTTTTTGTTGCCAAAATCCGGGACATTAAATGTATCATGGCAGACATCAATACATTTCTGCGAAAGTCCCGGAGTGTGATTAAATTTATGAACATCAATAACCATGCCATAGCGCTTCCCGAGTTTGACCTCTTCTTTATGCGCGCCATGTCCTTTAGCCTCTTCATGTCCCCCACCATGATCATCTCCATGGGACGAAGAAGCCTGAACATTACCTTTCATCAGCATATTAAGGGCAGCTGGAGCGCCAATCCCCGCAACCGCTGAAAGTCCGGCGATTTTCAGAAATTTTCTTCTTTTATTATCCATTTATAGCGCCTCCTTTAAGCCCTTGATCTCCTTGTCCGACATATGACAATCCCAGCAATAGGGTCTCACAGACGCATAGGAGTGACATACATCACAGAACTTTTCCTTGTTGGTATGACAATGCATACAACCGTTCTGCAGGCTTTTCTCATACATCTTGCCACCGGCTTCAACCTGTTCTCTCTTACCTTCGCGGATAACCTCGTCCCGCCACACATTGAGGAGAGCCATGTGAGACTCTTTCATTTCCTGAGTCGGTTTAACGCAGTTTGTATAGCCAACCGGCTTTTCCGGCTTCGGCACCTGTTTGGCATCCCCGGCTCCATACCAAATTGCAAACGTTGCGAGGCCTACGAAAATTATCAATCCGGGTATGATTTTTGCTCCGTCATACATAAATATCACCCTTCCATTCCTGCAAGAGGCTCGAAACGTAGTCCTGTCTCCCTCTCTATTTCACCGTCCAGAACCAGCGCATTACCGACCAGTTCAGAAAGTCCGCAGACCTCAACACCAGGCGTCCAGTAATTTACTAATGATGTCAAGGTGGCGCGGTCAATGGCGCAAACACAGGACAGCGTATTAACATTAAATTTGTCTTGAACAAATTTGACAGCATTTGCCCGCGGCAAGCCGGAACGCATCCTCAGGTCCATGATCTCTTCGGTATTCAATGCCGTTCCGCTGCCGCAACAGAAAGTTTTCTCACGAATCGTATTCTCCGGCATTTCATGCCATTTCGGCACAACATGATCAAGAATATAGCGAGGTTCATCCAACAACCCCATGGCCCGTGCCGGGTTGCAGGAATCGTGGAAAGTCGGAATCCGGTGCGCATTACGGCTTGGGTCAAGTTTCAGTTTGCCGTGCTTGATCAGATCAGCGATAAATTCACTGATATGCACCATCTTGGTGGAGGCGGCATTTTCAAACTTTGTTCCGGTAATGGGAGAAACAGGCTCTTCCAGAAAATCAGCCGGACCGTTCATGGTATCCATATACTGATGAATCACACGCCACATATGACCGCACTCGCCACCCAGAATCCATTTAACTCCCAGCCGCTCGGCTTCGGCATACATCTTGCCGTTCAACTTCTTCATCATCTCGTTGGAAGTGAAGAGCCCGAAGTTACCACCCTCGGAGGAGTAGGTGCTCCAGGTATAGTTCAATCCAAGATAATGGAAGAGGATCAGATACCCCATACAGGTGTAAATGCCCGGCTCGGCAAAAACATCGGCCGATGGCGTAATGAAAAGGATATCGGCTCCTTTTTTGTTAAAGGGGACATCAACCTTGATACCGGTGATCTCCTCGATATCATCAGCCAGATATTGAACATTTTCATAGTATGTATGGGGCTGGAGCCCCATGTGGTTGCCGGTACGGTTGGAGTTTGAAACCGGCTCCATACACCAGTTGATGCTGATTCCCACCAGATGAAGAAGCTCTCTCATCATCATGGTAATTTCACAGGTATCAATACCGTAGGGACAGAAAACCGAACAACGCCGGCACTCAGTACACTGATAGGCGTACTGGGCCCATTCTTTTAACACATCAATGGTCAAATCCCTGGCGCCGGCCAGTTTACCGAACAGCTTGCCGGCTGTGGTAAAGTCGTTACGATAAACCGAACGTATCAATTCGGCCCTCAGTACCGGCATGTTCTTCGGATCACCCGTGCCCAAGAAAAAATGACACTTATCAGCACAGGCGCCGCATCGAACACAGCAATCCATAAATATACGGAAAGAGCGAAACTTGTCGATACGCTCCTTAAAACCCTGGAGAATAATATCTTTCCAGTTCGAGGGCAGCTGCCAGTCCTCATCCTCAGGATTCCACTCCCTGGGATTTGGAAACTTCAGATACTCAAGTTTTTCCGGTTTTGTTGGATAAGGAAAATTCTCGGGCTTAAAAACCGGGGTGGTCTCAAGCCAATCGTGCCTGGGAATACCGCCCGTCATAAGCGACGGGCCCTTAGCCACGCTTTTGCTTAATTCTTCTAATTTAGGTAATGCCATTTCTCTCTACTCCTCCTTCTTCTCTGCCGGGGGGAGCTCCTTATCAACCGGGAGCCCGGCTTCGACCATAAATTCCCTGAATTCATCCTCATAATCCGCGTAGGAATGGGGTTTGATATTGGGGTCGTTCCAGGGATTAATATGCCGGACAGCTCGACTGTTATTTGACATATTCCTTGTTGGGCTCAGGAAGACGCCACCCATATGCATCAACTTGCTGAAGGGGAAATAAATCAACAGGGTGCAGACCAAGACGACATGGACAAAGAACATCGCTCCGATCCCATCCGGCAGAACCGGAGAAAATGAGGCAATGCCATCTGTCAACTGCTTGACAGCAATAATGTCAACCCGGAAGACCCAGCGCATCAGGATTCCACTGACGCCGATTGCAAAAATCAGCAAAAGGGGAAAATAATCAGCCGGCAACGAGAGATAACGCAGCTGGGGCATGATAAGACGTCGACCCAAAAGAAACGCGACCGCGCCCAGCAGGACAAGATCTGTCTGATAGATGGTCGGCGCTCCAAGCTGAAGAATACCGTCGCCAAACTCGATGACTTTGACAAATAGTGGGATGGGCTCGGTAAAAAGCCTCAGATGCCGCAGGACGATAACCAAAAATGAATAATGGAACAGAATCCCGAACAGCCAGAGGTACTTGCTCGAACCGTAACGCAGTTGCGGTCCCTCTCCAATTTCGGCCTTAGTATTCCTGAACAGGGAACGAAACAGGAATATTTCCAGAAACATCCGGCCTACAACCTCTAGTTTGTTGTTGGGACAATCCAACGGATCCCGTTTGATCCAGGAGAGCGATTTTCCCTGACCACAGGTGGTGGGAATCCTGAATGGAACGGGAGTTTTTGCCCATTGCAATACCCGATAGACAAAGCCGCCCAGGAAAATTGCAAATGCCAGGTAGGGAAGCGCAATTCCCAGCAGGTACTGCAAACCTGAAATTTGCGAACCCACCAACGCTACCGCTACCAGAGCCAAGACTGCAATGAAAGGATAGAGAACTTTCATTTACCTTTACCTCGCTTCTTGTGGTTGTACCTGAATTGCACGATTTCCTCTCTCGACAAATCAGGCATATCTTTAGTTACGCTTATTCTTCCTGTACTCACGCAGCAATTGAGTCGGACAACCGCCATCGGTGAAAATATGAGATCCGCTCTTGAGCTCATCAATTCTCACCTGATACAATCTGTCCCGGCTCGCCATGTAAAGATCAAAAACAAGCAACGCAACTGCATCTATACTTTCATAAAAGGTCAGCAGGTCCTTATAAAAATCTGTCAGACCCGCTTTTTCACATTCTTCACGAACCACGTCTTTCAATTGAAAAATAAAATAAATGGCATGTGATGGAGTAAAAACCTGAACCGCTCTTACCAGCACAAATTCCTCAAACAAATGGGGAATCTTATTCTCTGTTTCACTATCGAGAATCGCATCATACAACGCAGCCAGCCCAACGGAGACTCTGTGTCCAACCGGATTGGCAAATTGATTCTTTTCATTTTTGAAGATTTTAAAAGCTTCGTCCGAATAGGTGTTCAGTACCTTGTCAACCCATTTATCCAGAATGGACGATCTTTTCTCCTTCAATATTTTTTCTAGTTTCATTTTGCCAGGCCTACCGCTTTCCCCGCCCAGCTGAATGGGCATTCATTTAATCTGACGAGCATGGTTAGCATATTTAAGGCCATTTATCAACGAAAAAAAACTTTCAGAAGACGGTATCAATTAATATCCCGGACTCCTCCTGTAAATTACGGAAAAGGGTGGAAAGATCCTCAAGATGAACCGCATCTTCCCTGATTATTTTACAGACCCGGTTATCCGAACAGTCATAGATATCAATCTCATAGCCATTATGGACCCTTACCAGGCCAAGATGAATCGGAACCTGATGTTTCTGCAGATTTTCATTCACTTTATCAACCAAAATCTGCAATGTCTTTTCCGCGCCATCCGGCAGGGAGTCATCCACACCCTTTAGATGGTGCCGGTCTTTATTTTTTCGCCATTTCCGCCAATAGCGCTTCACCGGCAACACCGGAATGATACCGTCAATCCTGTCAACGCCTCTATCCCTTACTCCAGGCTCTATCCGGGGAGGCCGCGGGAACTTGAACTCATCCGTAATGACCATGACTTCTACCTCAGCCGCCGTTGGCGGAATTGAAAAACAATTGTAACTGTTCAGTAGTGCCTTAGAGTTAAGGGTAATTTATAGCCCTACCTGAATAGTTACAAACAATTAACGTATCTATTCAGCTGCACCCCATCTTCGTCCATTTAAGCCTTTTCGAATAGCATCAGTATGCTTCAAAGTCTTAAATAAACGAATATGGGGCACATCTGAATAGATACATTCGGTGGTTTTGGTTATTTTGAGATACTCGCTGAATAGTTACCAATTAACAATTATTATACGAATTTCGGTGTGTTCTCATCAGACAACTTCCTTGGTTGTCAGATCGGCTTTTGTCTTTTCAGACTCCTGCAGGCGGGCCACAGTGAAGCCATTGTCGTCATTCTGGAAGGTGATAATTTCAAAAATGCCTTTGATCTTACAGAGAGCGGGGTCTGGGTTAGAGTTCAATCTCCATTCCCTCGCGCGCCGGGAAAATTACGCTGTCCCCATATTTGCCGGGCCGGCAATGAATTCCGGCCAGTTTATCCAACTGGTCATCCGTGCGCATGGGATCATGATGAAAGAGGGCGAGTTGTTTGACTCCGGCCCGATTTGCGGCCGGACAGACATGCTCGAAAGTGGAATGACCCCAACCGGCCTTGTCTCTGTTATATTCTTCCTCGGTATACTGGCAGTCATGAACCAGTAGATCGGCCCCGCTGAAAAATTGTTCCACCACTGAGTTTTGCTCCCTGGCCACCAGTTCTCCCTCGCTGGCCATATCCTCATCATAGGAAGGATCGTCAGGGTCGGTACAAAAAATATTCCTGAAGGGTTCGGTATCATAGGCAGTGCAGAAGACCTTGCCCTTATATTCAAAACGAAAGCCCAGACAGAGAATTGGATGATTGAGATATTTCGTAATCAGGGTGATACCATCTCCAAGGTCAAAACGGCCTTCCTTCAGGGGAAGATACCTGATCTCGGCCCCCAGTTCAGCTCCCCGGACCGGGAAATACCGATAGGTAAGCTGACCGCCGACGATTTTTTCCAGGGTGTCCTGTTCATAGGAAACCGGACCATAGACTTTGATTTTGGTACCGGGAATATAAATCGGCGTAAAAAATGGAAAACCCATGATATGATCCCAATGGGTATGGGAGAGAAAAATCTCCGTCTTCATCGGCCCCCTTGGAAGATCGTGCCCCATCATAAAATTCCCCAGTTCCCGTATTCCCGACCCTGCATCAATAATAATCAGACGTCCGATATCATCAAAACGCAGCTCGATACAGGGGGTGTTGCCGCCATACTTCACCGTATTCGACCCCGGGCAGGGAATGGATCCCCGCACGCCCCAAAACTTGACTCTCATGCCCTCCCCTCTCCGGCAATCTGCAGGAAGACCTGAGCCTTGTCAATCTCTTCCTGGATCTTATCGTTTAACGCAGCCAACTCCTGCCACTCAATTTCCGAGGCATCAAGAACACCTCCCACATCGCTTACCTCCAGATTCATATCGCCGGCCGTACCGATATCAAAGAGATTGGCATAAAGATTGGCCATGGCCACCGTCACAACCAGATCCCGACTTTCCCCGGAAATATCCATGTCATGATGATGAACCATGGTGTCGGTAATCGGCCCGGTCAACTGCCACTTCTCGGCAATCAGTTTACCGGCAGCACAATGATCGAAACCGAAAATCATATTCTCGGCCCGTTGCAGGGAACATCTCTGCAGCCAGGCCAGTTCCAGCGCCTTCCGGTATTCTTCGGCAAAACAGTTGCTCAAGGGGATTTTCCCTAGATCATGCATGAGTCCGGCAACAAAATATTCCTCAAGCATGGAAGCGGGTATTCCTTTATGAGCAGCCAGGGCCTTTGCCGTCACCCCCACACAGAGGGAATGACTCCAGAAACTGTCCATGACAAGACACTGAGATTTCTCGCCGGCGAGACTACCGAGAATGGCTGTGCTCAAAGCCAGATTTTTTACCGTGTTCAGCCCAAGCATGATGATGGCCCTGGTCAGACTGGTTACCTGGTTGGAAAGGGTATAATAGGCCGAGTTAATGAGTTTCAGTACCTGACCGGTAAGAACCGGATCAAGAGAGATGACGCGGTTCAAATCGTTTGGCGAGGTGTCCGGCTGATTACAGACCTCAAGCACCTTGGTCACAGTGCTTGACAGACTCGGCATCTGGTCGACGTAATCCTTAATTTTCGAGGTATGATCATTACTGACCAGTGGTTTATCCAGCATACTTCAATGGCCTCTATTGAATTTACGTTGGGAATTTAAATTCTTATTTTAGCAATATCCTCAGATTCTGCCTAGAAAATTCCCTTCATGTATTTTTTTCGTAACTATTCAGGTAGGGCACCAAACTGGTCTAACCACAGTTCCGTAACTGTTCAGATGTGCCTTAGATTCGTTTATTTAGGTCTGCGAAGCGTACTTGTGCTACTCAAGCAGGCCTAAATGAGCGAAGATGAGGTGCAGCTGAATAGTTACTTTTTTTCAAAGAACCACGAACAGACACGAATTCACGCTATTTTTTTTATTTGTGTTTATTCGTGTTCATTGGTGGTTCAAAAAACATTTATAATTTCAGATAAATACGAATCCAACAAACTTGTTTCAAAAGCTACCTCCCGTTTTTTATTTTTTTATGCCGGACTTTCAGGAGTAAGGTTCTAAAAAACCATCAGCACAAGCCACAATTTACTTGTAACAGTAAGATAATTAGAATATTTTATCAGGTTATGCCTGACAATAAACACATCATTTTATACCGGATCGCCGCCATCCTGATCATAGCGTTTGCCGATTTGGGATTTAACGATGCATGTGCCGCTGAAAAAAACCGGCTTTCTGTTTTTGTCAGCATTGCCCCCCAAGCCTATTTTGTCGAGAGAGTCGGCGGCAGCCATGTTGAGGTCAATATTCTTCTTCCCTCAGACCAAAATCCGGCAACATATGCGCCTTCTCCCAGGCAGATGGCCCACCTCTCCCTGGCCAGTCTTTTTTTTCGTGCAGGCATGCCCTTTGAAAATGTCCTGCTCCCGAAAATTAAAAGCAACATGCCGGATCTGCGGGTGGTCGAGACCGGCCGCACTATCCGGCACGCGAGCACAGGAGGAAACCATCACGATCATGGCAATGAACTGGACCCGCATACATGGATGAGTCCCTTACTGGTCATTGAGCACGCTAATGTCATCCGCGAAACACTGGAACAGGTTGACCCCTACCACAGGGATGAGTATAAAGCCAATTATGAAAATTTCGTTCGGGATCTGAACCTGCTTCATGATGAAATCAAATCAGCGCTGCGGCCCCTTGCCGGCAAAACCTTCTTTGTCTTCCATCCGGCCTACGGTTATTTTGCTGAAACTTACGGCCTCAAACAGAAGGCCGTTGAAACAGGAGGCAAGGAGCCGACAGCCCGTCATCTTGCCGGCCTGATCCGGCGGGCTCAAGAAGAAAAAATCCGGGTGATCTTCGTGCAGCCCCAGTTCTCAACAAAAAGCGCCGAGAGTATTGCCCAGGCCATTAATGGCACCGCAGTCAGCCTTGATCCCCTGGCTGAAGATTACATCAATAATATGAAACAAATGGCCCGAGCTGTCAAAAAAGGGCTTGCTGAAAAATAATGATCTCGTAAAACTACAAATCAACCACAGAGCGCACAGAGTCCACAGAGGTAACCTCTCGTAATAAAAAATATTTCTCTGTGGTCTCCGTGTTCTCTGTGGTTTCAATAATTTTTACGAGATCATCAAAATAGACTATTAGGAAGGAAAATGTCTGAGCAGAAAAAAAAATACGGAATCGGAATTGATACAGGTGGCACCTTTACGGATGTCGTTCTGGTTGATCTGGAAAATAACGAAGTTCTATCTTCGGCCAAAAAGCCGACCACCCATCATAATCTCAGTATCGGCATCGCAGCCGGCCTGGAAGCCATCCTGACGTCCACCTCCACCAGTCCTGGAGATATCGATTTAATCGCCGTTTCCACAACGCTTGCGACAAATGCCGTTGTAGAGGGAAAAGGCGCCAAAGTCGGACTGCTGGTGGTAGGGATGGTCAGATCATTCTCCCTGCCCATTGCCCTGATTCGCTATCTGCATGGCGGCCATAATCATCTGGGCAAAGAAGAAGACCCCCTCGACATGGAAGCCCTTGTCGATCATATAGAAGACTTCAAAGGGCATGTCCAGGCCTATGCCGTGAGCGCGGCCATGAGCATCGTCAACCCAACCCATGAAAAAGTTGTGGAAAAGGCCATCAATCTGATGGACCCGGACAAGCCGGTATTCTGTTCATACCGGATCAGTGACCGGCCAGGGGCCAAGGAACGGGCCGTAACCTCCGTGCTCAATGCCCGGCTCATGCCGGTCATGGTTGATTTCTTTTCCGGCCTGCGGCATGGCCTGGGGGCTCTGGACCTGACGGAAAAAGTCGTCATTATCCGGGGAGACGCCACTCCGATGGACATGGATGACGCGGTAAAAAAAGCAGCGACAACCTTTGCCAGCGGTCCGGCGGCAACCGCCTTTTATGGTGCTTCCTGTTCCAGCAAAGACAACGCTCTCATTGTCGATGTGGGCGGCACGACAACCGATATTACCATGGTCAGGGAAGGTAAACCGACAATTGACAAAGACGGCAGTGTGATCGATGAGTGGCAGACCCATGTCAATGCTGTGGAAATGTTCACCAGCGGCATCGGCGGCGACAGCCATATTGTCATGAGTAAAAATAAAACGTTGACGGTCGGCCCGGGCCGGGTCATCCCTCTGGCTCTGTCGGCTGACACCCCGTCGCCGCAATGGCTTGGCCCCGACCTGCAGGCCCAGTGCGTTTCTCTTCCTCCGGGCCTGAACCCGGAACTCATTGCAGCTGATCCTATCCTGCAGTTTATTGCCGACAATGGCCCGTCCACCCCGGCTGAAATCAAGAAACAGCTCCAGCTTGGCGAAATTGGTTTACTGAAACAGATTGAGAATTATATCCGCACCCAGACCGTCATCGGTGCGGGTTTCACCCCCACTGATGCTCTTCATGTTCTGGGCAGGCTCGATATCGGCAATCCGGAACCGGCTCGGATGGGCGCTGAAATGCTTGCTGAACAGATGGGCACAGGAGTTGAAGAATTCTGCCTCCTGGCACTCAATGCAACTGAAGAAAAAATTGTTGACGCAATTCTTGATTATGTCCTCAAAAAAGAAGCCGGCAAGGGCTTACAGGGGGTTTTCCCGGATTATCGCAACAACCCGGTTGTCGGCATGTCATTCTTTTTGAAAGTCCCGATCATCGGTATCGGCGCCGCCGCCCTTCATCTGCTGCCTGGTGTTGCCGAAAAACTGCGGACCGAGATCATTTTCCCGGAACATTACGAGGTGGGCAATGCATTGGGAGCCCTGCTCATTGCCTCTGAGCGGAAGATGGTGGAGGAGGCTGTTTCTGAATAGTGATTTTTTATCCAAAACTGGATATCCAGGAAGTTTTGCAACCACTTGTTAAAAATTATTGAATCAGGTTGAGCTACCTGGAGAACCATTTATCCAAATTTTAGTGCCATTGTTATCTTAATTCCTTTCATCAAACCAAATGAAAAGAAGAAAAGAGTATTGCGATGAATAAGCAAAAAACACCCTGTGAAGTATGCAGTGGTTCAGGGCAGATAAGCTATTTTAAAGGGGTGAGCAGATTTCTTTTATCTTGGGAAGACTGCCCTGAATGCAATGGTATGGGTTTTAAAATCGTCCCGGATGAGGCTGTTGAATCGGAAGCAAAGGGCTCTGAAGGGGAAGGTTTGACAAACGGCAAAGAATAATAAAGAACTGAGGTCAATTCTACAGGAGCGAGCAAAACTGCTCCTGTAAATCATTTTGCAACATTAATGGTATTGGGCTGGGAATGAGAGAAAAAAAGATTCACTCCTCCATGAAGGCAGGTTGCTGCATCCTTGGTCTTGCAGCAGTATTGGTCAGGCTGACTGCCGGAGGTGCTGCCATTGCCTCTATTTATTATCTCACAAAAAAACACAGAAAAAGCAAAAGGACATGGCCGCCTGCAACGCAAAAAAACAATGCTTTCAGCAACCGTGTTTGACCAGAAAATCCTCCACCATTTCATTGATCACCTCAAGCTGGGTCCGGCCTGATTCATGAATTAAGATCCAGGTACAGCGCTGAAAGGCCCTGTACAAATCATCGTTCATCTTCAGAGTTAAGGTCTGGAGCTGCTTAGGCTCTGCTTTGTCCTGTTTTTTATTCTTCACCATCAACTGTGCTGCCGATGAAAGGCAACGGCTTCCGCGTAGGTCATGGTGCTGCCGCCAAAGATATCCAGAGCGCTTCCCACTGTGGCGTCAAGGCGGTTTTCGCCCAACTCATAAAGCAGTTCCAAGTCAGCCAGATTTTTAATACCCCCGGCATAAGTGGTGGGAATGCTCACCCATTGCCCGAGGTTTGCGGCCAATTTTTTTTCAATCCCTCCGCATTGTCCTTCCACATCAACGGCATGGATGAGAAATTCAAAACAGAACCTGGAAAAATAATCCAGGGTTTCGACTGAGATCTTCACATCGGTGAAATTTTGCCAGCGATCCGTGACAATAAAATAATCATCACCTTTCCGTCGGCAGCTGAGATCAAGCACCAGATTCTCTCGGCCCACAGCTTTCAGCAATGCCTTGAGACGATCTTCATGAATTTTTCCATCCCGGAAAACATGGGAAGTGACAATCACGGCGCCGGCGCCTCTGTCGAGCCAGTCTCCGGCATTTTCCACGGTGATGCCGCCGCCGATCTGCAGACCACCGGGCCAGGCCGCCAGGGCCTCAACCGCGGCCTCATCATTGCCGGGACCAAGCTTTATGATGTGACCACCGGTCAGGCTATCACGACGGTACATCTCTGCGTAATAGGAAGATGAATGGGATGAGGAAAAATTAACCTTGAGCTGATCCGATTTTGTATCAGAGAGGGTCGAACCGACAATCTGCTTAACGCAGCCGTTATGGAGATCAATACAGGGTCGAAATTGCATGACAGGTGGGTGGGTAAACGGGGAACATGTATCAGTGGCCGGGCAACAGGAAAAGGAAGACAGAAAGAAGAATTTTCAACCTCCCTCTTCTGTCTTCTGACTCCTGACTTCTGACTTCTGTTTTTTACGCCTTCAGCATCAGGGTGGCAGGATCAAGATTCAAAATCTTTCCAGGTTCACCCGAGCCGGCAGTGTCTTTGATGACATTAAGGGCAATTGACTTTTCTTCCGGTTTCGGTTCCAGCAGAATTACTGTATCAAACAGGCTGTCCAATTCATGGCACGGAGCGGGAACCCCGGAGTCACTGACCCGATCATCGCCACGATGACTACGAGCCGAGACCCAGACATTCATCTCCATGGAGGCCATCAAGTCCCGAATAGCGCTCAGTTCCTCTGCAGAAGTTTTGGCACAGTCAAAGCCGTCAACAAGTACACAGTCCGGCCGAAAAATATTCTGATCGACCAGATCCCGCAACCGTTCCTCCAGTTTCGGCACACTGAAGATCTCGGTGTTAAAGGTCATAATCATCCGGCGTCGGATCATATCTTCCCTGATCGAAACCATGTTCTCCAGCTTCTTTCCTTCAACGATGGAATTAAAAATATCATCATACCAGACCTTAGTTTTGTCCAGGGACTGGCCAATGCTGACATGAAGAATATTCTTACCACGCAACATTTTATCCAGGGCGATCTGCACCAAAATGGCAGTTTTCCCCACACCGGCCCGAGCCATCACCAGGGAGACCCGTCCGGCGCCTTGCAGCTCGCCGGCCGGACTCAACGCCCGCAGCGGATTATTATTTATCAAATCCTGTTTTTGCATATCAAATGACCTCTATTTTTTCTCTTTTTCCTTCTTTCTAACCTCTTCAATAATCTCTTCAGACACACTTTTTGGCACCTGCCGATAGGAGGCAAACTCCATGGTAAACTCGGCCTTGCCCTGGGTCAGAGAACGAAGAACAGTAGAATAGCCAAACATCTCGGACAACGGCACTTCAGACTCAACCGCCGTATAGTCATTTTCCTCAAGGGTACCGACAATAATGCCGCGCCGCTGATTCAAGCTGCCCATGATTCCTCCCTGAAACTCGGAAGGGCCTTCCACGGCGACCTTCATGATCGGCTCCATCAAAACAGGGCCGGCCTTCAAATATCCTTCCTTGAAGGCGCCAACCGAAGCGAGCTGAAAGGCAACGTCGGAGGAATCCACCGCATGGGAAGCGCCGTCATTAATGACACAGCGGACACCAGTAATCGGAAAGCCGGCCAAAGCGCCTTTTGCCATGCTCTTGCTGAAGCCCTTATCACAGGAGGAAATAAACTCACGGGGAATGGAACCGCCGACAATCTTGTCGACAAATTCATAGTCACCCTCTTCCAGGGGTTCCATATAACCGCCCACCCGGCCGAACTGACCAGAACCACCTGACTGTTTTTTATGGGTATAATTAAATTCAGCCATGCGGGTAATGGTCTCACGGTAGGCCACCTGGGGCGCGCCGACCTCGACTTCAGCATCATATTCGCGCTTCATGCGCTCGATATAGACCTCAAGATGAAGTTCACCCATACCGGAAACAATAGTCTCATTGGTCTCATGATCCACAAAGCTTCTGAAGGTGGGATCCTCCTTGGTGAAACGGTTCAAAGCCTTTGACATATTGTTCTGGGCCTTGTTGTCCACCGGAATAATGGCCAGGGAAATAACTGCGGCCGGCACATGCATGGAACTCATTGAATAGTTGATTTCACTGGCGGTAAAGGTATCTCCGGAGGCGCAGTCTATGCCGAACAGAGCGACAATATCACCGGCCCCGGATTCAGCGATCTCTTCCATCTCGTCGGAATGCATCCTGACCAGCCGACCGACCTTCACCTTTTTGCCGGTCCTGCTATTGATGATGGTATCGCCCTTTTTCAGGGAGCCCTGATAATTGCGGACATAGGTGAGCTGGCCGTAACGGCCATCCTCGAGCTTGAAGGCCAGACTGACCAGGGGATCCTCCTCCTTGGAAGAAAGCTCCATCTCCTGTTCGTCATTATCCAGGTCAAGGGCGACATTTTTAATATCCAGGGGGCTTGGCAAATAATTCGCCACTGCGTTAAGCAGGGGCTGGACACCCTTGTTTTTGTATGCCGAGCCAATAAACACCGGAGCCATCTCAAGAGCGATGGTCCCCCGGCGCACGGCCTCGTTGATCATCTCAACGGTGGGTTCACCTTCAAGGACTGCCTCCAGCAATTCATCGGAAAACATTGAAGCGGCGTCGAGCAACTCTTCCCGCCGCTCATCCGCCTCATCTTGAAGATGATCGGGAATCTTTTCCTCGCGCATGATCTCACCGTTGTCGCCGTCAAAATATATGGCCTTCATGGTAACTAGATCTACCACGCCTTCCATATCCCCTTCAAGACCGATGGGAATCTGCATCATAATCGCGTTCAAACCCAGTTTCTCACGAATCTGATTGGCAACGCGATAAGGATTAGCGCCGGTGCGGTCGCATTTATTGATAAAAGCAATTCTCGGCACATTATAACGGGTCATCTGCCTGGTCACAGTGATACTCTGGGATTGGACACCACCCACGGAACAGAGAATCAGCACAGCACCGTCAAGAACCCGCAGAGCCCGCTCAACCTCAATGGTAAAATCCACATGGCCGGGAGTATCTATGATATTGATATCATAACCTTTCCAATTACAGTAGGTGGCCGCCGACTGGATGGTGATTCCCCTTTCCTTTTCAAGCTCCATGGAATCCATAGTGGCGCCGACGCCGTCCTTGCCCCGCACCTCATGAATCGCGTGAATACGCTGGGTGTAAAACAGGATGCGTTCTGTCAGGGTTGTCTTGCCCGAATCAATATGAGCACTGATACCAATATTACGAAACATTTCCAGATCTTTGTTCTTCATGACATTCTCAACCGTTGCAACTCACCACATAAATATCGAGATAAATTGCAAACTGCATTATTCTTAATAAGGTTCTTAAAAAAAACGGCCTCAAAACTGAAGGCCGTTTAAAAACAAGTATGAAAGCCGGTCAAAATACCCGGCCTATCGTATTTCTGTCAAGCAAAAACTTAAAGTATCAAAAGACAAGCATGTACCTAAACCGGCCCAAAAGAGTCAACAAACAACTGCTCAATCGCCTTTTTCCCTTCCTCGGTCAAATTACGGGTACCGGAGGCGGCAACTGTTTCATGTTGAATACGGGGTGAATCCTCCTGCCACTGCCCTGATTTCCAGGAAAACCACTGGTTCCTGTTCTGGTCAAAAACGCTGACCGGCCGGTTAAACAGTTTGGCCAGCTCAACAGCCCACCCTGTCCCGCCTTTCACGGTATTATCTTCCAGAATAGCGCCGATAACCAAAACCTGATGTCCCTTGTTGACAAAATGAAAAATTGTCTGCAGAACTTTTCTCAGCTTCTTTTTTTCATAATAATTGCGGTTCATCATTTTTGAAGCGAGCTCCATGCTGATATCACCTCGCTCCAGTTCCTCATCCGAGAGGACAACAACATTTTTATCCCGGTTCAACGCTTGACCGTCAAAGCTGAAATTCACCTCATTCAGGCCCCATTTCTCCGCAGCCTCACCAAAGGCGCTTTCAGCTCCCCTTAGACCACCGCTGTAAAATGTACACTTTTCTTTTTCCATAACAGACTCCCATTCAATAAAATCAATGTAACTGTTCAGTAGCACCTCATCTTCGCCATTTAGGCCTTCTCGAATAGCACTAGTATGCTTCAAAGGCCTAAATGAACGAATCTAAGGCACTACTGAACAGTTACGGTTCAGAGTTAAGGGGTAATTTATCGCCTTACCTGAATAATTATAAATCAATATTTATTCACTAAAAAACATAAAAAGGGGATCGCGCAAACAACGCAATCCCCTTTCAAATTTGTCGGTCTCGCTTTGATGTTGTATGGATAATAAAAAATCAAAGAGATTTGTGGAACGTACCTGTCCGGATCATCGCAGAACATCTAAACTAAACATGCCCATCCACTTTTTCAAGATTTTTTTTGATGTTCCCGCAAAAAATCAAAATAAAACGCAAAGTCGCAGGTAGCGAGCCCCTGCGAGACTCCGAAGATACAAACTGAAGGGCCGATGCAGATCTCAGGAACTCATAAAAGCATGAGCCTCGTCAATTCTTTGCTCAATATACGACAAAAGTCCATCATCCTGGGAGTCATAATCAAAACAAAGGGCATCTTCCCCCAAAAGGCCGCCAGGGACAAAATCTCCCCGCTCCTCTGAATCGTTGATCATATCACCGTAAAAACAGACAGAAAGCCAACGATTTTGCGGATCATCGTCAATAATATCCACCATGACAAACAATGGTTTCTTGTTCTCCGATCCTTTCAGGCCAGCCCTTAACGAATAGGTCACACCGGGCCTGGAAATAAAACTTAAAACCGTGTTTTCTTTTGCACTTAACAAATCTTTGAGTTTGATCAAAGCCGGCTTCATGCTCAGGGAATCGGTTTCCCAACCTTGGAGCATGTTCTCCATTTCCACCTGATTTTCGTTATCTATAAACATGTTAACTCCTTATTATGAAACTAATCAAAAACGTCCATGTCACCGTGACCGCATTCCGAGCAACGCAGCATAGGTTCCCATTTTTCAAAGGCCACCCGCCAGCCCTCTTCCTCAATCTCTTTTTCGTATTGCTCCTGACATTCATCACAGAGCCATCGATCACCATTCGGCGTTACCCACAGTTTCATAATTTTCTCTTATTTTATTTTTTTAGAAAATGGTTATTTTTTAGATTGCACAATAGATGAAATCAGGAAATGATTCAAGAGAGAACAGGCCCCGTAACATTATAACTGAAACAGGACGAAATCATACCACACCAGGCAAATGAATAAATTTTTTGTTTATATAATCGGAGCTTTTTGCATTCTGATAATTTTGCTGAAAATTATCTTTGCCGCATTTTTCCCTGAAAAATTCTCTGAAGGGGCAAGGGATGTGCTGTTTATTAATACCAGGGAAAAAGCCTTGTTTCCTTCTAAAAACCAGGACAGCGCAAATGAAGAGAATATCTACGAGGAATGGGACTACTGGATATTCAGATAATAACGCTCAGTAACCGGTTGACCAAAACAAAAAAAGCACTTAACCCCAAAAGGAGCTAAGTGCTTGATATTGTTGGTGCCGAGACCAGGAATCGAACCAGGGACACACGGATTTTCAGTCCGTTGCTCTACCGACTGAGCTATCTCGGCGAAACCGAAGTTACAATACGGAAAGGTTATTCTCTTGTCAAGAAATTTCTCTCGTCAACAACCTCGGTCAGGGCAAGTTTATCGTGCCATGTCTCTTGATTCCTGTCCAGAATCGCCCACAGAAAACCCGCGCCAATGGGCAGGGCGGAAAGGAGAAGACCAATAAAACGCAAAAAAGAAACACCAAAAGAAAGAAATTCGGAACCCCGACTTCTGACCCTGAGCCCCATAAACATTTTCCCAATTGTCTGACCACCACAGGCATGAAAAACGACAAAATAAGCTGTTGACAGGCAAAGAGGCAGAGTCAGGACAAGCAGCAAACCGCCAAGAGTCAAATTAAGCAGAGCATGAAAATCAAGAAAAAAAGACCGCTGTACGGATATGCCAACCAAAACCAGAGAGCCGCAATAGAGACAGTTCAGAATAACCAGATCAATGGTAAAGGCCATTAGTCTGGCCCATAACATCCTGTTTGTCGGACCGGGGTCCAAACAGAAAGATGAAGATGCCCCTGCTGCAAGCTCCATTTATTTTTTAAACTCCTTCACTGGAGGCCGACTCAACCTTCAACTCTCCGATTGCCGGGTCATTTTCCAGGACGAGCGAACCAAAATCTTCATCACTGCTACTGCTCTCGGAATTATCTTCGCTCTCGCTGCTTACAGACATATCTAACATCTCAGGGTCGTCCTGATCTTCTATGCTGTCCAGAGAAAGAGCCTCAAGCTCTATGACCTCCTCTTCGCCGGATTCTTCAGCGGACTCGGCAACATCTGATTCTACGTCGTCTTCAATAACTAAATCAGAGAGATCGATTTCATCCAGCGCCACTTCAACCTGATCCGGTTCATCCTCCATATCGACTTCAATGTTGAGTTTCACGCCCCTTTCCATTTCATCGGGGACCTCAACGACCGATTCAGGCTCGGCCCCCAGGCCCAGGCCTGTATCAGACTCCAAGTCCAAACCCGCATCAGAATCAGCCTCGTCCTCATCAGCCGAAAGCTGCAAATCCGCCAAATCTTCATCTAAATCGTCATCGTGAAGGTCAAGATTTTCCTGCAGAACCGATTCTTCACCGGACTCCTCATCCTCAAGCCCGGAAAAATCAATTTCAGGAGATACTGTCACGTCTTCATCAAGAGACAAATCCGCAGAGCCGGTTTCTTCTTCGTCAGAGTCAAATTGAATTTCAAGCTGCTCTTCTCCAACGGCTTCCTCATTCTCACCGAGAATATCCGAATCAATTTCCACTTCTTCCGAGAGAGGTGTTTCTACCGCTGTGTCTCCGGCAAGACGTCCCCCAACTACAGAACCGAGAAAAAAAGAAAACTGAGTCTGAAGCGCCGTACCTTTCAATTCTCCCATTACATTTGAAACATCATGGGCACACTTGGAACATGACTTCATCTGGTCAAAAGAAATAAATCCACATTTAGGACATCGCATTACTTGTTTCCTTCGTTGTTTTAATCAGCAGGCTCGCGGCTGAGGGCTTACGGTATAAGGCTCAAGTGGGAAACGCCTTTTCCTTATGTCATCTGCCTTCAACCTTTTTCAACCTGGGTGTCCTGAAAAGACAAATCTCCAGATTGAAAATGCAAAATATCTAAAAAATATTGTATTATAAAATTCTCGGATCGGTCAAGAATTTATGATTTTTTGCTGAAATAGCCTGAATCAACAGAAGAACAAGATAGGGAAACATACGCAGGACTTGCAAAACAAAACGGTTCCGGCTAATTATATGCCGGATTAAAATATTTAACCACTCTACGACATTTTGATATTCAGTGAGACCAGTTTCAATGAAATCTTTTAAAACCATTTCAATCGCTATTGCTTTATCCTTCATTATCTTCCTCGCGGGCTGCCAGTCCAAACAGATCCGACATCTGGCCTCGGATGTCTGTCTGCTGAGTCCGGGAGTGACCCAGCAGGAGGTTCTCACCTACCTGGGCGTGCCGAATGAAAGGCGGCTTAATGAGCAGGGAAACGAAATATGGCTCTATTTTCAGGTCACCAAAAGTTTTTTACGAAAAACACCGTTCATTGGGGACAAACTGGGAGATGAAGATTACGACATGGTCACCGTCACCTTTTTCAACGAGGCGGTTTCCACCTGCGTCTACCGCGCTTACACCGAAGAGCAAATGAAAGAAATGGGGATAATGACTCCTGATGGACAATAATGCAATCAGATACGAAACATCACGCCTTCGCATGATCCGGGAACAACTAGTTCCCCGCGGCATCCGTGATGAACTCGTACTCAACGCCATGGCCAAGGTTCCCCGCCATCTCTTTGTTCAGGATGCCCTGGAAAGCCAGGCATACGGCGACTTTCCCCTGCCCATTGGCGAGGGACAGACTATTTCTCAACCCTACATTGTCGCCCTCATGACCCAGGCCCTTGAACTGAAAGGAGATGAAAAGGTGCTGGAGATCGGTACCGGCTGCGGCTATCAATCAGCAATTCTCGCGGAAATCTGCAAACGTGTCTACACCATCGAACGAATCAAGGCTCTTCATATTCATGCCAGAAAAAATTTTGACCGACTTAAATATCTGAATATCACCTATAAAATAGATGACGGAACAGTAGGCTGGCCCGAACATCAACCCTTTGACGCGATCATTGTCACTGCCGCCGGACCGAAAATCCCGAAAGCCCTCATTGAACAGCTGGCTGATCCCGGTATCATGATTATTCCGGTGGGCGACCGCTACAGCCAGGATCTGCTGGTGGTGAAAAAGAAAAACGATCAGACCTCAACCACCTGCATAGAGAAGGTCCGCTTTGTCAGCCTGATCGGCGCCCAGGGATGGGATTAAAGGGCTACATAACCAGACTTATCACAACAAAACCGGCAACCAGCAGCACGACAAATACAAGACAGAGAAGATTAAAATACCGGTCCACAAAAATTTTGGCCGGTTCCCCCCATTTTTGCAGAATCCAGGCCACACAAAAAAAACGCAGAGCCCTTGCCGCCACCGAGGTCAGCATAAACACGCCCAGATCTACCTGGGCCACGCCGGCGGTAATCGTGACCAGTTTATAGGGCAGTGGCGTTAGACCGAAGACAAAAACGATCCAGGCATTCCAGTGGTCATAAACCTGAAAAAGATACTCTCCGCCCAGACTGTCCCCTAACATATGAATCAGGTAAGGAGGCAGGGGAATATCAAGACGGCCGTTCACGGCCAGAAGCTGAACATGGGCAATATTTTCGACAATCCACAATCCTACGGTCTGCCAGGCATAAGCACCGATACCATAACCAAGAAGCCCTCCAACAACTGAAGCAACTGTACACCACGCTGCCAGCCGGGCCCAGAGTTTAGGGGCACCGAGAACCAGGGGAATCAGAAGAATATCCGGCGGAATAGGGAAAAAGCTGCTCTCCATAAAGGCGATGAGGACCAGGGCCGGCAGCCCATAGCGGGTTTCGGCCCAGCTCAACACCCAGTTGTAAAATCTTCGATGAATCCCGACTGAGTATGGAGGTTCCGGTTTTTTTTGGGTTTCTATTGTTTCCATATTTTTCAATTATTATATTCAATGCCATTAACTTAAGTTCAAAATATTCCCCTTTAGCAGGTAAAGGGGTAGAGAGACGCCGAGGAGAGTTGGGGATTTTTCAGCCAGCCCCTACCGTCCGGGCAAGCTTTCTTACCTCGGCCAGGGTCTGGGCCAGATCAAAGGTAACAATCTCCTTATCATGCATGACAAGTTGGCCGTCAATGATCACTGTCCTGACATCACTGCCCATTGTCGCATATACTAAAATGTCCTGATTGTAAAAAGGGGTCAGGTGGGGCTTATTGAAGTCAACCAGAATCAGATCGGCTTTCTTACCCGCTTCAATACGACCGATAAACTGATCAAGCCCAAGAGCTGCAGCGCCGTTAACAGTGGCCATCTCCAGTACCTTTGCGGCCGGCATGACAGCAGGATCAAGATGCTGGACCTTATGCAACTTCGCGCAGTGATCCATTTCCAGAAAAAGATCAAGATTATTATTGCTGGCACAACCATCGGTACCAAGGCCAATGACAATGTTTCGCTCAAGCATTGCCGACAGTGGTGCGATGCCGGAGGCCAATTTCATGTTGCTTGCCGGACAGGTCACGACCCGGACGCTGCTCTCCTGGAGAATATCCAGATCTCTTTCCTCAAGCCAGACGCAATGCACACACACGGTGGAGCTGTCCAAGACACCAAGAGCATGGAGATGCTCCACCGGAGAGACCCCATACTGCTGCCGGATCTGGTCAATTTCGGAACGGGATTCAGCCAGGTGAATAAAATAATCCACCCCCTTTGAACGGGCCAGATCCTTGGCTTTTTTCAAGGTTTCCGGGCCGCACGTGTAAGGTGAATGACAGAACACCGCCGGACTGATCCGCTCATCAGCATCCCACTCATCAATAAACTGTTCCACCGTACTGATATTTTCCGCCGGATCGGCAACGCCGGGAGCCGGAAAATCAATGATGCCATGACCAGCGACTGCCCGCATGCCGGACTCTCGCAAAGCCTTTGCAGCGGCAGATTCATAAAAATAGGCATCGGCAACGGTGGTGGTGCCGGACATAATCATTTCCGCCGCCGCAAGTTTTGTACACCAGTAAACCATTTCTTCGCTGACGAAACCGGCCTCGGCCGGAAAAATATACTGCTCAAGCCAGGTCATCAGCGGCAGATCATCAGCCAGGCCGCGAAAAAGGGTCATGGCGCAATGATTATGACAATTGACCAACCCCGGCATGACAAGACAGCCCGCTGCATCAATTGTTTGTTGCGAAGAACACAGCTTGGGCAACACGCCCATGCTCCCTGTCTCGACAATGATCCCGTCCCTGATCCGGACAAAACCCTTGGGAATTATTCCGCTTGCTTCCTGGGACAGGGTGAAAAGCATCCCGTTGACGATCAGCAAATCATCCCGCATATTTTCAGACATTCCGTTCAATTTCATTTCCCGGCACAAGTCAAAATTCAAAAAAAATCATACTAAATTGATACATGAATGATGTATTATAAGCACCAGAAAAAAAATAAGCCAAAACCTTTTTACCCAAAATCTATTTTAAAAACCCGACTGTGTCCGGTTTAAAATTTGCATATAAAACTTGTATTTCAAAATGGTTTTCACCTAACCCACTAAAGTGGAATAAAACATCAGGTTTTCAGGACTCTTTTCAGTACTCGCTTGGCGGGTGCAAGTTCCTTAACAGTAGAGGCAGATAGCGAACAGAGAGAGATCTTCGAGTTATTTATTTCAAAGAAGTTTTTTAAGTTTTTGCCACTCTTTTCAGTACCCCCTTGGGGTACAAATAACACGAAAATAATCCATAAGGGGCTAAATATTCAAACTCCCAATCACAATCGATCATTCAAGGAGAACAAGATGACAAAAAAAATAGCAATCACCATGCTTCTCGCCGCCAGCCTGACCACGGCCTGTGCACAACCCCAGACCAATACCGGCAAGGGAGCTGCTTACGGCACAGCGGGAGGGGCTGCTGCCGGCGCTATTCTCGGACAGGCCATTGGTGGTGACACTGAAGCAACTCTCTGGGGCACGGCTATCGGTGCCGCCCTGGGCGGTCTGGCCGGCGCCGGTGCCGGAAAAATGATGGACAACCAGGAACAGGAGATGAGACAGGCCCTGGCCAGCTCGGAAGCAGCCTCGGTTCGCCGGGAGGGAGACATGCTTGCCGTCATGTTCAAAAGTGATATGACCTTTGATTTTAATTCAGCCAAGGTCATGCCCGGCCTGTACACGGAAATGGACCGCGTCTCCTCGGTTATGCAGCGTTATCCGCAAACCCTGATCCGGGTGGAAGGCCATACCGACAATATCGGCACGGAAACCTATAACATGGACCTGTCAAGAAAACGCGCCCAGGCGGTCAGCGATCTGCTTGTCCAGCGTAGCATCAGCAGCCAGAGAGTGAGCATCATTGGTTTTGGCGAAAGCAATCCCATTGCTTCAAATAATACCGAGACCGGGCGACAGATGAACCGCAGAGTAGAAATCAAAATTGTCCCGACCCAATAAAACGAAATAAAACAAAACTGATTCAACAAAAAAGGCTCTATCCCTTTTCAAGGATAGAGCTTTTTTTATTTATCGGTCTAAAATAATTTTCAGATTTTCTGCTTGCCAGTTCGACTCTTTCTATAATACCATTTTTTTATAACGGTTCACCAGCTTCTACTTCAAACGTAATTGATCACAGGACACCGCATCTACTTTGTCATCGAGCCTGTTCGCGTAACACCAGTACAGCCTCACAGGCCGATTTCGCGCATCTGCAGCACCCTGTAATCAATTACAATGCGGGGGCAGAGAAGACTTTGGCCATTTTATCCCGTGACTAGTTACCTTCAAACAGGTATTATGAGAGATCAAACCGATGGGAAACAACAATCTGGTATTTTTGGAAGTTATTGAATGGCAAGACGAAACAGGCCAAGAAATTCTACATCGTATCCCGGAGCAGGGCTCAGCTGAAATCAAGCTCGGTGCTCAACTCATCGTCCGGGAAAGCCAGGCCGGCATCCTGTTTTACAAGGGCAAAGCCTGCGACGCCTTCGGACCCGGCAAACATACATTACATACCGCCAATATACCTATTTTAACTAAAATTCTCTCGATCCCCTGGGGGATGACCAGTCCGTTGCGGGCCGAGGTTTATCTGGTCAACATGAAAACCTTTCCCAACCTTAAATGGGGAACCCGCAACCCGGTAGCTTTCCGGGACAGCGAACTGGGGCTGATCCGCCTGCGAGCCCATGGGATTTTCAATATCCAGGTGACCCAGCCGGTGCTGTTCATCAATACCTTATCCGGCACCATGGGCCGTTTTACCACGGTTGATATTGCAGAATACCTCAAGAGGGTCATTGTTTCCCGTTTCAACGACTATCTTGGCGAACAGCTTGATACGCTTTTTGACCTGCCCGGCCGTTATGATGAACTTTCCGTCGGTTTACAAAAACGGCTACAGAAGGATTTCAGCCACTTCGGAATGGCGCTGGGAAATCTTTACATCACATCCATTACACCACCACCTGATGTACAGCAAAGCATTGACGACAAAAGCCGACTGTCGGTGATCCAGGATATGGACAAACTGATCAAACTAAAGGCAGCATCTGCCATGGAAAAATCAGCCGAGTCCCAGGCAGGCGCCGGTCAAGGAATGGGACTGGGGATGGGCCTGATGATGCCGGCCATGCTGGGCAACATGTTCCATCAAGAGAAGTCGGCGGTCAAAACACCTGAAAAACAGACCAAATGCCCGGACTGCGGCCAGATGATTCCTGCCGATGCCCGTTTCTGCCCACAATGCGGTCACCAGCTCTTGATCCTCCAACAATGTGCCAACTGTGGCAAAAACCTGACCCCCAAAACCCGTTTCTGTCCACAATGCGGCCACCCGGCTGACGTTAAGCCCAAACCTGTATTCTGCTCCAAATGCGGCAGCGAAAATTTACCTGGGGCCACATTCTGTAATCAGTGTGGAGAAAAAATTTAGTCAAATATGAACCTGACCATTGAGCAGCCCTGTCCCCAATGTGGAGGACCAGTGGAACTTGGCGAAGCAGACCATGTCCTGATCTGCCCATATTGCGGCACGAAAAACTTTCTCTCTACCTCCATGCCCGCGCTGCTGCTACCTCCTGCCCGGGAATATGAGGAGATGATCTATGTTCCCTATCTCCGCTTTCGGGGCAGTGTTTTTTCCTGTATCGGCAACACAATTCAACACCAGGTAACCGACACTTCGCTGCTCGGAACCCCACTCAACATCCTGCCACCCAGCCTGGGAATCCGTCCCCAGGCCATGAAAACCCATTTTGCCACGAATAAACTTCAAGGAACCTTTCTCAAATGTTTACATGACGCCGGAGCGGCTGTGGAAAGGGCCGGTTCTTTACAGAACATCATGGCCGGTCAGACTCTTTACCACCGCGCCTATATCGGCGAGACGCTCAGTCTGGTCTACCAGCCGCTTTACCTTAAGGACGAAAAACTTGGCGATGCAATTACCGGTAAACTACTGGCCCGACTGAAAGGTGGACTTTCCGGCCTGGAGAGAGTAACAGAACCCGCTCCGCCGCTTGACTTAAATTTTCTCGCCACTTTATGTCCTCAATGCGGCTGGAATCTGAACTGTACCAGTGACAGTGTCGTGCTGACCTGTCCCAATTGCCACACGGCCTGGCAGGCGGCAGAAAAACGTTTTTCCCAGGTGGACTGCGCCTGTATGGGCTGCGATAATAAACAGGCCCTCTATCTGCCCTTCTGGAAAATGGCTGTGGATTGCCGGGGAATCCGGCTGGAAAATTTTGCTGATTTTTCCCGGCTTGCGAACCTGCCCCAGAAAAACCAGCCGGACTGGGAACAGCGAAAACTGTTCCTGTGGAGTCCGGCTTTCAAAGTGCGGCCCAAGATTTTTCTGCGGCTTGCCGGTCAATGCTCCACCCTGCTTGAAGAATATGACGGAGAAAAAATGATTCCAGCCAACAGCCATCCGGTCAACCTGCCCCTAAGTGAAGCAATTGAAAGTTTGAAAGTCATTCTCGCCGGCGTTGCAGCCAACAAGAAAAAACTGTTGCCAATGCTGCCCGATATCCGGATTTCCGCGACTTCGGCCTCTCTTTTCTACCTGCCTTTTGACAACACAGGCTACGATCTCAGGCAAGTAGAGACAGGAATCAGCATCAACAAACAAATTCTGGCACGGGGCAAGGATTTGTGAATGGGAGTGGGAGTGAAAAGATGAATGGCTATTCGCCAAATAGCGAAAAACAATTCCAGATGATCTGGTAAAAACTAACCACAGAGCACACAGAGAGCACAGAGATAACTAATTGGTAACTATTCAGCTGCACTCCATCTTCGCCCATTTGGGGCTTCTCGAATAGCACCAGTATGCTTCAAAGCCCCAAATGAACGAATATGAAGCACATCAGAACAGTTACAGTCTGGAGTAAAGGGTACTTTCCAGTACTACGCTGAATAGTTACACTAATTGTAATAAAAAAAATTTCTCTGTGCTCTCTGTGTGCTCTGTGGTTAAAAAAAGCTTTTTATGTGTTACACAACCTTAATGCCTTCCAATTTCCAGTTTTCCGAGCCCACGGGACGCGCCCATGTCCATTCCTCGGCAAATTTCACCGGGTTCGTTTTACTGCCTTCGACAACGGCGTCACTCTTCTCATCCACGGTATAGTCCAGCAGGTTGGCTGTAAAAAGGACAGTAACAAAATCCTCGTTGCCATCAACACCAGCGTCAACAACCTCAACCTTGCGGATAGAAATATTTTCCAGCTTATTGATATGACCTTTCGCGCGTAAATCGGCAAAATGTCCCTCGTATTCCGCAGCCAGATTCACTCCGAGCAGATGACGGTACGACTGCACATCCCGACGCATCCAACCGGCCTGCACCTGAAAAAAGACATCAGAGGCAATTTCGCTAAAATGCTTCGGATCAAAATCAGGTTCTGAACGGCGGATTTGAGCCAATCCGTCTTCAAGCGTGCCGCCGCCTTCAAAAGAAGGGGGCGGTGGAGGTGCATTTACGGAGCCTCCCATTGCCGGACCACTGTCATAAGGCCCGGTTGACCCTCTCATACTCTGAAATGATGAGCCACCGGCCGCCTTCTTTTTAAAGAAACGTTTGTAGATAAAATAGCCGATGCCGGCCATGAGAAGAATCTGAAAAAGACCGATTCCCGAGCCCATGATACCGCCGCCCATACCGCCATGGGCCATGCCACCAAACAACAGACTGCCAATGGCGCCGCCCATAAGACCGCCGGCCAACCCGCTCATGAAACCGCCGCTTCTTGACTTGTTTACTGTTGATGATTTTTGCGGCGCGGTACGCTTAACTGGTGGCGGAGTAGCAGTACGGGATCGGCTGAAAGAACGGCCGCCGCCCCGGGAACGGGCATCGGCATCATCCACCATGCATCCGATACCGGTCAGACAGAAGACAGACAAGAGAAGAAGAACAGGGGTAAATCGTTTTAAAGTGCTCAACACGGTCAGCCACTCCTTTTCATTTTTTTTCGTAAAATTTTCTACTAATATTTTTTTGTTACTGTTCAGCTATACCTAAGTAAAAATAAATAAGTACTTAATCATGTTTTGTCAAACATCGTGTGTTCGCCACCGAAATGAAACCCGGAAAATCGATTCATCATCGTTCAATCCGCACCTTCACCTTTTTCCTGCCCCAGTCAAGAGCGTCCTGATGGGAATTATAGTAAAGATCGATCCTGTCCGGCCCCTTGATGGCCGAACCACGGTCCGTTACTACACCCCAGCCGTAGCCGGGAACAAGCATTCGCGTCCCGAATGGATAATACTTCGTGTCGGCGGCGATCGTTCCGTCCTCGGAAAACCAGCGCCACGGGCAGATCAGGCGATAAGGAGCGGTCCAGGGATGGGCCAGGGTATCGCCTGACAATAAACCCGGAGATGTTTTTTGCGGCTTAGTTCCACTTGCGGTCAATCCGCTATATTTTTTCCCCTCCTGTTTGCCTTCACTCACATACCGGTTCCAGACATCCAGCTTGAGATGCTTCCAGGATCCCCTCTCCCAGCCACAGCACTTTCCGCAGCCGCAATACGCCGTCACTTCCATGAGCCGGTTTTCATGCCGGGCACAGCCGCCGGCGGCAAGCAGCAAAAAGAGGAAGAAAAAAAAGAAAACTTTACTCTTCATCATTCGATCTGACATTCTCTGCTTTTTTCCGTCCATAAAAATCCATCCTGATTGTCGGAGCAATCTAATTACTTCATCTTTAAAAAACCGATAAAACCTGCAACAGTTCCAGAATAATCATAAAACAATTAATAAAAATGGCAACACAGGGCACCCACATCGGCACGACAAAGATACCTTCCGGCCTGGGATCGCGGCGTTTAATAACGACCAGGGCCGTGTTGACACAGGTGAAGATAAGCAGGGTAATCAGACTGGTGATACGGGCAAGGGTCACCATCGGCAACCAAAGCGCCATGCAAAGAATAATTGCTGTGATCAGACACGTGGCACGCAACGGTGTTCTTGTCCGTGGATTCACTTTTCCAAGGCAAGGCGGCAGCCATCCCTGATCACTTAATCCGTACAAAACTCGGGAGCCCAGAATAATTTGCACCAGAGCGCCGTTGGTTATGGCAAAGAGGCTGACCAGGGTAATGAACATTGGCGCTGTTCCGGTCTTGAACTGATGAAGCAGGGCAAGTGGAGCATGACTGCCGGCCAGGATCTCCATGGGCAGAGACAGCACAGCAACCAGGGCAACCGCAATATAAAGAGTTGTGGAAATAATGAAACAGAGAATTATAGCAACCGGCATGTTCCATCGCGGCTTTCTGACTTCCTCGGCCACATTGACCATATCCTCAAAACCGATAAAGGCATAAAAGGCAAGGAAAGCGCCACTGAAAACCATGGGCCAGCCCGCCACCTCCAGGGACGAAATCATGTCCGGCAACCTTGTGGGCAGACCGGCCAGAGAATCTCCTCCGATCCAGAGCACGTAAAGCAGGCCGGACAGCTCAATGATTGTCATCAGGGAAATGGCTGTCACCGATTCACTGATTCCCCAGCAGGCGACGAGACCGAGTCCGACAATCAGGCAGGAGAGGGCCAGCCAGTCGGGAAATTCAAAAAAAACATGGAGATATCCAATAAATCCACGGGAAATCGTTGCGGCGGAGACAACTCCCACGGCAATCACCATGATACCCACAGTTGTGGATAGCAGCCGACGGCCAAAGGCGGCCTGGGTGTACAATGATTCTCCGGCGCTTTTGGGAAAACGGGAACTGAGTTCAGCAAAGGAGAAGGCGGAAAAACCGGCAATGAACGAGGCGACCAGAAAGGAAAGAGGCGTGTAGAAACCGGCTTTTGCCGCGACTTCGCCAATCAGCACATAAATGCCCGCTCCCAGGATCGAACCGAGTCCGTAAAAGGTAATGAGAGGCAGAGAAAGGCTGCGTTTCAGTTGGTCCGGCATCAGATTACGTCAGGAGTCTGTCCGAGAATAGACATTTTTTTAAAATCTTGAAAATTGTTCATCTTGTCAGGGCAACAGCTTCAGGTACAGGCCGAAGGCAATGGTGGCAATCATACTACCTGTTGCCCAAGACGAATAGCATTATATTCATGATTATCCCGGAGATATCCCTTAGCAAAATCGTACCGCCAAACTCATCTGGAGCTGTTCCGGGTTGCCACCTGCCTAATGTGGCGTTATATTTTGTAATAACCCACTAAAACGGAAGAAAACATCAGACTTCTTAGGATAAGTGCCTTGTCGTAGAGGCAGATAGCGAGCAAAGCGAGATCTTCGAGTCCTTGTTTCAAAAGCGATTTCCAGTTTCTTGTTTTTTATGACAGCCTTGAAGGAAGGCACTAATCCCTGACAAACAAATCACAAGGAATAATAAAATCCCCAACATGGAGGAGATTATGGCACTTTATCTGGTTCAGCATGGCATCAGCCTTCCCAAGACAGAGGACCCTGAACAGGGTCTTTCGGAAACCGGTATGAGTGAAGTCAGACTGATCGCCGAGGTGGCCCGGAACTATCGTGTACAGATAGCGGCTATCAAACACAGCGGCAAAAAACGGGCCAATCAGACTGCGGAGATCTTTGCCGAATTCCTGACTCCGGATGGTGGTATGGCGCAAATGGACGGACTGAAACCGCTGGATGATGTTACGACCCTGGCACCCACTCTCAGTAGCGACGCCGATCTGATGCTGATCGGTCATCTGCCGTTTATGGAAAAACTGGTCACGTTTCTCATCACTGGAGTTGCCGACAAAAGGATATTTAAATTCCAGAACGGCGGGATTGTCTGTCTGGATCAAGATCCAGAAGACCGGGCCTGGTTCATCAAATGGGCCTTGATGCCCAAGATCAACTGACCCGTACACCGAACGAGGTTCCATTTTGGCCAAGATTATTCAATTTGATCCCACAAAAAAGAAGCCCAAGACCCTCAGCCCTGGAAAATCGGTGGGCTGTGAGCATAAACGGGTAATCGCCTACACTGCCTTCCGCACGGTGCGTTGTGCCATCTGTGGAGCTCAACTCGACCCCTTTGACGTCCTGATAGATATGCTGAAGGGTTATGTAGAGCCCGGCGGTAACAATCTTGAAGAAAAACGCTTAGACAAAGAAGTGAAAAAAAGAAGCAGGAAAAAACACAAAAAAGAGGATGAATGATGGTTGATCAGAGTTGTCCTATAAACTCCCCGGATCTTTTACAGATTGAGACAGTAGCCATTCAGCCTGAAAACAGGGTCACTTACCAGGAAGCTGTGACGCTTGCCAAAAATCAGGCAGAGCAGCGTTTCGAGGAGTACATGCTCATCTCCTGGTACGACCGGGACCGGGATTTCGAGTCGCCGCCCAACTCCACAGAGTGTGCAGAGGGCTGCCAAAAGATAATCGTTCACCAGCACCCCATCTTTGAACGATCAGGGCCGGCAGCATAGAGGGGCTATAGCTTTCCAGCCCTGCTTGTCCAAATATGGGGCACTGGTAAACGCTTACAAGACTGTGGTTGCCGTAAAATCGGCGTCCTGGTGAACGGTTACGCCAAAAGGATGGCTATATCCACTACGGTCTGAGTCATGGCGCGAAACTCAAGGTTGATATCGAGGACGGCCGATTTGTCTTTTTCTTTGCGCCAGTGGAATGGTAATCTACTCGAAAATCCATTCTTTTTTGCCGAAAAAAATCAAAAACTAACTTGCCCATGGATCAAAGTGAACTTATTATAAGCGATAATGATTGGCAAACCATGAACTGCCCTGTATGGTGGGCCATCTTTTTTCAATAAGCCAATCGATCCCCTCTCTTTCTCCTCACATGGTGCACACGCCGCAAGTGCGTGTCCGGCCCACCATGGAGGCTGTCTTCTCCTCGCCGGAACCCCACACATATCAATAAACCAATGCCGAGGCGTACCTGCCCACGGCCCATATATCTGTTCCATTCTCCGCATAAGGAAAATGGAACCAACAAGGAGTTTTAATGAGTTTCAAACAGTTTCAGTTCACGTCGCAAATTGCGGCCAACATCAGCAAATGCGGCTATGAACAGCCCACCCCCATCCAGGAACAGGCCATGCCCAAGGTCATGGACGGCCACGATCTTCTAGGCCTGGCCCAGACCGGTACCGGCAAAACCGCTGCCTTTGCCCTGCCCATCATCCAGCGGCTGAGCAAAGGCCCACGCGGCAAGGTTCGCGCCCTGGTAGTAGCCCCGACCAGGGAACTGGCCGAACAGATCAACGATAGTTTTCAAGAACTCGCCAAGGGCACCGGCCTGCGGACGGTCACTGTCTACGGCGGGGTCGGCAAGGGTGGCCAGTTGCAGAAGTTCAGACAAGGGGTCGAGGTGGTCATTGCCTGCCCGGGACGCCTCCTCGATCATCTCAACAACCATGATCTCAACCTTAACAAGGTGGAGACCCTGGTCCTTGACGAGGCGGATCAGATGTTCGACATGGGCTTTTTTCCTGATATCCGCCGCATTCTCAAGCATCTGCCACGCCAGCGGCAGACCCTGCTCTTTTCCGCTACCATGCCCGCCGACATCCGTAAACTGGCCGATGAAACCCTCACCGACCCGGTGGAGGTGCGAATCAAACTTGAACAGCCCCTGGAGTTAATCAGCCAGGTGCTCATCCCGGTGTCTAAAAGACAAAAAGCCGCCTTGCTCATCCATCTCCTCAAGCAAACGCATGATGGCTCCACTCTGGTCTTCAGCCGCACCAAGTATGGCGCAAAAAACCTGGCAAGAAAGCTGGACAAAGCGGGATTCCGGGCGGCTGCCCTCCAGGGCAATATGTCACAAAACCAACGACAGCGAACCCTCACCGGTTTTCGTGACGGAAATTTTACCGTGCTGGTTGCCACCGATATTGCCGCCCGAGGCATTGATGTTTCCCGGGTAGGTCAAGTCATCAACTTTGACCTGCCCTCAACTGCTGAGGCCTATACCCATCGCATCGGGCGCACCGGGCGTGCCGAACGCAGCGGTCGCGCCGTGAGTTTCATCTGTTATGACGATCATGCCATGGTCAAAGCCATTGAACGACTTCAAGGCAGGTCCATTGAACGACTGACTGTGGAGGGTTTCGCCATGGAGACGGAAGCGCCAGAAAAGAAACCACGGCGTCAGGCTCCCCCTCGAAAGGGAGGGAAGAAAAAGACGACGACCCGTCGTCCAGGCAAACAGGCGCGATCAGGCGGAAAGGGCAGGAACACCCAGGCCAAGAAGCGCCCCGGCAAGAGTTCTAACAAGAGTTCCGGTGGAGGGCGTGCCTCCAAAAAGGGAAATATCTTCGGTCTCGGTTGACAAACCGAGTAAGAGGCAGGCAGACTAGCGTTTCTTATGGGGCCGTTTGTGCCGTCCTTTTGATTTATTCTTGAACGGCACACGCGGCTCCCCACCACCAGGGGGCAGAAGATTCTCATCCTCTGAAGCGACCCAGACAAAATGTGACTGTGCTTTTTTCCCCTTGTGAGCGGGAACCCGGTAACGGCGGACATGGAACCCGCAACTCAGCAAAAGCTGCTCGAACTCCCTACTCGGCTTCGCCGACCACACAGCCAGACATCCCTGATCACGCAGCGCACGGTGACAGGCCAGAATCCCTTCATACCCGTAGAGACGGCTATTCCCTGAATCGGTCATTGCCTCAGGGCCATTATCAACATCCAGCAGGATCGCATCGAATCTGTTCCTGGAACGTGAGATCAAATCGACAATATCGCCTGTCTTGAGGTCAACTCGTTCGTCCTCCAGTGGCCGGCCGTTGAGTTCTCCGAGGAACTGACGATTCCATTGAACCACGGAATCCAACAGTTCACCCACCACAACTTTGGCGTGGGGGCTGAGCAGATCCAAAGCCTGGCGCAGGGTATAGCCCATCCCCAAGCCGCCGATGAGGATGGTAGGTGGCGCCTTACGACCAGCCAGATGCGCACAACCCAGGCGAGCCAGCTCAAGCTCTGATTCATGTCGGCGACTGTGCATCAAATCCAGACCGTTGATCATGATCGAGAAATCACGGTCGTGCTGATACAGCACCATCTCGCTTCCGTCCGGCGTTCGGGCTGTAGCTATTTTTCGTCTCGGTTTCATAGTGACAATTCCCGGCCAAGTATAGCGTTATGCATTTCCAGCATGCTTAGGGCTCACTCAAAAATAACTTAGCATTCTGAGGTGACACTAAGACACATCTTAAGCCGATCCTCAATCACGAAATCCTCAACGTAGTCCTGCTACGCCTGCGGTTTCGCTCAATCGGCTCGACTTAATCTATGTCCTATTGTCACCTCATCTCTACTAATTTATTTTTGAGTGAGCCCTTAGTTAACAATCTATCCAGATGATTGGCAAACAATTGCCGATCTCTTTTGCTCAGGGCCGGCGGACCACCTGTATCTATTCCGCCGGACCGGAGACTATCCATAAAATCTCTCACACTGAGACGATCCCTGATCGTCTCAACAGTATATAATTCGCCGCGAGGATTGAGTGCATAACCGCCTTTTTCAACCACCTCTGCCGCCAAAGGAATATCAGCTGTGATGACAAGATCGCCAACGCTGAGCCTTTTAACGATCTCATTGTCCGCAACATCTAAACCAGATCCTACTCGAATAAATTTAATGCAGCGCGACCGCGGTATGCGCATAGGCTGATTCGCGACAAGCGTCATCTCTACCCCGGTCCGCTCTGCTGCTTTAAATAAAATGTCCTTGATCACCACAGGGCATGCGTCTGCGTCTACCCATATTTTCATTTCATGCCGCTTTTCGTTGAATGCATAACAAGTTCTTGTCCAAGTTTATTGATATCTACCTTGAACAGATTGATTTACCAAGGATTTTTGTAAATATTCAGTTTGATGCCGGAAAATAGCTAGGACCACCAAATTGTAAATGTTTGGCAGTGCACCCCAAGGGCACTTCCTACGGGGCGCTTCACAGGAAGGCAAGCAGGCTGATTGGCAGATAAGCGCAGACTTCGATACATTTGTATGCTGGGCAGCCTGATCGCTTTCATGGGGAGTGCTGCCGAATATTTACGATTTTTTTCATCTTTTGTTTATTCAATCGGTGTGTTAGCTTGATTTAACGTAACTTCTCAATAAGTGGTGGCAATCTTCCCGAAACAGATACGGCTTACGAAATTGCCAGCTGTGTAGAAATCCGTAGGAGCCCGGCCCTCCGGGCGATATAATGGAAGTTTGCAGAATCAATCGACCATCGTCGCCCGGAGGGCCGGGCTCCTAAGCCAAACAAGCACCACCACTTATTGAGAAATTACGATCTGACCCTGTCCGGGATTCGAGGTTCAACCCTAATGCAAATCTTTATTCTATAATCCCAACAGG
>JAYEPA010000150.1:0-3218 GCA_034723545.1 Thermodesulfobacteriota bacterium | reverse complement strand
CTCCTCTTGATGGTCAAAATAGTATGCCAAAGCTGAATGAACCTGTGAGGGCGTTAAGTGGGACAAGGTTGTTAGAATTTCGTCAGCATTCATACCCATCTGACAATATCCAGCAATACATCTGACAGTAATTCGCGTCCCAACAATTATAGGTTTTCCAGCGGCTATTTCAGAGTCAGATCCAATGTATGGGTATATTTTTGCTTGTAATGCTACGTTCATAGTATTCCCTTTTTATTTGAGGCGTATTCAAAAAACTTTGGGGCGCGGAAATTGATACGCCTGAAGGCGATGAGTTAGAAGTGCTGATGACGCTGGTGGAGGCCTATGAGGATAAGTACTATCCAATGCCGCCGTCCGATCCTGTGGAAGCTATTCTTCTCAGGACGGAACAGATGGACTTGGCACGTAAAGACCTTGAGCAGTTCATTGGTCCGAAAAGTAGGGTCAGTGACGTACTGAATCGTAAACGTGCGCTGTCACTGGCATCATAAATTAGCGCCCTTCGGGCGGATTTCTCTGACAGGATTAACAGGATTTACCTGTCTGCGTGCGACGCACAGGCAGGCATGATTCTTATTTACCCTGATTATCCTGTTGATCCTGTCAAAAAAATGGAAATTCCTATACTATCAAGATATAATCTCAATTTCTTCCACCTTTCAGCTTCTAGGGACGTAATGGGGGACATCGTTACATTATGAAGTTATGAACCTAAACCAGGCACAATGACCTGTAAATAGTAAAGAATGTAGGGTGGGCATTGCCCACCGACAAGATTGAATGGTTTGTTTTTGGTGGGCGGTGCCCACCCTACAACTGAACAACATACGAGCGATTCCTGATTTACCCCAACTTATTGAGAAGTACACCACTCGACCAATATCAAACAGAATTATGTTATAATCTTGGTGTCTTAGTGTCTTTGTAGCTGGACTATTGTTGGGCGGATGATTGAAACGACATGGTTGGAATTGCCCAACCGTTTTTCCGCATATTGATTTGGACGAATTCGTTGTCAAGCCGAACCATTTTCATGGCATCATTGTTCTATCGGCACAACGTAGGGGCGAATCTTGTATTCGCCTTTAATCCGGGCGATCACAAGGATCGCCCCTACGGGACATTGCTGGATACACCGGACAAGCCGGAACCAAACAGGTTTGAAGATAAAAAAAATTGATCACGAAAGCCTGAATGTTGTTTTGTTTCGTGCTTTCAATCTTTCGTGTTTTCGTGATTGTGTTTCAGAATTTTCTGCCAGAAAAAACGCAAAAATAATTACTAAGGTATTAACTGCACAATTTGAAAATTTCCCGTTTATGGAAATCAATTTCCCTTTTCCGTGAAATACATTTCCCGTTTTTTTCTGTTGACGGGGAAAATATGCAACGGTCAAAGAATTTTTATGTCATAATATCAAAATATATGCGGCTTAAATTTTGCGGTATTAAGAGCGAATCACTGCTCAATTGCCGGAAGAATCGGGGTATGAGACTTGACGTTTGGGAATAAATATATTTATTAATAAGGGTAAAGAGTCTATGATTGAGGTGGAAGGCACTGATTGACGTAAAACCACAAAACAATGGGCGGAAGGAGAAAAAAATGAAACGATTACTATTTTACATTGTGGGCTGTATGGGCATTGCAATTTTTTTGGCCAGTCCGGTCTGTGCAAAGGTGACTGGTCCTTGTTCCAACTGTCACACAATGCACAACAGCCAGGGCGGCACCAACATGATTTTTAACGAAACCATAGACGGCACCAGCGGCGGCACTCACGGCGGTGGGTATCCCAGCCTGACAAGAGGGAGTTGCGTGGGTTGTCACACTGGAACCAACAACGGAACTAACGTTCGCCCTTTTGTCTATAATACGAGTGTACCAACCTATGGAACTGATACATTGGCTGGTGGTAACTTTTATTGGGTTGTTACTGATGCTGCTAAAGGTCACAATGTAGGAGGAATTTCTGGTATGAGTGCTGAGAGTTTAGCTAAAGCACCTGGTGATACTGGTATTGCTACTACTTGCACTAATAGTTGCCATGTAACTCTGCTTACACCAGACAGCGTTGGTGGTAATCCACTCGCTACTGGATGCCAGGGTTGTCACCTTGAGCCTAAGCACCATGCTCCCCAACAGGCTGCTGATGCTCCAGCTTTAGAAGTGAATGGTTGGTTCAGATTCCTTTCCGGACATACGGGTGGTACGAGTGGTAGTGGTTATGGTGTTGAAGGTATTGAAGATGCTGACTGGCAGTATACCACCTCTACAACAGACCATAATGAGTATCTTGGAAATGTAGGGGAGCATGACACTGGTAACGGTGGAATGCAAACTCTTGGGAATACCATGACAGGTTACTGTACCGGCTGTCACGGCAATTTCCATCTCCAGTTAGACGCTGCTGTCGGTGGTAACTGGATTAGACATCCTTCTGACGCGGTTATACCCGACTCGGGTGAGTATGCATCCTATACTAGTTATAATCCGATAGCTCCGGCAGCACGGCCCGATCTAAGTGGTTACACCGGACCGAGTGCGACAGTTAGTCCAGGTACTGACCTTGTCATGTGTCTGTCTTGCCACAGAGCACACGGGAGTCCCTACGATGATCTGCTTCGTTGGGAATATGACGGCATGGTCGCTGGTGGTGGTGGTACAGGTGACGGTACCGGTTGTTTCGTATGCCACACGGAAAAAGATGGTTAATTAGACCAAAGCCCAAGGAGGGAATGTTGGCTCAGATTTAAGCCAATCGAGTCTTTTCTCTCCAAATCACTTTTTCTCCTGGTTCCTAGTGTCCTGTCAAGCAACAACTGACGCATCTTGCTCGTCCTTTTACCTGCCTGACTGCGTTACTCCTTCAGTCACATAGCACTGCTATGCTCCCTCAGTCGTGCCTTGCAGGCAGGTAAAATTACTTCGCAATCTTGCCGTCACTTCTCACTTGACATGACACTAGATTTATCGAGGAACCAGGAGAAATTCCCGCCACATCACATCAGCCACTAAGACCCGAAGACACAAAGGGAAATATGCCAACTTGGTGCCTTTGTGGCTGAACTACTCCGGGCCTTTTTGATTCTTCGCTATTTGGTGTGGGTAATTACGATTAATTTCTGGGGACTCTGTCCCCAGACCCCTGAGGTTTATCGCTTGGATACCAATCCCGAAGAGGTTAAAAGATGGCAACAGTAGTCACCCTCTTA
>JAYEPA010000149.1:0-3225 GCA_034723545.1 Thermodesulfobacteriota bacterium | reverse complement strand
CCGTGCAATCCTTTGTCGACTGTGAGTCCGCCCATGTGTTTTATACAGCCGGTGCGGATGATGCTGATGTGCCGGTTTCCCGTTGGCTGAGCGGTATTGCCCAGGTCAGCGAAGGGCAAACGGCTGTCTATGACCAATCCACACAGGAGGCGTTCCTGCCCCTGACCGATGGTGACAACAGGCTGCTGGCTGTTGCCGTGCTGGAAGGGGTTCCGGATGGGACAAAACATGGTGGTGACTGGCTTGACGAACAGGCCCGTCATGTTTCACGGGAGATTGCGCTTATTCGGCAATGGGCCGTCGATCCCATGACCGGCCTGCTCAGTGGTCATTGTTTTTTAAAAAGAATAAGCGCTCATCTTGAAGAACGCCGGACAGAAGAGGGAGAAGAATCTCTTTCCGGCTGCCTGGTGCTGGTGGAGATGTATCCCAGAGCCAAAAACGCGGAACAGGCCACGCTGTATAGCTCCAGGGCGGGTGCTTATCTTGACACCCTTGTCGGACATCTGTCAGCGCCCTGTCATTTTGGCGATGGTGTATTCGGCCTGTTCTGGGAAGATATCGATGCTGATTCCTCCCTGAAAATGGCTGATATGCTGCTGCGCTGGCTCAAGCGGGAAAATATTGCCAGGGTTCATGCGGGGCTTTCCTTTACAGGAAACAAAAAAAATGGTGAAAACGGCAACACAGCCCTGGAACAGGCCTGGGAGGCGTTGGGGACCGCGAGAAAACGTGGACCTTACAGTCTCTGTTCTTATGAAACCCTGGCTGGTCGGCAGGATCATCCGCTTTGTTCGCTGCCACCGACTGTGACTGCAAGTTTGCGTAGACTGTGTCGGAATCGGGCTCGTTTTTCCTGCATTTTTCTTCAGCAGAATGGGGAGGGGGAGGGGACCGGCCGGATTTTGAGCCTTGCTGGTCCCGAAGTGATTTTTTTGCCCATTGATTCCGACAAGGCCTGTGTTTTTCTGCCGGATATGGACGGGGAAAAAGCCCTGGAGTGGTGTCAGCAATACCAGCAGAGATTAAAATCGGCGCAAAAGAGTTGTTCCCTGGGGCTGGCCTCCTATCCGTTCCATGATTTTAAAAAATATGAAATCGTGGAAAACGCGCGCAAGGCCCTGCTTCATGCCGGGTTCTATAGCCCGGACAGTTTGACGGTTTTTGATGCAGTCAGCCTCAATATCAGTGGAGACATTTTTTATAATGAAGGAGATCTGGCCAGGGCTGTCAAGGAGTATCGGCGCGGCCTTTCCATTGATTCGGAGAATGTAAATCTGTTAAACAGCCTTGGCGTGACCTATGCCCAGATGAATCGTTACCATCTGGCTATTCCGCTGTTTGAGAAAGTTCTTGCCCTTGACAGTGGTGATTTCATGGCCCTGTTTAATCTAGGTTTTGCTCTGCTGGCCCGCGGCGAAAAGGCGGCCCTTGGCCGGTTTGAAGAGGCCCTGGCAATTGACGGCAGGAGTTTTGGTCTTCTTCTTCAGCTTGGCAAGATGTATTGCCGGGCCGGCAGATATGAAGAAGCCATTGACGTTCTGCTGAAGGGCAAGGAGATTGCTGCGGCTGAAACGGATTTCAACCCTGGACTGGTCTATCGTTATCTCGGCCAGGCTTATGCGGGGCTGGGCCGAAATCGGGAGGCCATGGCACACCTGCAGCGGGCCGTCAGTCATAATCCCAGAGATGCGGCATCGCTCAGCTTGCTTGGCGAATTATATGATCTTGAAAAACAGGGAGATGTGATCGCTCTGTCCCTTTGTCGTCAGGCTGTCGGTCTGGATGGTTCGCGCTGGCAATATTGGTCCCGTTTGGGCAGGGTGGAGTTGAGCCAGAAAGACGGCGCCGCCGCGGTTCAATCCTTTGAACATGGCCTGCGGGTGGACGGCAAAAGAACGGAACTCTGGTTTGATCTGGGCCGGGTCCATGAAATGCTGGGAAGCCGAAAGGCTGTGAAGATGTATGAAAAAGTCTTGAAACTTGACGGCGCCCACCAGGATGCCGCCGCTGCTCTTGACCGTTTAGAGGAAAAAACGTAATTTCTCAATAAGTGGTGGCATACTGACAACTTCCCCCTTTAGTAAAGGGGGATTGAGGGGGATTTGTTTATAGGTTGCCATCACTTATTGAGAAATTACGAAAAAACAATGGAGACGAAGTGAAATGCGTTTGAATTCAAATGCGGTTGATGACAACCAGCAGTATTGGCTGGATACTTTCAATGTCGGTGATTCCTGGCGTCTGTTTCGCATCATGGCGGAGTTTGTCGATGGCTTTGATACCCTTTCCACTGTAAAGCATCCGGCGGTCTCAATTTTTGGTACTGCCAGGATCGGGCCTGAAAATCCTTTTTACCAACAGGCCGAGGAAATTGCAAGGGGACTGGCTGAAGCCGGTTATGCCGTGATCACGGGTGGTGGGCCCGGAATCATGGAGGCCGGCAACAAGGGCGCCATGGAGGTGGGCGGGACTTCCATCGGGCTCAATATCGACCTTCCCTTTGAGCAGCAGCAGAACCGCTATGCCAATCTTCCCCTTGAGTTTAAATATTTCTTTGTCCGCAAGGTGATGCTCATCAAGTATGCCATGGCCTTTATCTGCATGCCCGGTGGTTTTGGCACCATGGATGAACTGTTCGAGGCGATCACCCTGATCCAGACCCGGCGTATTAAAAGTTTTCCCATCATCCTTGTCGGCTCGGATTACTGGAAGGGGTTGATTGACTGGATCAAGGGTTCTATGCTTGAAACCGGCAAAATTGAAGAAAAAGATCTTTTTATTATCAACCAGTTAGATGAGGTTGAAGAGATTGTTAATTTTATCAAGCGCACCGTGGTTCTTTAGCTGTACAGGGCAGTGCGTAAAGAGAATATCATGGATGGCGAAGAAAGAAAAAAGATCGAAGAGACAATCCACAGGGAGATGGGGCAGAGCAAAGAGAATATTGCCGCCCTTGAGGAACTGGTCAAGCCCATTGCGCCGGATAATGCCATAGGACGTCTGACCAGGATGGAGGCAATTAATGCCAGAAGCGTTAATCAAGCCGCTTTGTCTGCTGCTAAAGTGAAATTAACCAGGCTGAAATGGGCGCTTTCCCATATTGATGAGCCGGAATTCGGCTTGTGTCGGGAATGCGGCGAGCCTATTCCTCTGGGGAGGATCCTGTTGATGCCGGAGACGACCATGTGCGTCCCCTGCCTGGAAGAAATGGATAGATAGTAA
>JAYEPA010000148.1:0-12553 GCA_034723545.1 Thermodesulfobacteriota bacterium | reverse complement strand
TTCGGAAAGCACATCAAATTTTTTGGAATCGGTTATGACCAGGCAGGATATTTCTGGTGCAACGGAAGAATCGGAAACGAGAACGTCAAGTAGCAACGGCAGGGGGGAAAACGGTGTGTTTTTACGAAAACAAAGTGGAAACAAACCATCGGGAGGCTTTTCCGCCTCCCCACCATTGTTTTTTTCACCTGAAAAGGATGCGGCTTCCACCGTTTCTTTCATGGAGAGCCACGGCCGGGACGTTGCCGGCCCGGAAAAAAAGGAAGAAGGCGTCAAGAATCCTGAACAGTCTGTCAAACATCTTGATGTGACAAGGCAACAAACTGATCGTTCAGTCAATTATTTGCATAAAGGAAATGACAGGGCTGAACCGGCGGCTCACCAGGAAGAATATAAGGAACGAGAAGATTCTCCTGTTTCTCCTGTAAGTTCTGGCTTACGGCGTGAGAAGAGAAAAGAAGAGATCCCCGGGCTGGAAAAATTGCGTATACAGGACCAGGAAGAAAAAAAGTTCGTCGAACAAATGGATAAAGAAAGATCTCTCCAGCAAGATATCGTTCTAAATAAGGATATACCTGAGCGGCTGCAGGAAATGGCGCAAGATAGGGTAACAGAGGAAAGCCCCGTTTTTACGGTTAAGCAGAAAAAAAGCCGCCCTGAAGGCCCGAAGGTCACCATCGGCAGCATTGAGGTCATTATTGAAGCTCCGGCTGTTCCGTCGAATACGGTTGATCAGCGGGTATCATCTCCTTCCTTATCAAGCCGACGTTACCTGAGGAGACTCTAATGCTTGCCACCACGTCTCTTTCAGTTGCAGCCAATACGCTACGCTCGTATCTTGCCACCAATATCGCCGATCTGGACGGCATCTTTATCAGCCATCCCAAGGAAGCGGCGGCGCAGGCAAACAGCGAAGGAAAACAGTATCTGAACCTCTTCTTCTACCAGGTCGAACACGGAGGTTATCCTGCTGACGGTCGCAGCGACGACCCGTTTTACTTGCGGGTGAACTGTCTGATCACCCCCCTGGGCACAAAAGAGCCCGGTCCGCCACACAGCAGTGTCAGCGCCGGGGAAAACGATCTGCGCCTCATGGGGGAGGTTTTGCGCCTGTTGCACGAACACCCCCTTCTCATGGTCGAGGAGGGAGGCGAAACAGCGCATCTGCAAGTGGTGATGTGTCCACTGAGCCTGGATGACATCAACCACCTCTGGTCCAACCAGGGCGAAATTGCCTACCGCCTCTCGGTCGCCTACCAACTTTCCCTGCTGCCGATTCCCCTGGGCGTGGCCAAAGAGCGCAGCCCGCTAACCGGTTCCATCGCCATCGGCTCGGGGGGCACAATGACGGTGTCCTCCCTGCCGTCTGAAGGTTTCGCCATGGAGACAGCTGTTCCTCAAATCACATCCATGTCGGTGAATACAAACCGACCGGACTGGGCTCCCCAGCTTGTTTTTCTTGATGAAAGCGAGAGATTGCAATCTGTTCTTTCTTTTTCTCTGGTAACGCTTCCTGTCTCACTTAATGTCATCATCCTCGGACAGGAAGGAGAAACTGTAACCCTGGACTGGCAGGAGTGGAATGCCGGTGAAAATCCTGTGCCATGGCGAGACGTGGGAATCCAACAAGATTTGCCCGCAGCAGCCGACAGTGTGGACCAGGATCAGACAGAGCCTTCCCTTGCCTCACTTGCAACTCCAATCAGCCCGGAAATTGAAGTTGCCGGGCAGGCTGTTCTGTCTGCCGAAAGAACCTGGACCAGGCCTGACGGCAGCCAGGTCGTGCTGCGGAGCAACCCACTGCTGCTCATCGTCTACGAGGAGGGGGCCTGATGGAGACTGTCTCCCTTGTCCCGGAATGGAACCGTCTTGATCTGCTGGTCTTCTGTCTGACTGCCGACCGGCGTGGAGAAAAAATAGGACCATCCGTGCAGGAACAACTGCGCGACGAGCAGAAAAAGGTGCATATTTTGCGGGGACAGTCGCCCTGGCGCGAGGTTATTCATAAATATGGGCTTTCACATCTTGATCAGGAAATTCTGGTCTGTGCCCTGGCGCCGGAAGCCGAACCACGCCTTGGCTGGATGTTCCAGGAGTTACAGCCCGGACTGTCATCCCCTTATCCATGCCCTGCCCTCATGCGGGAGCTTTTTGTCCTTGGCGGCGAGGAGGCGAGACTTTTCCAGCGGTCCCTGAACGCCACGGCACCGCTTTTCCACCACGGCTTGCTGAAGCAGGGTGGCGGTCGCCTTTACCGACCCCTTCAGCCCACGTCAAAAACCAGTGCTGAACTGCTGGGCTGGAGCCAGGTGATGGAACCCCCACCCGGCACAGTTCCTCAGGAAACAAACGCCACCTGGGACGATCTGGTCCTGCCCGAAGCATGCATGCTGGCCCTGCGGGAATTTCTCCTGTGGATCACCCACCGGGCTAAAGTTGTTGATGAATGGGGAGCCAGGCTCTGTGGTGGACCAGTTGCCCTTTTTGCCGGGCCTTCCGGCACAGGCAAGACCTTTTCCGCCGAAGTGCTGGCAAATGCCATAGGCTGGCCCCTGTTTCGAGTGGATCTTGGTTTTCTGATCAGCAAATACGTGGGGGAAACGGAAAAGAACCTTAACGCCCTGTTCGATTCGGCCCATGCCCGCAACATGGTGCTGCTCTTTGACGAGGCGGACAGCCTTTTCGGCAAAAGGGGCGAAATCAGGGAAGCCCGCGACCGTTATGCCAATATGGAGGTGAGTCATCTGCTGGCCCGTATGGAGCAGCACCAGGGACCGTGCATTCTGACCAGCAACATGCGCTGGCATCTGGACTCGGCCTTTGCCAGGAGGTTTCATTCAGTTATCGAGTTTCCCCGGCCTGACAAAGAGGCCCGCACAAGGCTCTGGCAATGCCATTTACCGCCCCGGGCTCCTCTTGCAAAAGAGATCGGCCAGATCAATCTGGGTGCTGAAATGACCCTGACGGGTGGCCAGATTCGCAATGCCGCCCTGCATGCGGCATTTCTGGCAGCAGGAGAGAAAAGCGTCATTGAACCGTCCCACATTGCCCGGGCCGTCTGGCTGGAGCTGTCCAAGGAAGGGCAGGAGGTGCGCCGCCAGAGTCTTGGCCGGCTGGAAACATATCTTCCTGAGGGAAAATGATGATGCATATTGACAAAATAACATTACTTCTGCCGCCGGGATTTGAGGGCCGGGCAGAATCAATTGCCCGTCTCATCGGTGAGTGCCTGGCAGACATGAAGATACCCGGAAGGGACGGTAGGATTGACAGCATGACAATCGGCCCGCTGACTATGCTTCACGGCAGCAGTGATAGGGATATTGCCGCAATGGTTGGAGAAAATCTCATCGGACAAGTGGGGAAACGATTATGAGTCCGTCGGTTAATACAGGCAACATGGCAAAGCTGAAAGTACATCGCGGAGCCTTAGTGGAATACGCAAATGTGGATAACCCGCTGGAATTGCATTTTGAGTTTAACCCCGCCACCATCACCCGCACTCGCGGTGTGACTGTGCAGACAGGCGGGGCGCCCGGCTCCCGGGGGGGCTATGATTTTGCTGATAAGAGCGAGATCCACCGGGTAGCACAGGGTGTCACCGTTAATGCCGAGAGTTTTACGGTAAAAATCCTGCTGGACGCTACCGACCGTATGAACAGCGGCGATGATGAAGCCATTGTAAAAGGGGTGCAGCCGGAGCTTGATCTCATCCGTTCCATGATTGAGCCCAAGTCTCAGGATAATGCGGGGGCCCGCACACTGGCGGCGCTTGGGGAGGGTGAGGACAGGGCCTTTTCCACCCAGCAGTACGCCTCGGTACTGCTTTTCAAATGGGGCGTGCAGGTGCTGCCGGTGTTCATGACCCAGGCCCAGTTTGACGTAAAGGCATGGCTGCCCAATCTTGTTCCCTACCGGGCAGAGGCGACCCTGACCCTGCAGATTATTGAAAGCAACAATCCTTTTTACAGGGAGGAACTGCGGCGGCAGTTCGCAGCCGCAGAATCCATCAGCTGAGGCACTGGTGAACGATTACAGACTGAGGTTTTCGTAATCTTGTAGACCCCGGGGAACGGTTACGATGCAGCGGAGACAAAAATGATAACCAAAATTTCACGATATGCCACATCTCGAACATTTATCTCGGACTTGAGCCGATCCTTTCAGTTTGAAGGAATTCGCCCCCGGGAGATCGGACCGGCAACAGGGGTGCTTGAGCATGTGGTGAAAGAAGACGAAAGGCTCGATCTGCTCGCCCTGTATTATTACAACGATCCGCGTAAATGGTGGCGCATTGTTGACGCAAACCCGGAGATTTTAAATGGCGGGGATCTCTTTTTCGCAAGCGGTTCAAAGGAGGATAAGAATCCCCTCGAAAGTCTGGTGGGCAGTGTGATTCTCATTCCTCGGGTGAGTGAGGGAAAATAACTTTGTAAAAGTTCACCCGCACCCCATCTTTGAACGATCAGGGCCGTCAACATAGAGGGCTAAAGATTTCCAGCCTACGCTGAATAGTTACAAAACGAGAAAAGAGCAGACATATGCCGCAAACATCCTCACAAAGCTTCCGTGAACCGGGAGAGGCGATCATCAAAGTTGATGATGAGGAGATTACGGATCTTTATCCCTTCATCAGTGAAGTGCGGGTTGAGATGACCAGGGGAGCTGCGGCGGTCTGCACCCTTACTTTCGACACCATCCGCACGGAAAATGGTACATGGACGGTTCAGGACAGCGGCATTTTTGCTCCATGGAAGAAAATAAGCATCGAAGCGGCTTTCGCCTCCTACACGGAAGAAGTCATGCGCGGTTATATCCGCGAGATACAGGTTGACTGTCCACAGAATATGGGGGCGGCAAAGGTGGTTATCACAGGCCAGGACGAATCAATCCTCCTTGACCGTGATCATGTCAGGCAGGTGATGTCCACCGAAGAAAATCCGGTTACGGACGGAGATATGATAACAGAAATCGCCCAAGATAATGGACTGGAAACCCAGGTGGAGACAGGGTTGGATAACCAGTCCCTTAACCTGGACGGAACCTATGTCAGGCTTCTTGCCGATCGGGCCGAGGCCAACGGCTTTGAATGGTTCGTACGGGAAGGAACGTTGCATTTTCATCCTCCAGATCTTGAAAGCGAGCCCCAGGAAACAATCAGGGTTTACGCAGGTCCGCAGACAAATTGCCTTCGTTTTTCCCTGCAGTATGAAGGACACATGCCTGACCAGGTCAGCGTCACCCGGGCAGCTGATACGGGCACAAGTATAGATGAGGAATCCTTTTCCTCCAACCTGGCTCTTCTCGGTGCAACGGCGGCAAACAGTGAAGATGCCGGGCTGACTCCCTTTGTCTGGCGCATGGAACAGCCCCAGGGGGCGACACAGGAAGAGGCTCGGGCCCGGGCCCAGGCAAAGGCCAATGAAAATGCCTGGAAAATAAAAGCCGGCGGAGAACTGGACGGTGCACTCTACGGCCATGTGCTGCTGAACAACGCCACGGTTACTGTTGACGGCGTCGGTGAGACCCATGACGGCATCTACTATGTGGATGAGGTGAAGCATCTGTTTACTGGAACGGGATATCGCCAGGAGTTTCGTTTGTTGCGGAATGCAACGGAGGAAGGTTAACAAAAATATGCCGGAAAACGATATACAGGAAACCATCATCAATCTGGCTCGGCAGCTGGAAGGACGGCGGTACGGGAAGTTTCGCGCCACGGTGGTTGATAACTGCGATCCGCAAAAGCGTGGGCGGCTCAAGCTGCAGGTTCCTTCTGTGCTGGCTGACCAGGAGTCGGACTGGGCCCTGCCGTGTTTGCCTTTCGGGGGGCTGACCGACCAGGGACTTTTCACCGTACCGGAGATCGGCGCCCAGGTGTGGATGGAATTTGAGGAAGGCGACATCAGCAGGCCTGTCTGGACGGGCACCTTCTGGCAGCAGGAAGACGACGTGCCCGTGGAGGCGGCAAAGGATGAACCTACCACGCGTCTACTGAAAACCCCGTCCGGTCATGTTCTGCAATTTGACGATGAGTCCGACAAAGAGGTGTTCCGTCTACATCATCCATCGGAAGCAGAGCTGACCATTGACGAAAACGGCGTTATCAAGCTGGTCGATGCCTCGGGAAGCACCCTGACCCTGGACGCCCAGGCGGACAAAGCAGTACTTGAAGACAGCAACGGCAACACGCTGACCATGAGTTCCACAGGCACCGTGCTGGAGGACAGCAACGGCAACAAGATTGAAATGGCCGCCTCGGGCATCACGGTAAAGGGGCAGCAGGTGGTGATTGAGGGCAGCATGGTGGCCCTCGGAGGAATGGGGGGAGAGCCGATTATCAAGGGCAGCACCTTTCTCAGCCTTTTTGCCACCCATATCCATACGGCTCCGCCCTTAGGCGGACCGACAACGCCGCCCATCCCCCAGGGTGAGGTGAGCAGCCTGTCAACAAAGGTCATGACAAGTTAAGGAGATACTATGCAGCAACTTGCTTCTCCGGATTATATCAGCTTTCCCCTGAAAATTGGCAGCAGCGGTTCGGCTACCGTCAAGAGATCGGACCATGTGCGGCAACAGATTGAACAGGCGCTCTTTACCAATCCCCGAGAGCGGGTCTTCCGACCACATTTCGGCGTGGGGGTGAGGCGTCTTGTTTTTGAACCGAACTCGTCATCCCTGCGTGAAATGACAAGAAAGAGGCTGGTTGACTCTCTGGCTGAAGTTCTGCAGGGCGAGGTTGATCCCAAAACCCTTGATATTGAAGCCACAGTTGATGGAGAAAAACTTCGTATCCTTATATCCTACAAACTTGCCGCCATCAACCAGTCTGAAAGTCTTGAATTTATTCTAGACGGCAATGGGAGCTGAGTATGGTTGAAACACCCCGTCCCAGACTGATATTTGAAGGAACCTGCCCGGACTGTGGTGAGCGACGCTTCCCATTTCCCCAGCATCTGCCTGATACAGGAGATGATTTTGACTGGCTGGTGCGAGACTATGAAGGGTTCCGGGCATTCATGCTGGATGAACTGGCAGCCCGTTTTCCGGATCGACGCAAATGGACTGCCGCTGACCTGGAAATGGTCATGGTGGAGGTCTTGTCCGCAGTGCTGGACCAGCTTTCCGATATGGCTGACCGGGTGGCCGGAGAGGCCTATCTCGAGACGGCCCGCCGTCCGGAATCTGTGCGCAGGCTGTTGAAATTGATCGGCTACAGTGCGGTGGACAAGGCCATATCCAGGGGTAACATCGCTTCCGGGCTATCGAGTCTTGAGGCTGAAAAAAAGCTGGACAGCCTCTGGCTGCGTGAGCCGAATCTCATGGATAAAGCCCGTCAGGACGGACCCCGTGAAATCCATACCCAGCAGCGCATGGTGACGGTGGAGGATTACGCCGAGAGGCTTGAAGATCATCCCCTGGTCTTGCGGGCCCATTCCTGGGTTGAATGGAGCGGATCCTGGTCAATCCTGCGAGCGGCCGTTATAGGCTGGAACAACACCCTGCTTGACGATGTACCGATTATAAAGGGCTCCGCCGGGATTAAAGGTTATGAAGAGGAGCTGAAGAAAGAGCTTTTTACCTTTCACACGGAACGGGACATTTACCTGCCCCATCTGGGCGATGTTGACGATCCGGAGGCCCCGCCTGTTCTGCGCACCGTTCTTCGTCCCTATCTGGAGGCTTACAGGATGGTCGGCCGCGAGGTCATTATGGAAGATGCCATACCAGTGGGCATCAGCATGTCTCTTTCATTGCGCGTACGGAAAAACTATTTTCAGTCCGAAGTGCGCCTTGCCGTCGCCCAGGCCCTGGCAACCGGTCCTGAAGGATTTTTTGAACCTGGCCGTCTCCGTTTTGGTGAGGATCTGCATGCAAGTGACATCATTGAAACCCTCATGACTCTGGAGGGCGTCGAAAACGTATGCCTTAACCGTTTTAAAAAAATCGGCCAACAGTTTGCCGACGCATCCGACAGCGGTACCATTGTTTTTGAAGGACTGGAAATTGGCGTCTGTGACAACAATCCTGAAAAGGCGAAGCGCGGCTATTACCGCCTGACCCTGAATGGAGGACGAAAAGGATGAGCCAGTCAAGGGATCTCACCCGCTGGAACAGGGCCGGTCTTGACCGCTTTCGCTATATTGACGGTAACGCGGTCACTTTTCTCGAGATATTGCGTGAGGCATTAAGCGACCATTTTCCGCACTGGAAAGATATAGGTACTGCTCCTCCTGCCGGTAAATCCCCCTCGGAGAGCCTCGCCAGGGCAGAGGCTCTACTTGCGCAGTATCACGGTCCGGTGGACGACGTGCTGTGGGAGATCATGCGCAGTCTCGCCCGGTCAAACCACATTCTGGCTGAACATATGGATGCTTACGCCAATGAGGGGTATCTGCAGACAGCCAGCCAGTGGGACAATGTGCGCCGCCTGGTACAGATGCTCGATTACCGGCCTGCTCCTCCCGCTTCAGCATCAACCATTGTCAGCCTGGAAATCAAGAAGGGGGTGAGCGGTACGGTGGCAAAGGGCTTTCAGGTTAAACATGCACCGGCTGATGGAGCGCCGGTCATCTTTGAAAGCCTCGAGGACCTGGAAGCGGATGCTGATTTTAATAAAATTCGACTGTCCGGCCACGGCTCTTCGCCTGTACCCGTGTATGGCAAGACCCTGATTTTTGATGGTGAAATCAAGGGTCTAAAAATCGGTCAGCCTCTGGTGGTCAAAAGCAAGTCAAAAGGGACCCTGCAGGGACGACTCATTGCCGGATTGACCGTCAGCAAAGAAAAAACAACCATCGAACTACATCAGCCCCTGTCACGAAATTCCGCTTTTGTCCGGGGTGACACCCTGGTCTTTCTCAATCCGGCCGACCGTCTTGCTCCTTTGGGTCCGGGAAAGGGAGGCGAAACCGTCGATATGATCGGCAAAATTCTCCATCTTGAGGAGAGGCCTGTTGATTTACGTTCCGAGGAGATTCTTTTTGTCTCCGATGGCAAGCGTATGTTCTTCCGCCGGGTGTTGAAGACCAGGGATCGCATGGTCTATTTTGATCAGGCCCTGGGCAGTCTCTCTCTTAAAGGCGCATGGGCTACCAGGGCAAGGCTGGTATCCGTGCTCGATGTGGCGGAGCGCAGCATCACTGAATCGGGCGAAAAACTTTTTGTTGTGCGGACCAGCGGTGATCTGTCCTCCCTGGCCAAAACCTGGGCAGCAAAAATCATTGATAAAGGAGGCGTGCTGGTCCATTTTGAAATCTTTTCAGCAGTCTATTCTCCAGTTGATGCGGAAAATCCGGACGGAGGCGGCTACACCGAACTCAAGATGATCGACCCGGATGGCCTGCTTGCCAACCCCCAGACCCTCTGGGTTATGCCCCAGGGGCGCAGCTGGAATGTGGACACCTATCTTGATCGGGGCGCGGAAAGCCTGCTGCCCAAAACAATAACCGCTGAAATGCCCAAAAAAACCAGCGCCGCTGATCTTGCCGCCGTGGTGAGCGGCAAACAGCTTGCCTGGGCGTATCTTGCCAATGTGGCCGTTGACGAGGATGCAGGTGTTGCCGATTTTACCGTGAATTCCTGGCAGCACCGGGGCGGTGGACGTTTTTACCTGAAAGAAACCTTTATATATAGTCATTTCAAGGAGGAAAAACGTCTTAGAGGCTGGGACATTAATAACAGCAGTGTGGGCGGCGCATCACTTATCCTGCAGAATCAATCCGTTGCGGCAAAGCTTGTGGTGGGCCGCAGGCTGCTTATTGAAAAAAAAGGGGATGCTTTTCTTGAAACGGTTCTCAGTAAAATAGAGGGCACCAAGATGACTTTAAACCCCGCTCTGCTTTGGGGAGGGGGATACACGGTGGACAACACTCTGTTGCGGGCCAATGTTGTATCTGCAGGGCACGGCGAAAGCAAGCCCGCCAAGGTACTGGGCAGTGGTGATGCCACCCGGTCCAACCAGTCCTTTGTTCTCAAGGTAGGAGAAGTTTCCTTTGTTATCGACGCTACCCAGCCGACAGGTGTGCGGGCCGATATTGAAATCAGTGTGGCCGGCAGGATCTGGGAACAGGTGGGCAGCCTGAACGATTCCGAACCTACCGATCACCATTATACGGTACAGATGACCGAGGAAGGCTATCTTAAGGTTATTTTCGGCGACGGCAGCCATGGCCGCAGGCTGCCCGGCGGCACAAACAATGTACGGATTACCTACCGCAGCGGCACCGGTAGCCGGGGCAATCTTCAGGCAGGCAGCCTGGAGAAGATCATCAAACCGCATCCCCTTGTCAAGGCAGTACATCATTATACGGACTCAACCGGCGGCAATGACATGGAGGACGCTAGCTCCATGCGCGATAATGCTCCGGCAACGGTGCTGACCCTGGAGCGCGCCGTTTCTCTGAATGATTTTGCCAATCTTGCCGTCAGCCACAGCAGTGTGAGGCAGGCCCGGGCCTTTGCCTTGCCGCCAATTGGCCGTAATGAACGTATCAGGGTGGTGGTCGTGCCGGCTGGCTCGACACTGTCAAATGATCTCAAAAAGAGCCTGCAGATTTTTTTAGTTGGCAACGCCATCCCAGGTATTGATCTGCAGGTTGAACAGTATCAGCCCCTTTATTTTCTTCTGGACGTTCTCATCCGCGTCAAAAGTGATGAGTACGAGCCTGATACAGTGAAAGAAGAGGTACGCAGCAGGCTGAGTACGTCTTTTTCTGTTGATCAGAGACAAATCAGCCAGCCGCTGTATCTCAGTGAAGTCTATCAGGTAGTGGAGGCAACAACCGGGGTTGAAAATTCCCGCTGCAAACTGCAACCCATGCTTGTGCCTCCGGCAAGCGATCCGCCACCTCTGCCTATCCGTGGGCGAGACAATACCATCCGGGTGCTCCGTGCCGGAGAGCACCAGCTGATTAGCCTTGCCGAGAACAGCTTGATTGTCAACCATGAGGAATACCAGCTATGAGCACAAAGCCCACCACATACCTGGGCGATCAGCTCTACCGTCTGCTGCCAGAGGTGTACCGTACCCGCGACAACGGAGATATGGCCGGGGTGCTGGACAGTTGCGGCGAGCTGCTGGACAGGATGTATTTTACCCTGCAGCAGCGTCTGGCCGACTGTTTTCCCGACATCGGCAGGAAGCAGTTAAAAAACGACGAAATAATTGAAAGCCGTTGCCAGGACTGGATTCTGCCCTATTTTGCAGATCTGCTTGATGTACAGCTTGTCTCCCCGGAAAGCGACGGACGCAGGCAAGAGGTAGCCAATGCAGTGAGCTGGCGTCAGCGTAAAGGCACCCTGGCCTGTATCGAAGAGCTTGCCCAGGCAGTGGCCCAGACCGAGGTGGAAATCCAGGAGGGCTGGAAGCGGGTGGCCACAACGGCAAGGATCGACATGCCCCTGCTGCCCGCTTCAACATACGGGACGGACGAAGAACCGGATATGGAAACTCCCGGTCAGGCCGCCCGCCATCCAGGCCTTCCTGCTGTTACGGTGGATTTCCGTTTTCCATCACGTTCAGCGCAGACCGATGTCAATAACCCAGCCGCCCACCGGAGCAGTTTTTCCGGTCAAACCGTGTCTTGGAGGCAGAGCAACCTGCATGGGGCACCCTGTTTTCCGGCAAGCTATAACGATGTGTCAAAACGCACGGTTGATCTGCGAACCCCTGATGAAAAACGGGGACATTTCCATCCCAAACGTATTCTGCTCTTTGCCCCCCTGCCGGACGAATTTTTCGGCGAAGATGTGCAGAGCATTGTCTGGTCGGAACGCGACGATAAAAAAAACATCGACCTTTTTGATATTGAGGACACGGAAACCAACTTGACATTCCGAGCCTTAACGGACAAAGCCCTGCGCATCGAGGGCCTTACAGAACTGACAGAAGATAAAATATTTCGTTTTGAAAGAGTGAGGATTGACAACACTCTGGTCGTGCAGAACGGCAGGCTTGAGTTGTTTGAATGCGCCGTACAAGAGGTTGATGTGCAGAGAGCTGACACCGAATCAGCTGTGTTTACAGCCGATAATGTCCTGTTGCACAGTTTGAAGGCTGAAAGCGGTCTTGTCCGACTTGAATACTGCACAGTTCTAGGTGGCACAGCTGCCGCACATCTACAGGCCAGTGACTGCATCTTCATGGGAAGCATCCATAAGGACCTTGTCAGCAGCCTCCCGCCGCCAACAGGGTGTATCCGATTTTCTCGCATTCCTGAATCACTGGTAGGCTTTGTTGGAGACAAACTCTACTTGGCCGAAAAAACGCTTACCACGGATGAACCGATATTTTTTTCAGAAACCTTTGCCAAGGTGGGATGCGGGGTGCTGCATTCGGCCTCATCGGATGCCATACGTTTCGGCGCGGAAAACGGAGGTGAGATGGGGGCCTATCACAGCCACCATCACGTTCTGCGGGTGCAGTCTGCCCTGGAAAAGCTGAAGGGATTTCTGCCGTTCGGAATGGAGGCGGTGTGGGTGTATGACAGCTTGCTGCATGTCTTGCCTCCGGAGGAACAATAAACGTGTTTGATAAAACGTCCAAGGAAAC
>JAYEPA010000147.1:0-3229 GCA_034723545.1 Thermodesulfobacteriota bacterium | reverse complement strand
TTCAGATGTGCCCCATATTCGTTTATTTAAGACTTTGAACGGTAAGCGGAGCGAAGCGTAGACTCCGCACTGGTGCTATTCGAAAAGGCTTAAATGGACGAAGATGGGGTGCAGCTGAATAGATACAGATTTGTTTATGTTAAAAGAGATTCACGCGTTCGTCTCGTTTTTTTTAGCATACCGGCAAACTTGATGGCTACGCAAAAGTCAGATGAGATTTATTTTTAGTGCCTTACTCCTGAAAGGCTGTCATAAAAAAACAAGAAACTGAAATCATCTTTTAAAGCAAGGACTCGAAGGTCTCGCCTTGCTCGCTATCTGCCTCTACAACAAGGCACTTATCCTAAGAAATTTGTAACTATTCAGCGTAGGCTGTAAATTACCCTTTACTCTAGACTGTAAGTGTTCGGATGTGTTTCATATTCGCCCATTTGGGGCTTTGAAGCATACTGGTGCTATTCGAGAAGACCCAAATGGGCGAAGATGGAGTGCAGCTGAATAGTTACAGAAATTTGATGTTTTCTTCCGCTTTAGTGGGTTGGAGGATTAAAAAAAAGCAGGAGTTGCAGGATGACCGAATTTATTCAGGTTGTGACCACGGTGGGCACAATGAAGGTTGGCGAGCGAATCGCCGAAAAGCTTGTCGCTGAAAGACTGGCGGCCTGTGTGCAGATTTCCGGCCCGATAACCAGCACCTACCACTGGAAGGGAAAGATTGAACAGGAAAGAGAATATGTCTGTACCGCCAAAACTTCCAGAAAAAATTATCCGGAGGTAGAGAAAATTATTCTTGAACTTCATCCCTACGAGACGCCGGAGATTATTGCCACACCGATTTTGGCAGCCAGCCGGGATTTTCTTGACTGGTTACAATCCGAACTGGCCAAAAGAGACGCTGCTCATGGGTGATAAAAAAATGTCCTATTCCAGAAGACGGAGAAAAGGCAAGGATTACCAATGTCACTGCTGCCGGAAAACCTTGCCTTATTGCCGTAACTGTCCCTGTGGTTTTGAGATTTGTGATGATTGTTTCCAGGAAAATCTTTGGGGGATCAGTAATGGTCCGACCTGGGTCTGTCCGGATTGCGGTCGGGTACGGATGACGTATTAACTTTTATTTCTCGATGTCTCATTTCATTCGCTTATCGGTTGTGCCGGTTTGCGGGGATAGCCGTTATTTTGAAAATGGTGACGTAACGATTGAATGACTGTGAACAAAAAGGAAAAAATATGACCATTCGTTCCATTACAGCCGACGAGGCCTATCATCATTGTGATCCGCAGGAATTTGCCTTTGAAACAACCAATGAAGTGGAAAATCTCACCCGGTTCATCGGCCAGAACCGCGCCCTTGAGGCCGTTGATTTCGGCATCGGCATACGCCACGAAGGCTTTAATCTTTTTGTAATCGGCCCAGAAGGATCCGGCCGCCACAGCGTCGTTCAATCCTTTATCAACGAACAGGCCGGCCATGAGCAGACTCCAAATGACTGGTGTTATGTCCACAACTTCAATCATCCCCATAAGCCCTTGCCCCTTGAATTTCCATCAGGGAATTCTCTGGTTTTCAAACAGGAGATGCATGACCTGATCGACATGCTGAAAACCACCATCCCCGCCGTCTTTGAAGGAGAGGATTACCGGTCCCGCAAAAAAACGATCAAGGACAATCTGCAACAAAAAATTGAAAAGCTGTACCGTGGAGTTGATAAGAGGGCCAAGGAGGAAAGTATCTCGGTGGTCAGGAGTGAACAGGGAATCCTGTTCGCCCCCATGGACGGCAGCGGCACGACGCTGGATGCGGAAGCGTTTCGCAAGCTGCCCGAGGAAACCCAAAAAAAGATCGAAAAGGCGATTAAGAAAGTCCAGTCGGATCTACAGCAGGCTATCCATCAGATCAGCATCCTGAAACGGAACGCGGAAGAGCAGAGCCGGAAGCTGAAAAAGGAAACAGCCGGGCTGGCGGTTTCTCACCTGATTGACACGCTGAAAGCCAAGTATAAGGATCAAGAAAAAATCATCGATTACCTGGACAATGTCGAAAAGGAAATTACCGAACGGGTTGATGACTTCCTGCCCTCCTCGGGAACACAAAGCGAAATTTTCTTTCCCATGGTTTCATCCGCCCCTTCCTTCAACCAATATGAGGTGAATGTACTGGTAACCCATGAAAAAGAGGGGGCGCCGGTGGTCTATGAAGACATGCCCACCTATCAGAACCTCCATGGCCGAATCGAGCACAAAGCAAAGATGGGGATGTTGTCCACCAATTTTACCCTGATTCAGCCCGGCTCTCTGCACCAGGCCAATGGGGGCTATCTCATTCTTGATGCCAGAAGACTCCTGATTCAGCCCTTTGCCTATGAAGGGCTCAAGCGCACCCTCAGGGCCCAGCAGATCCGCATCGAACCGGTGGAGCGCCTTTTGGGTCTGATGAGCACGGTTACCCTGGAACCAAAACCCATTCCCCTGCAGACCAAGGTTGTCCTCATTGGCGACCCTTTAATCTATTATCTTCTCAACTACCACGATTCTGAATTTCAATCCCTTTTCAAGGTGCAGGCGGATTTTGAACATAGCATGAACCGTACTGATGAAAGCCAGCAGCTCTTCGCAGCGCTTCTTGCCAGTCTCGCCAGGGATAAAAAATTACTGCCCCTGCATCGGACAGCCGTGGCCAGGGTGATTGAGCAGGCGGCCAGGGAAGCGGGTGACCGCGAGAAACTCTCCCTGCACATCCGGGAATTTGCCGACCTGATCAAAGAGGCTGATTATCTGGCCCGGCAAAAGGAGAAAAAATATATTGAGGCCATGGAAATCGAGGAGGCGTTGACTGCTTGCCGAAAGCGGGGAGGCCGGATCAAAGACCGAATGTTCGAGGCCATTGAGCAGGGCATCCGTCATATTGAAACTTCGGGAAAAAAGGTGGGACAGGTCAACGGTCTTTCCGTGATCCTGCTCGGCAATGATTCCTTTGGCTGCCCGAGCCGTATCACTGCTCTGACCCGGCCCGGAAAAGGTGGAATAGTTGACATTGAACGGGAGGTGGAACTGGGCGGCCCCATTCATTCCAAAGGGGTAATGATTCTTGACTCTTTCTTAAGCTCGCGCTATGCCCGTACCATACCGCTGGGACTCCGGGCCAGCCTGGTCTTTGAACAGTCATACGGCGATATCGAGGGTGACAGCGCATCCTGCGGTGAGCTCTGTGCCTTGCTTTCTTCTCTGG
>JAYEPA010000146.1:0-3254 GCA_034723545.1 Thermodesulfobacteriota bacterium | reverse complement strand
CATCAGTGATATGGGGGATCACCTGAACGGTGCCGCCCAGATATTCGCCCCTGCGCTCCTTGGTGATCACCGAATAGTAGATGCGGCCCGAGGTGTAGTTATTTTTCTGGCCCAGCTTGGCCGTGGTAAAACGCTCGTAATGGCCAAGATCAAGATCCGTCTCCGCCCCGTCATCGGTGACATAAACCTCACCATGCTGAAAGGGGTTCATGGTGCCAGGATCCACATTTATATAGGGATCAAGCTTCTGTATAGTGACGGTAAGTCCCCGGCTTTCAAGAAGGGAGCCAATGGCAGCAGCAGCCAGCCCCTTGCCCAGGGACGAAAGCACACCGCCGGTAATGAAGATAAACTTTGTTTTCAGTGATTTTCTTTTATTTTTCATGGGAAGCACTATAGTGCAACATGAAACGATTTTCCATGAAAAAAAATGGCTTGGAAAAAGCATTTTTTTGAACTTTATTTTCCTTTCAGGTAGGGTAGTGAAAAGATTAAGGACATAGGGGCAGATAGCGAGCCGGCGAGACCTTCGAAGGGGCAGAGGGACTAAGGAAATGACAAAAAATAGATTCTCATATTTCATCGTTTTTCTGTTGATCGCCATCTCCATTGTTGCCTGCGGTCAGGATGAGCAAAACAGGAACACCAACGTGGCGCCGGAGGAGACAAAAAAGAAAACGATCTACTCTTGCCGGGACTGCCACGATTTCACCCTGGATAAAAATCACAATTTTGCCTGCCCGGACTGTCATGCTGGAAAAACCGGAGTCTTTTCTCAAGAGGAGGCCCATGAAGAATTGATTGCCAGGCCGGCCCACCCGGACGTCATGGCCCAAACCTGCGGCAAATGCCATGCAGACAGGGTTGAAAAGGCTGGCCACTCCCTTCACTTCACCCTCAAAAACGAAGTCAATATTGTCCGTCGAGCTTTTGGCGCAGAACTGGAACTTCTCTCTCTTACAAAAATCCCTGTTCATGACACCATCGATTCCCCTCTTGCCTTGGCCGATGACCTGCTCCGCCGCCGCTGTCTGCGTTGTCATCTCTATTTTTCCGGCGATCCTTATCCTCAAACCGGCCATGCCACGGGATGTGCGGCCTGCCATCTTTCATTCCAAAAAGGACGTTTGGTAAGCCATAAATTCAGCAAATCACCCGGGGATGAACAGTGTCTCCACTGTCATTACGGAAATTTCGTCGGCGCAGACTATCATGGCCGCTTCGAGCATGACTTTCACTGGGACTACCGGACGCCCTACACGGCTCAAAGCGCTCCTCCCAGGCCCTACGGCCTTGAGTTCCACCAGCTTTCCCCTGATATTCACCAGGCGGGCGGCCTGCTCTGCATTGATTGCCACTCCGGCCGTGAACTGATGACAAAGGCGAAGACTCAAATCCGCTGTGAAAGCTGCCATCTGGCAGGCAAAGAAAAACCGCCCCTGGATAATCTCCATAAAACCGGCGACTCACTTATTTTGAGCCTGAAAAAAGATGGCCGAAAAATACAGGTGCCGCAGCTCAGCCACCCGGCTCATAAACTCCACGGTCAAAAGGCGCACTGCTCGGTCTGTCACGCCCAATGGAGCTTTACCGACCAGGGCACTCATCTCCTGCGCCAGGATGCGGAAGATTATGATCCATGGGGCGCACTCACCGTCCAGGGCAGCTTTGAAGTGGAAGACCAGCTTGAAACCAATCTGTACAGCGATGAAGAATATCCCGTACCGTTCATGCGGGACAAAATCACCGCCGCCGCCAGGCTGGGGATCTGGTTGAAGGGATATGAACAGCGGCGCTGGGAATTCCCCCTTGTTTGCCGGGGACAGGACCATCGTTTACATATCTGCCGGCCCATTCTCGATCTCCACCTCACGTTTGTTGATAAAAACGAAGAGGTCATCTATGATTCAGTGTCCCCTGAGAAAGCAAAACCCTATGGCCTGCTGCCCTACACTCCCCATACCACCGGCAGGGCCGGCGCCTTTTATCCCCTCCGTTTAAGAGAAAACTACCGTCTGATGAAAAAACCGTATAATTTAATGTTGGAAGATAAAGGCATTAAGGGAAACAAAAAAAAATAATGAAAAAATATCTCTATCTCTTTGCCGTTATCATCTTTCTTTTCTGCGGTTGCACTGGCAAAAAAACCATCAGCACGCCGCCCCAAAGAGGAATCACGCCCTCCAAAAAAATTCCGTCTAAAACCAGGATCCCGGGAACCCAGCGCCCATATAAAATTAAAGGCAAAACCTATTATCCCCTGCCCTCCTCCCACGGTTTCCAGGAAACAGGACTGGCCTCCTGGTATGGCCGTCCATTCCATGGCCGCAAAACCTCAAACGGCGAAACATATAATATGTATGGCCAGTCAGTCGCCCACAAAACCCTGCCCATGAATACCATGCTGCTTGTTGAAAACTTGGAGAACAACCGGGAAATGGTTCTCAGAGTTAATGATCGGGGCCCCTTTGTCAAAGGCAGAATCATCGACCTCAGTTTCAAGGCGGCACAAAAACTCGATGTTGTCAAAAGCGGCACGGCCAGGGTGCGAATCACCGCTCTGGGTGAAGCAATGAGTTATCAGCAAGGGAATAAAAAAATTGAACGATTCCTGCCCCACGCGGATTTCCAGTCAGGGGATTTCTACATCCAGATCGGCTCATTCACGGTTGTTGCCAACGCCGACAGACTTCAAAAGAAAATAGTGAACAGCGGCAAACAATGTGTTGTCAAACGCTATGACCGTGGTGACGCTGTTTTTTACCGTGTGCAGGTCATGGGTGGAACAACTCTGAGTGCTGCCCACCAGATGGAAAAAATCATGGTCGATGGTGGATATCCCGACGCCTTTGTCGTTGCCAGGTAAGACTTATTGTATCTATTCAGCTGCACCCCATCTTCGTCCATTTAAGCCTTTTCGAATAGCACCAGTGCGGAGTCTACGCTTCGCTCCGCTTACCGTTCAAAGTCTTAAATAAACGAATATGGGGCACATCTGAATAGATACATTCGGTGGTCTTGGTCATTTTGAGATACTCGCTGAACAGTTACGACTTATTAAAAACTTTATTTGACAATTCCTTCCTTTTTCCCGATAATTTTCAGGCAAACCTTTTTCTCCCTGAAAAAAATTCCCTCGGAAGCAACCATGGAAAGACTGGGCCAGGCATTCATCAATAATGTTTCAATCATGAAGTCCCGTGTGACAAAACATGCAATTTACGGGACATCAATTGCCATCAGCGCCATCATCC
>JAYEPA010000145.1:0-3255 GCA_034723545.1 Thermodesulfobacteriota bacterium | reverse complement strand
AGTAATGAATGGGTTCAGGTTGAGCATCAAACCCCACTGTATGATTATCTGATCGGCAAAATACAGAACAATGCCGATAAAGGCGCCGAAGGTTATGCGAGCCCCTGCACTGCTGCTGCGCGTTGAACCGAAGATAAAGCTCAGTGAAAGTAAGACCATCGCCCCGGTTGTCAGAGGTACGCTGAGTTTTCGCCACAGGGCTATGGAATGCTGGGCAGCATTCTGGCCACTCTGCCGCAGGGCATTAATGTAACGAAGAAGGTTTGGGGTCGATAGACTGTAGGGCGGCAGTTCCAGGATACTGACCTGGTGTGCACTTAAAAAGGAGTCCAGAGTTAACGTTTCGATTCGCTTAGTAGTCACTTCATTGTCTGCGATGATTTTCCGGGTGATGCCGGTCAGGAGCCACTGCCTGTTATCCTGCAGGGTGGCATTTTGCGCATGGGTAAAGGTCTGTAGGCGTCCCTTTTTGGTAAATTCGAAAATATCCACGTTGGCGGCAACCCCTTTACTTAACATCGTATCAACATGGATGTACGAATTATCCCTGCGTGCCCAGAACCCCTGCCGGGTTAAAGTAATCTCGGTAGGGGTCAGAGCTTGTGCGCGGGATTTGCGGGCCAGCTGCTCCATGCCCGGCACAACTATTTCAGCCAGAATGCCGGATGTTAACATCAAGAGCATGCCGGTTACGAGTACTGCGCCACAGATGCGCAAAATCGATACTCCTGATGCTTGCATGGCGACAAGTTCACCATGGTCGGCCATCATCCCCAGGGCAATTATACCGCCAAGCAACGTGCTTATGGGCATTAAGTCGAGCAAACGCTTGGGAAGCGTCAGGGCCACAAAGGTAAGGGCATTAGTCAGTCGATAACTGCCTGTGCCCACATCCTCCAGCTGGGAGAGCAGTTCAAACAGGCTAAACAGCACCATCAGGATAAGGCTGATGAGAAAAAAGTAGTTTAGAAAGTTTCTGCCGATATAGATATCAAGTATTCGCATTAGGGTCTTACCGCTTACGCCAGTGCCGCAAAAAGACCGGCTGCCATAAAAGAAGGCCGATTAAAGCAGCCAGCAATATCTGTCCCCACCAGATTCCGGGAACAACTCCAATAACGCCTTGTGATACCCACTTTTTGGTTAAAGCGCTGAAAGTGTAGTAACCGGCAAAAAATAATATTGCCAACGGTGCTTTGACATACTTCCCCTGGCGTGGAGATGAGCGGCTCAATGGTATGCCGAGAAGCGCCAGGAGGATGATTGACAGCGGTGCGGTGAGTCGCCACTGTAGTTCCGCTATTTCTTCCAGGTTGTTCGAGTGTAATAGTGTTTTGGTTGCAACGGCTTTAACCTTGTATTCATGCTGGAAAATATCCTTAGGCACCAGATCCATTGCCGAGTTCTCGAATTCCAGGATCAAACCATTCTCGCCGGGACTGAAAAATTCATACAGGTGGCCGTCCTGAAATATCAATATGGGCTTGCCGGTGGTCTCATCCCTGAGCTGACTGGCCTTGGCCGCATAGATAATCTGTAAGGAGTCTTCCCTTTTTGTTTGGATGAAAACCCGCTTTGCCCGATTCTTCTTATTGTCGACTTTGTCAGCGAAAATGACCCGTTCACCGTCACTTGTTTCATAAAAATTACCGCCTTTCATCCTTGTCAGATCAAAATTTGCTTCTGCTTGTGTCTTTATCCGGAAAAACTGGTCCCAGGCCCAGGGGCGGATAAAAAGAGACAAACAGGCCACAATCAGGGCGCCTATAATGGAGAGAAGAAAAACAGACTTGATGACCCTTGTCATACTAATGCCGCAGGCAAACATAGCGGTTAACTCTGCATCTCTGTACAAACGGCCGAGAGCGATCACAACTGACAAGTAAAGGGTCGTCGGCAGCAGCATCTCAAGGGCAATTATGATACGGAGCAAAATCAGTTGTATTACTGAAGAGCCCGACAACATGCCATGGACCGCGTCCTCCCCGTAACGTGTGGAGATATAACAGCCAAAGATAACGATCAGCACCGTAGATATTGCCAGTGTGGGCTTAATTATTTCACGTATTATATAGCGATCAATAATCACGTTTTATCCAACTCTCATTATCGTGCTGCTGTTTTTTGTCCTTGAAAGTCTTCCGCAGCCATGTCAAACCTGCTTTCCGCAGGAAAACCGGCAACGACCCTGTCTGCCATCTTCAGGTCTGCCGGATAATCGATTTCGCACCAGGCCAATCCTCTGACTGAACATGTCAGCACTGTTTTTTCTTGTGCTATTTCATCGATCACCGACAGATACCATCTACGGACAGACTCTGTATCAGCCATGGCATTTTCCAGGGCGTTTTGGAATATCGTCGGACCCGTATCACGGAACAGTATCATGCCAATAGATTCTCCGTGAATTTCCCCGGAAGGGATGTCTTTGCCGACCTTGGTAAGACGGCTGCCCTCCATGCTGACCTTCATGTCATCGGCATCGTAGGTGTCTTTGTGGCTCACAGTAACTGTAACAGGACTGGCAGGTGATTTCAGCAGGCTCTTCACCACGGCCGCCTCAAACAGGGTATCGCCGTTCAGCAGGATAAAATCTTCATTCATCTCATCACGCACCTTCCAGCAACTCACTAGATTATCGGTTGTTGCATAGTCAGGGTTGTAATGGGTCTGGACCTTTTGTGGTTCGTAATGGCGCCGCAAAAGATTTTCAACCTTATCCGCTCCGTATCCTATGACCACAGTGATCTGGTCAACTCCGCACTTGTGCAGTTCTTCGATTTGCCATTCAATGACTGTTTTGCCGTTAATATCCAGAAGACATTTTGGTATTTTGGCAGTCAGTGGCAGCAATCGCGTACCCTGTCCGGCGCTTAAGATGATCGCCTTCATATATTTAACTCCGTTTCCTTAGGGCTCGCTCAAAAATAATTTAGCATTTTGAGGCGACACTAAGACACATCTTAAGTCGATTCTCAATCGCGAAATCCTCAACGTAGCTCTGCTACGCCTTCGGTTTCGCTCAATCGGCTCGACTTAACTTATGTCCTATTGTCACCTCACCTCTACTAATTTATTTTTGAGAGAGCACTAAGATAAAATTTTTAGTTTAATTAAAAAGTTGAACTCTATTTTTGTGACTCAACTTTAGGACTTAAGGTAATTAATTGAAATTATAGAATATTATTAACGAAATTCGTCCGTCATTCCGGCATGCTGTTAGCCGGAATCTAGAGATAATCACCTAACTTTCTG
>JAYEPA010000144.1:0-3285 GCA_034723545.1 Thermodesulfobacteriota bacterium | reverse complement strand
GCGGCGAAAAAAGATCCGGACCAGCCTCAAGCCTATTTTAACCGGGGAAATGCACTCTACCGCCAGGAAAAATTCAGCCAGGCCATATCAGCCTATGAACAGGCGGCCGGAAAAAGCAGAGACAATACGTTAACGGCCAAAAGTCATTATAACTCCGGCAATGCCGCCTTCAAACAGGCCCAGTCGGAACAGGATATGTCTCAAAGCCTGGACATGCTGCAAACAAGTATTAACAGCTTTGAGCAGGCCTTAAATCTTGATCCGTCCCAAACCGATGCGGCCAGAAATCTTGAAATCGCCAGACTGACCCTGCAACAAAAAAAAGAGCAGCTCCAAGAGAAACAGCAAAAGGACCTGGAGCAGAAACAGGCAAAAGAGGAAATGAAAAAAGACCTGGAAAAAATGATCCAGGACCAGCAGGAACAGGCCGCAGAAAACAAAGAGACTGAGCCTGATCAGGAGAAACAGAATCAGGAGATGGCTGACCGCCAGCAGAAACTGCGGCAGCAGGCTGAAGAAACGAAACAACAGCTTGAGCAGCATGACACCAAACCACAGGACAGCAAGGAGCAGGAACATCTGCAGGAGGCCATCGACAATCAGCTTGATGCCGAGGAACAACTCAAGAAAAACAATCCCGTTGAGGCATCAGAAAGCCAGGAAAAGGCGGCAAAAAATCTTCAGAAGGCCCTTGACAGCTTAAACGCCAATGAGCAAAATGACCAGCAGTCCCACAATGATCAGGGCGGCAAAGATCAGGGTCAGGAGAAAAATGAGGAAAAACAGTCTCCGGAGCAAAACGCGTCGGAAAGTTCTCAACAGGAAGCAGCCGACAAAGGATCTCCGCAGGAATTAGACGAGGCACAGGCTGCGCCCGACCAGACGGCCGGTGATATTCTAAACATGGAAAAGAAACTTCAAAAATTGCGGCAACAGCAGATGTCCCGTGGCCGGCAATCCGTGGAAAAGGACTGGTAATGCGGATCAAATCCACATTAATTTGCCTTATTCTGCTCAACATCATCCTCGTGCTGAATCTCTCTGCTTATGGATCAGAGATCAGTGTCGAGGCGGTGGTTGAACGACAGGACGCCTTTGTTGGAGAAGCAATCCCCATGCAGATTCAGGTTAACGGCCATGAATCGCCGGATAAGCCGGATGTTTCCAACATTGCCGACTTCACCGTCCAGTTTCGCGGCGGCCGGCAGAACAGCAGCACATCCATAACAAATATCAATGGCAAGTGGAGCAGAATCAGCAAACACGGCTTTATCTTTAATTATCTTCTCACACCAAAACGAGCCGGACAATTGACCTTTCCGCCGGTGAGCCTCACCCTTGACGGCATAGTCTATACAAGCCGTCCCTTAACAATTTACGCCAAAAAACCTGAAGAAACCGATGACTTCAAACTCCGCTTAAATCTCAGTCAGGATAAATGTTATGTGGGCGAGCCCGTTACCCTGACTACCACCTGGTATATCGGCAAGGATGTCAAAAAATTTGAATTTATCCTGCCGCTTCTTGACGATACGCGCTTTGAGGTGGTCAATCCGATTCCTGCTTCCCAGGGGATTAATTCACAGGACGAGTTTGAAATTACTCTGGGCGATGCCACGGTCATTGGCAGGCGGTCCAAGGGACGGCTTGATGGCAAATCATACACTACCCTGAGCTTTCAACAGATTGTTATTCCGCGACAAAATGGCGATTTAACTCTTCCCCAGGCCACTGTAGGCTGCCTGGCCCTGAGCGGTTATAGCAGACAGAGGCAGCGAAATCGCTCCGGCCCCTTTGCTAATGACGACTTTTTTAATGACTTTTTTAACCAGGGCGCGCAAAAAACATATGAAACAGTCATCACGCCGTCAAACCAGCCGCGCCTCACGGTTTCCCCCCTGCCCGAGGCAGGCAGGCCGGAAAACTTCAACGGCCCGGTGGGTGAATTCACAATCTCGGCTCAGGCCGCACCGACCCAGGTCAATGTCGGCGACCCCATCACTCTGACCCTCACCGTTTCCGGTCCCTTGGCGAACAGGGTCAAGTTGCCGAATCTTCATCATCTTGCTGAAACCGGTTTCAAAATTCCGGAGGAAATTTCGCCGGGCGAAAGCACAGGACAAAATGAGATATTTATCCAAACCATTCGGGCCAGAAATGATCAGGTCACGGAAATCCCTGCCATTCATCTCAGCTATTTTAATCCCCGCACTAAAAAATATGAAACAGCCAGCAGTTCTGCTATTGCCCTGTCTGTTCAGTCGACCAGGATCATTACCGCCCAGGATGCCGAAGGCGGCGCCCATGTGATGAAAAGAAAAATCAAGTCCATTGAGGACGGAATCAACTTTAACTATGATGATGCCACAGTCCTTGTTTCACAAGGGGCAAGGCAAACATCTTCAATTTCTACCTGGCTCATTCTGACCGCGCCGCCCGGCTTCTTTGCGGTCCTTTTCCTCTCCACGTTTCTGATGCGCCGCCGAAAAAAAGACCCGGCAGCCCTCAGGGCGCAACAGGCCTTTACAGAACTCAACAATAAGCTTTCATCCCTTGAAGACAGTGGAAAAATGATTGGTCTTGCCATGGCCCTTAAAACCTATCTGGGCCATAAACTGAGGCGGCCGCCCGGCGCGTTGACCTTCCGGGATGTCGAACATATTCTGAGAAAAAGAAATCTTGACTCTGAGACGCTGAAAACGCTGAAGGAAATACTTGATCAACGCGAGGCCTGCCGCTACAGCGGCGGAACAACGGCTGGAGAGGAGTCACACCGCCTGATTCAGCAGACTCGTGCAGTAGCCGTAAAGCTGGAAGAGAAACTGTAATGAAAGAGCCGATAACCGCAATAATCCTCTTGCTCTCTATTCTCTTTCCGCTGCTCGCCGTACAGGCCGGGGCTGACCCTCAAACCGGACGGGAAGAACTTCTCACCCAGGGAGCTTCTTTTTTCAGGCAGGCCAATGAAAGCGATGATCCTGAAGAGGCCCGCAGGCTTTACCACAAGTCTCTGCTGCGCTATGAAAAACTGAGCAGGGAGATTGAAAACGGCAAACTCTACTATAATATTGGCAATGTCTATTTCCGCCTCGATGATCTGGGCCGGGCCATTGTCAATTACCGGCGGGCCGAACAGCTGATTACCAATGACCCGAATCTGCGCCAGAACCTGGACTACGCCCTCAGCAAGAGGCAGGACAAAATCGAATCGAAGCAGGAGGAGGAACTGTTGCGCACACTCTTCTTCTGGCATTACGATCTGCCGTCTTCCCTGCGAATGAAAAT
>JAYEPA010000143.1:0-12776 GCA_034723545.1 Thermodesulfobacteriota bacterium | reverse complement strand
CCTGCAGCGGCGCGCCCCCACTCACCGCAAGACGGATTCTGCCGCCAAGTTTGTTGATGATTTTATCCGCCACAAGGTGCTTCAACACAGGCCAGAGAATGCGCTGCCAGGTTGAAAATGAACCGCGACCCTGGGACGCCTGGAAACGTTGCCAGCCGATGTCCAGGGTGAGCATAAACAGCTTGTGGGCCAAGCCCCCCTTTTGTTCCAGTTTTTTAATGACCTTGGCGTAGATCCGTTCGTAGATGCGGGGCACCGAGATGATAATTGTCGGCCGGATGGTCAGCATGTCTTCGGCCAGGTCCTGCATGGATCGGGTATAGGCCACCGAACTGCCGGTCATCATGGGAATATAATAACCCACCGTGCGTTCAAAGGTATGGGAGAGGGGAAGAAAGGAGAGCAGCACGTCATTTGGGTAGGTGGGGATAACCTGGTGGACGGCTTCTACGTTCCAGAGGATATTTTTGTGGGAAAGCATCACACCCTTGGGAGATCCGGTGGTGCCGGAGGTATAAACGATTGTGGCCAGATCGTCTGGGTCTGCGGTCGGGTTAGTCATCTTTTCTGCCTGTTCAGGCAGCCAGTCTGCAACCATGAAGGGAACAAGATTTTTCTTTTCCGGCTGATTGGAGAGATGGGAATTATCACTTTTCAGACAGAGAACTTTTTGCAGATCATGCAAGGTGGCACTGTGCGGGGTCAGTTTATGCCATTGCTCCGTGGTTTCTGTAAGAAGAAGTCGGCTTCCCGAGTCCCTGAGAAGATAAATGATATTTTCTGGGCTGTCCCAGGTGTAAAGGGGAACCACAACAAGTCCCAGAGAAAGTGCCGCCTGTTCAAAACAGACCCAGTCGATACAGTTCGATAGCAGAAGGGCCACCCTGTCTCCGGCAGTTGGATTTTCTTTTTTCAGCCCCGCCCGCCATCGTGCCGCCCGCTCTCCTGTCTCCTGCCAAGAATAGTTCAGCCATTTTTTTTGTTGCCGGTCATATTGATGGTAGGCGGGAAGGTTTGGTGTCCGCTTGATTCGGCGGCAGAAAAGCCCGGAAAGCGTTCCGGCTTCGGATGCGGAAATCATGGTCTGATTTCTGGAATTCAGTTGTTTTTTTTTCATAACGTCACCTCATACCCTACTGAAAACGGGTCAATTACGAATTTAAAATTACGAATGAGGAATTTGAAGGTAGTTATCTGATGAGAAAACACCGAAATTCCTAATTTCTAATTCGTAATTTTTAATTCCTGCAACGGCTGTTCAAGGTCTATTTTTTCGGTTGTTTTATCTCCATTTCCGACAATGACCTGTAGACTCCGGCAAGGTCTGGTTCGCCGGTATGGCGTAGGATTTCCGCGCGTACCACATCGCGCAGTCTGACGGCTGCCGGCCAGTCATTGCCGTCCGGTAAGACGGGTTGGCCGATTGTGACGCTCACCGGGCCTCTTCTGACAAACCATGAACCTGAACGGAGTTTATTTCTGGTGCCGCGGATCGTCACCGGGATGACCGGAATCCCGGCCTGGGCCGCAGCCTGGAAGGCCCCCATGCGAAAAGGCAGCAGGCCGGGCATGCGCTGCAGGGTGCCTTCCGGGAAAAAGAGTGGGGTCTTGCCACCCCTGGCAAGGTGTGAGATTTTCCTGGCATCTTCCACGCCGCGTTTCATGTCAAATCGGTCTACCAGGATTACGTCGAGCCGGTTAAGAGGAAGCCTGAGCAGGAGTTTTTCGGCCAGTTCCGCTTTCGCCACGAAACTGCATGGCTTCGGCAGGGCAGCCGTAAGCACCAAGGCGTCCAGGTAGCTCATATGGTTTGACGCGACGAGAAAGGATTGGTCTTGCGGCACGTTTTCGGCACCGCGCACCGTTAGCCTGGTTCCGGAAAGGGAAACAAGAAGCTTGGCCGCCTTCCGGGTCAGGGACCACCGCCATCCTGGAGAAGGCAGAATCATAATCAGCAGCCAGGCCAGTGCGCCTATCAGGCCGAACAGAATCCAGCAGTAGCCGGAATAAAGTGTTTCGACGGCCTGGCGCAAATTTTTGCGTATTTGCGGCAGAATTCCGGAGAAAGCAAGACGCGCAACCTGAAACCAGACAGCCCGTTTTGCTTTGCCGATATTTCCCTTTTCAAAGACATCACGGCTTGCGGCCCGCCGAATTTTACCGCTTGAGGTCTTTAAAACCGTACCCGGCGGGGCGATGATGATCTCGTCGGGGGGCATTTCCAGAAGATCAACAGCCACATTTGTAATCTTTTTTTTCAGCTCTTCCACGGTCTCTGCATTTTTTGTCCTGGATTCCGCCAGGACGATGACGCGTTCCGTGCCCGATTCCTTGTCTTTGCTGCCGAATACAGCAACACATCCCTTGCGGATCCCGGAAATGTCGCCCACAGCCTCTTCGAGTTCATGGGGATAGATGTTTCTGCCGCCCCTGATGATGATATCTTTGACCCGGCTGGTGATGTAGATATCTCCTGCGGCAATATAGGCAAGATCTCCGGAATCAAGCCATTCTCCATGGAAGAGTTCACGGGTCTGATCCGGGTTGCGGAAATAGCCGCTGGTCACCGATGGCCCTTTAAACTGCAGTCTTCCTTCCAGCCTTTCAGGGAGTTCTCTGCCGTTTTTGTCGACAATTCTGATCTGGTGTTTTGGCAGAGGCTGGCCGCAGGCAACAAATTGCAATACGGCATCTTCTGCCCGGGCCGGAACTGCCACGCCGGAGTCCATGAAGGTCTCCCGCCTGATATGGTCGATGACCGGTCCCTGTCCAAGGGGAGGAAAGGCCAGACCCACGGAAGATTCCGCCAGTCCGTAAACCGGGGTCATGGCCTTTTTTTGGAAGCCATAAGGTTTGAATCGTTGACTGAAACTCGTGATGGTTTGCGGACTGACCGGCTCGGCGCCGTTAAATGAGAGGCGCCAGGAACTGAGATCAAGGTTTTGGATTGCCTTGTCATTGATGCGCTGGGAACAGAGTTCGTAGCCGAAATTAGGTGAAGCCGAAAGAGTGCCGCCGTATTTATGGATGGCCCAGAGCCAGCGTTCCGGCCGGGCCAGAAAGGAAAGCGGGGACATGATGACAAGGCGGCAGCCGTAATAGAGGCTGCCGAGCCAGGCACCGATCAGCCCCATGTCATGATAAAGGGGCAACCAGCTGACAAAAACATCGGTTGAGGTGGCCTTGATTATCTGTCCCATGGCCCTGATGTTGGCCAGCAGGTTGGCATGGCTGAGAACAACGCCCTTGGGATCGCCGGTAGAGCCGGAGGTGTACTGCAGAAAGGCGATGTCATCGGCCTGAATCGGGGTTGGCGTGAATTTTTCTTCCCGGCCGGTAAGTTCCTCCACTGTTTTGATCTGATTAAGAGTTTTGACCCGGGCCTTGAGGAAGCGGGCAATGGGTTTGACCTCGTTGATTGTAATGAGGATTTTCGCTCCAGCATTTTTTAAAATTCCCTGATGGCGTCTCAGATGCTCTTCAATCTGGGTGGGACGCGCCGGCGGATACAGCGGCACAGGGATGGCTCCGATCAGAAGAACGCCAAAAAAACTGAAAAAATAATCCAGGCCGGTGGGCAACATGATTGCTGCCGTGTCACCCGGTTCCAGATTATACTGCTGGAGCCCGGCAGCGACCTTCTCCGCACCTTTTAGTAGATCGCCAAAAGTGATCTCTTCCGTTTTTTCCTGGTTGGAAAGCAGGAGAATGTGGCTTTTGTCCGGATGGGAACCGGCATGGGCCTGAAGGACTTCAACAAGGGTTCGGGCATTATGAGGAGACAGGTCGATTTTCTCTGATGACAATGATACGGAAGGCGGGATGATCGGAGAACCTGTCACCCTTTTTTTTGATCTGTCAAGATGTCTCAACAGGTCTCTTGGAGTTTCGGCGGTGGCCAAAACCTTTTCGGGCAGGGTGAGGTTGAAAGTCTGTTCCAGACGGTCAAGGAGTTCCATCCGGGCAAGACTGTCAAAAGCCAGATCACGATCCATGGAGCTGTCAAGGCTGATAACAGGAGGGCCGATCTCGGGATGCAGCTCTTTCATCAGTCCGCGGATGACGTGCAGGAGAGCTTCTTGTCTGTTAACTGAGCCGGTGTCCGGTTTACGGTTTACAGAAGTCATGATCCTCTTGCATCAGGAAGGGATGCCTTAGGTGGATATTGAGAAAGCTGCTGTTTTTCGGAAGTTGTTAATTTTTGTTACCACCAAATCCACGAAACACACGAAAACAAAAGGGGAAATTTTATGTTTTTTGTGGAGTACGTGGCTGAAAATAAGATTTTTTGCTTAAGTTAATGACGTTGAAATGAATTTACTAAGAATGGATCAAGATTGCAAGAGGGCCGTTAAGGCCGGCCCTCCTGCCAGGTGGGATAAGAAAAGAAAAAAATTATTCAGCAGCGGTTTCAGCAGCGGTTTCCGCGTACATATGGACATCCTGCTGCGGGTAAGGAATGCTGATGCCTTTTTCATCAAACGTAAGTTTGATTTTTTCGGTCAGATCAAAACGCACTCCCCAGTAGTCGGCCGTTTTTACCCAGGGCCGGACGACAAAGTTCACACTGCTGTCAGCAAGTTCGGATACGGCAATAGTCGGAGCTGGATCAGAGAGAATTCGGCTGTCCGCCTTGATCAGGGCTTCAAGAACACTCTTGGCCTCACCGATATTATCATCGTAACCGATACCCATTACCAGGTCGATACGCCTGGTGGGGTTGCCAAAAATATTGGTAATTGTACTCGTAGTTACGAGGTTGTTGGGAATAATTATTTTCTGGTTATCCTGGGTATTGAGGATGGTGTTGAAGATCGTGATGCTTTCCACCCTGCCGGTCACGCCGCCGGTAGTGACGAGATCGCCAATCTTGAAGGGACGGAACATGATGAGCATGACACCGGAAGCGAAGTTTGACAGGGAATCCTTGAGGGCCAGACCAATGGCCAGACCGGCGGCACCGACAACGGTCAGAAATGAGGTGGTGTTAATTCCCAGTTGCCCTGCTGCAGCAATGATAACCATTATAAACAAAGCATAATAGGCGATATTTCCCAGAAAAGAGCTCAGGGTTTCATCCACATTGTTTTTTCGCAGGATTTTACCGAACAGTTTCGAAATACGGCGGGCAATCCATTTTCCGATCATAAAAACCAGGATCGCTCCGACGATCTTCAGAGAGTAGGTGGTAACAAAATATATTACCGAATCAATTATTTTCTCTATGTCCACAAATTGTTCTAAAAATTTTTCCATGCTCTTTTCTCCTTTGTCAATTGTTGTACATTTTTTTAACCGCAGGCGAGCGGAATAAAACGGGAGCCAGAAGGAAAATAATTTTTCCCCTGGAGTTTATTCTTCATTTTTATAATTTGATATTGATTACTAGATTTAGGTTATGTTTGCAACAATATTAAAATGTTCAGAAATCAGATTAATTCACTGAATTTTGATTGAGCCAGTTTTTCATTGCTGCCAAGGCCTTTTGAGATCGGTACGGGCCGCGCTCTCTTTTAGGCATTTTTCTGCCAATGGGCGGGAAAAGACCGAAGTTGACATTGGAAGGTTGAAACCGTTTGATTAAGGTTTCGGTAAGATGGATGATGAGAGCGCCGAAGGCAGTCTCGGGCGGTGGGACAACCGGTTGCTCTTTCTTGCTGAGACGAGCTGCATTGATGCCGGCCAGCAGCCCCATGGCAGTTGATTCTACGTAGCCCTCAACGCCTGTGAGTTGTCCGGCCAGGAGGAGATTTTTGTTTTTTTTGCATTGCAGAGTAGGTTGCAGTACTTCAGGGCCACAGACAAAGGTGTTGCGGTGAATGCTGCCCAGCCGGGCAAACTGTGCCTGTTCCATGCCGGGAATCATCCGGAACACCCGTTTTTGTTCGCCATAGGTCAATTTGGTCTGAAAGCCGACCATGTTGTGATGGGTTCCTTCCCTGTCTTCCATTCTCAGCTGGACAACAGCATAGGGGTCGCGGCCGGTCCGGGGATCCGGCAGACCAACGGGCTTCATCGGACCAAATCGTAGAGTGTTGTCACCACGTTCCTGCATCACCTCGATAGGCAGGCAGCCTTCAAAGTATTTTTTCTTTTCAAATTCTTTAAGGGGAACTTTTTCCGCTGTGGCCAGGGCCTGGATGAAATTGTCATATTCATCCCGGTTCATGGGACAGTTGAGGTAATCACCCGGTCCATCATCATAGCGCGATGCCTGATAAATGATATCGCGATTCAGGGAATCGGCCTCGACAATCGGGGCAATGGCATCATAAAAGGAAAGATTTTGCCCGGTGAATTCCTGCAGGGAAGAGGCAAGGGGATTTGATGTGAGTGGTCCGGTGGCCAGGATAGTCAGGTGGTCCGCGTCGGCAGGATCGGGCAGACGGGTGATCTCTTCACGGATCACTGTGATCAGTGGATGAGAGTTGATTTTTTCGGTGATGAAAGAGGCAAAAGAGTGGCGGTCCACGGCCAGGGCCTTACCGGCAGGCACGGAAGTGGCGTTAGCCGCCTGCATAATGAGAGAATCAAGAAGCCGCATCTCCTCTTTCAGCAGACCCACTGCAGAATCGGGGTTAGCGGAGCGGAAGGAGTTGCTGCAGACCAGTTCCGCCAGCATCTCGGACGAGTGAACCGGGCTGAACTTCAGCGGTTTCATGTCGTAGAGGATGACCGGGCAGCCCCGTTTAGCAATCTGCCAGGCCGCCTCGCAGCCTGCCAGGCCGCCGCCGATGATGGTGATTTTTTTCTCGGTCATGGAAATAGGTCTCCTGGAAACGCGTTTTTATCAAGTCTCCGAGGAGATCAAAAAAATGAGTCCCTTCTACCCCCCCCTTTGAAAAAGGGGGGGTAAGGGGGGATTTTTTAATAGTTGAACATATAGCGAGTTAGCAACTCCAAGTGTCACAGAATACTACAGCCCCAGTTCTTTTTTGATGGCGTCAACTACGATATCACTTGAGCTGCCGACGATGTTGTGGAATTTGCCTTCTTTTTCGTAAAAGCCGACCAGGGGCGCGGTTTTTTCGTTATAGACGTCAAGGCGGTGACCGATGGCTTCCTCGGTTTCGTCGGCCCGCTGGACAGCAGGGCTGCCGCATTTATCACAGATTCCTTCTTTTTTGGTAGGATTACTCTTGACGTTGTAAATGGCCTGACATTCGGGGTTTTCACAGGTTCGTCTGGTGCAGAGCCGGTCAAAAATTACATCCCGTGGCACATCAATGTTTACCACCATGTCCAGTTCAATATTCAGTTTTTTCAACAGTTCCGTCAAAGCCTCGGACTGGGGGATGGTGCGGGGAAAACCGTCAAGCAAGAACCCTTGCTGGCAATCCGGCTCCTGGAGCCGTTTTTCCATAATCCCCATGATCAGCTCATCCGGTACCAGGTCTCCCCGGTTCATATAGCCGTCGGCTTCCTTGCCAAGATCGGTTCCGGCCCGAACAGCACCGCGCAGGATATCTCCGGTTGAGATTTGGACGGAGCCGTCAATAGCAGTGAGCAATTTGGCCACGGTTCCCTTGCCGGCGCCTGGTGCGCCTAATAATATCAGTTTCATTTTGTTCTCCTGTTTTTAGAATGTGATATGAAAGTCTCTTACGGGACTCAAATGGACACGGAGAAAAATAAGAAAGCATAACTCTGTGTTCTCCGCAGCTTTATTCTATGCTTAGGGCTTGTTCCCAAATAAACTTTACAATCTCACTTGTCTTTTCGCCCATACCCTGCGTTACGAAAACAGTTACATAACACAGCTATGCGCCTGTTTTCGTGCCTTGGTTATGAACGAAAATTTTGCGTGATATCGTAAAGTTTATTTCATCACAATCCCTTAAGCCATGGAGGTAGCTGAGTTCTTTGTAGGAGACAGGTATTAATTTTTTTCAAAAATTGAACACAATAATATACACAATTTTTTATATCTAAGAAATCAATTTTTGGGAATTTTACTAAAAAAGAGTCTGCCGAGGTGAACTGCTTGCAGGAGTTATAAAAAAAAAGCCGGCGATGAAAAGGCGCCGGCTTTTTTGATTCCGATTAAGGAATCAGAAAGGAGAGAAAAATGAAAAAGAAAGTCTTAATGACTGCTTTTAATAGTGTAGACCTGTGTCATCAAAAAGTGTTCCAAAAAAAGATTTTTTTTATTTTTTTATGACGCCGGACCCTTGCATACGATCGATACGGTGTCGGTCATCAATTGATCTGGTTGGTCAACTTGATAATATCATTCCCAATTTATGCAGAATAAAGATCCGACTCTCTAGTCCTGATTCGGAGTCAGATGAAGAGTCCAGCTTCCTCCCCCTGCATTTGTTAATCCTCCAACTGCATTAAATCCAATGATTGCTCCATCAGTAGCCAGCGCCTCTGATTTATCAAATGAGTATTCACTGTCTGTCAAATCAATAGGGATGTTCTCGTGAAGAAACTCTATCCAAGTGTGAGTTTCATCATCCCAAGCCCAGTATGTAATTGTTTCAACCCCTAAAGGCATGGGATTGACAATACAAACATCGTCATTACAGGTTCCTGTAGGGGTAAAGTCAATATAGCCATTGCGTCTGATTCGACCATCCCCGTTATTTTCATCAGAGTCGTAATACAGGGTGGCAGTGGTGCCGGTAAATTTTTCCTTACCCATATCCATGACTACCTTAATATTTGAGCTTGCCGACTCGTCAAACTGTGGCATTAAATTACTGACAAGATGGAGTTTGAGTGTTCCAATGTATTTGCTTGTCGTGTCATCTGGTGACGATTGGGAACGTGGAACAGTAAACAGGATCCAGGGAAAATTTTCTTGATCTGAGGCAATGGTGCTTGCAGGGAGAAATAATACTGTTGAAAAATAAAAAAGTGCAGCAAGTCCCCAAAACTGTTTTAAAATCTTCCGTTTTTTCATGGTGCCCCTCCGCTGTGGTACTTCATGATTTGAAAATCTCTATGTGTAAGGATTTTGTTAGTGACTCGTCACTCCTTGCATGTCAATGTCATTAATTTAAGGACTTCTCCGAAAAAGTCTCCCTTAGAAAAAGGGGGGAGATGTAGAGCTTAAGTTAATGACATTGCCTTGCATGTCGCACATTTCAAGCTATAGAAGTTCTGGCTATTCACGAACAGAGCCAAAGAAAATGGTTCATGTTACCGGAATTAATTCGCTTATACGGAAAATTTTAGCCTTTTTTCTCGTTTTTCATCTTACGCAGGATATCCCCGTAGTGTTCCTCTGCGCAGGTCGGACACACACCGTGGCTGAATATGGCCTCGGAGTGCTCGGTGATATACTGTTCCACCTGTTGCCAATATCCCTCATCATCACGAATTTTCTTGCAGAATGCACAGATGGGCAGGAAGCCTGAGAGTTTTTTCACCTCTGCCAGGGCCTGTTCCAGCTCCAGTTTTTGTTTTCTCAGGGTGATATGGGTGTTCACTCGGGCAAGCACCTCGGCCTGTTGAAACGGTTTGGTGATATAATCAACTCCGCCTGCCTCAAAACCGGAAACTTTGTCCTCAACACTGTCAAGTGCGGTCATGAAAATAACAGGAATATCGGCAGTCTCTTTGTTTGCCTTTATCCGACGACAGGTCTCAAAGCCGTCTATGCCGGGCATCATCACGTCAAGCAGAATAATATCCGGCTGATAATTGTCAAGCACCTGTAATGCCCGGTCCCCGTTTTCCGCAATGCGAACTTCAAAATTATGTTGTTTTAGAAAGGGGAGCAGAACCTTCAGGTTGGCTGGTTGATCGTCAATGACTAAAATTACAGCATATTTTGTTTCCATTTGTCAGTCCTTTCCGTACACGTAAATATTCGGCAGCACTTCCCGGGAAGTGGCCGTGGGGCGCACTGCCAAACATTTACATTTTGGAGATTTTAGCTATTTTCCTGCATCAGAACGAATATTTACCTGTGCATGGCAATAAATTTTTCAATTTCAATGAGTTGAAGATCTTCAGCCAGTTGTTCTATCCGGTGGGCAAACGCTCTGTATTTGCCGGACTCCATCATTGAAATCTCGGCAGACTGTTCCGAAATACCGCTGATATCACCGGATTGAGCAAGCTTGACAAGATTATCCAGTATGTCTCGCGGAGGAGGCAGTATCACCGGTTCGTTGGGAGACTCAGTTATGCCTTCAGCATATTGCAGTTCTATATGAAGCTGGTCGGCAAGGTGCTCCAGCAGCTCTGTGGCGGAATATGGATTAATGAAATAGGCGCTGAAGCCATATTCCAGGCAACGCTGCCTGAGTTTTTTCATATCGGTGATTGAGGCGGTGATGGCAATCACCGGGACATGGGTAAAACTCTGATGCCCCTTTACCTGTTTGGTGGCAGTGAATCCATCCATCTCCGGCATGCGCAGATCCATAAGGATCGCATCGGGTTGGAAGCGTTGGCAGGCCGCCAGCACCTCACTGCCGTTTTTAGCCTCCTCGGCAACAAAACCAAGGGTCTCCAGGGTGTCACGCAAGACGGCCCGGTTCGATGCATTGTCATCAACAATCAGGATTTTTTTCGGACCGCCTTTTTCCCCGGAAAGGGTGTATCCTGTCACCTTACGTTCTTCAGGATCAGTGATTGCAACATCACCTGAAACAACCATTTCGATAGCAAAAGAAAAACGGCTGCCAGGTCCTTCACCAGCCTTCGGTTGCTCGGTGATCGGACTGACCAGCTGAAGTGTGCCACCCATGAGGTGGATCAGCTTACGGCTGATGGCAAGCCCCAGGCCGTACCCTTCGGCATACTTCAGCCGTTCGCCGGTCTGCTGGAAAGGTTCAAAAACCTTCTCCTGCATTTTCGGCATGATCCCTGCGCCGCTGTCCTCAATGGTGATTGTTAACAGTGCCTTATTGTGCGTAGCTGGTCGTGACTGGACACGCAGTGTACAGTGTCCGCTGTTGGTGAATTTGACCGCATTGGCAAGCAGATTCAAAATTACTTGGCGCAAGCGCAGCTCATCGGCCTCAATAATCGCAGGAAGCGACGCCTGGGGTTCATAGAAAAAATGAAGCCCCTTTGCCCTCGCCTTGATCTTGAAAATATCCACAATTCCCTGGAGAAACTCAGGCAGCCGGAACTCGGATTTCACCAGTTCCATTTTATCGGCCTCAACTTTTGAGAGGTCGAGAATATCGTTGATAAGCATCAGTAGATGTTTACCGGCCTGGTGTATGGTTTTGATGCCACTCTGCTGTTTCAGCGTCAGGGAGCTATCCCCGGCAAAGAGCTGGGTATAACCCAGGATGGCATTAAGCGGCGTGCGCAGCTCATGGCTCATGTTGGAAAGAAAAACCGATTTGGCTTGATTGGCCGCCTCAGCCTTTTCGGCCATCTTTTTTGCAATGGAAATGGCCTCCTCAAGCCGACTGTTTGTTGTAATCAGTTCTGTTTTAGCCTGTTCCTGTTCAGTGATATCACGAATTATATTTATCTTGCTCACCCCCCCATCCGGATTGGCAAGAGGTCCGGCAACGACATCGAAACACCGGCCGTCGGCTGTTGTAGATTTATAGCGTACAGTCTTGCCTGCCTCGATTACTTTATTAAGACAGCAATAGGGAGACGGCTTTTCCAGACCTCCGAGTGATTCATAGCATATCTTGCCGCGCTGATCACCAAACCAGTCAGTCACCGTCCTGTTCATATCACGTACACGATAATCCGCATCAACAACACACAGGCCCAGGCCGATATCATCAATTGCAGTGAGGTAGCGATGCAGGTATTCCTGCTCCTTGCTTTCGAGCAGTGCCTGGGCAGCCTCTTTATTCTCTGTTATGTCGAGATGAATCCCCACGGCCCGCAAAGGATTCCCCTCTGCGTCCCGTTCCAAGACCTTGCCCACATCAAGGACCCAGACCCATTGCCCGGACTTATGCCGTAAGCGATGCTCGCTCTTGTAGGCAGGAGTGCGCCCTTCCAGGTGATCCGTGAGAATCCGTTTGATCTCTTCTTCTTCATCCGGATGGACAATTTTCTCCCAGGTGGAAAGGTTGGGCTTGATTTCATCCAGGCTATAGCCGATGATCTCAGCCCATCGTTCATTAAAAATGACATCTCCGGTGACCACGTTCCAGTCCCAGGTGCCGAGTCTTGCCCCGTCAATCATAAGTTCAAGACGATTCTTGGTCTCCAGAATCTTTTCTTTCATGAACATTGTCTGACTTATATCCACAAGATAGCCTTGAAAATGGCTGATTTCCCCCTGGCTGTCCCGCACCAGGGTGGTGCAATCAAGAACCCATACTGATTCACCGTTACGGTGTGTCAGTCGGTACGGTTCGTGGATAAAGCTGTCGTTTTCTGGTATGGAGTTGCTCTCCACCTCATCAATCACCCGTTGCAGATCATCCGGATGGATAAGTGTTGCGTATTGCACAGAACCATCAAGGAAGTCTTTTGCTGCATATCCCAGAAAATCAAGGACATTCCCAGAGATTTGTTCCACCGGCCAGTTCTCACTGTTCTGCCAGGTGAAGGTCACAACAGGACCATTCATGAACATATCCCGCTCTCGCTGCAAAAGAGTCATAGTATTCTGTTGCGCGGTGATATCGTGGATAATGCCGAGTGAGCGTAGCGGTTTTCCAGCCTTGTCATACTCTGTGGTGCATACTTCCCGTACCCATTTTTCCGCACCATCCTTTGTAATGATTCGGTGCTCAATATCATAGAGCTGACGGTTTTTCACCGAGTCCGTATAGGAGGTGCTTACAAAGTCACGATCGTTCGGATGAACTCTATCCAGGAAGGCCTCAATG
>JAYEPA010000142.1:0-3294 GCA_034723545.1 Thermodesulfobacteriota bacterium | reverse complement strand
CAAAATCGAACCAAATATGATGAAATTAAATATTTAAAGGCTTTAAAAAAATCAAATTCTCCTTTGTTAGAATTTGTCTAAATTAATCTTGACGGAACAACTCAGAAGTCTGTTCAGATGTGCCCCAGATTTGTTCATTTAGAGATTCGAAGCGTACTAATGCTACTCGAGAAGCTCTAAATGGGCGAAGATGGGGTGCAGCTGAATAGTTACACTTAAACAAAATAATATTTAGCCACGAACCCCACGAAAAAACACAAAATTTTTTCTTTTATTTTCGTGGAGTTCGTGGATTTCGTGGCAAAATTAAGCAATGAAAACCACATCACCACCACTAAAAGAACCGCTGCCGGAGATTATTGATGATAAGGTCAAACAGCGGCAAAAGGCGCAACAGGAAGAACAGCAATCCGTTTTTTTCGGTTTCGGCGCCTTCGGCATGGTCGGCTGGTCGGTTGCTATCCCCACATTGCTGGGCACGCTTGTTGGCCGCTGGCTGGACACCTTGCGGCCATGGCCCTTTTCCTGGACCCTGACCGGATTGTTCACCGGGCTCATGGCGGGAATTTTCATTGCCGCCAAATGGGTAAAAAGCAAAGGAAGGACGGAATAAACGATGTCCGGCTCTCCGCCATTTCCACAGCTCTTTCTCCTGTTTCTCGCGGGAATGGGATTCGGCCTGTTTTATTTCGGCGGTCTCTGGCTGACCCTGCAAAAACTCGCTCACAGGCGGAGCTGGACATTATGGCTGGGGATCAGTTTTATTGTGCGTCTTACTGTTGTACTGAGTGGATTTTTTTTGCTCATGCAAGGAAACTGGCTGAAGCTTATAGCCCTGACCATAGGCTTTATTGTTACCCGTATCGTCATGATCAAACGAATTCAAAAAACTTCCGGGCCGATAGGACAGGAGACCTCCAAACCATGAAGCTGTCACCGGACCAATACATCCTTTTTGACTGGGGTTGGGGCAGACTCAACGGCACCATCTGTTTCACCTGGCTCATTATTGTGCTGCTGGCCGGAACCGCTCGGCTAATTACCCGAAATCTGTCAACCAGCGCCACCATGTCAAATCGTCAGAACCTTGTGGAAGTCGTGGTCAGTTTCATCAGCAGTCATATCCGCGAAACAATCCACCGGGACCCGGCGCCGCTTATCCCCTTTGTCGGCACCTTGTTTCTTTTCATCTTTGTCGCCAATGTCCTGGCTATTATTCCTTTTTATCTGCCGCCCACGGCGTCTTTGTCCACCACCACGGCCCTTGCTCTGTGCGTTTTTCTGGCCGTGCCTTTCTTCGGACTTTCGAACCGAAGTCTGAAAAGTTATCTCAGCGACTACATCAAGCCGACGATCTTCATGTTTCCCTTTAATATCCTGGGTGAAATTTCCCGAACATTTGCTCTGGCCGTGCGTCTTTACGGCAATATGATGAGCGGGTCCGTCCTGAGCCTGGTTATTCTCTCGGTCATTCCCTTCATCTTTCCTGTTCTGCTGCAGCTGCTCGGGCTTCTGACCGGAGTGATCCAGGCCTATATCTTTGCCATCCTGGCAATGGTTTATATTGCTGCAGCTTTGGAAAAAGAGGGAGAGAAGAAAAGAAGATAAAGAAATAGAGAAGGTAGAGAATTCAAAGAAGCTGATCTCGTAAAAAATACAAATTAAACACAGAGCTCACAGAGACAACTTATTGCAATAAAAAAACTCTGTGTTCTCTGTGAGCTCTGTGGTGAAAAAGAAAATAAAGGAGGAAAAATGGGCACAATCGAACTTATCGCCATGGTTTCAATTTTTTCAGCCGCATTTGCGATTGCCATCGGCTCAATCGGCTCAGCCATTGGTGAAGGCATGGCCGCGTCCAGCGCCCTGCGCTCCATTGCCCAGCAGCCGGACCATACAGGTGACATCACCCGAACCCTGTTTGTCGCCATGGCCATGATTGAATCCACGGCCATCTACGCCTTTGTGGTCTCCATGATTCTCATTTTTGCCAATCCTTTCTGGGATTATGTGCTCCAACAGGCTGCCGGAAAATAACGGTAAGCGTAGACTTCGAGTGCCCTTGGGGTGCACGGGTAAACACTTACAGGAATGTGTGGTCATCGTAAATCCGTACCCATGGTGAACGGTTACAAATAATGAGCATTGATTGGTTTACAGTTACCGCCCAGATCATTAATTTTCTGATCCTGATCTGGCTGCTGAAAAAATTCCTTTACCGTCCCGTTCTCAACGCCATGGCTGGACGGCAGGAAAAGATAGCGGCCGCTCTACGGGATGCTGAAGTAAAAGAAATCCAGGCCGAGAAGGAAAAACATCGCTTTATTGCTCTTCGGGAAGATATCAAAAAAGCGGCGGACAATGAGATCGTCAAGGCCAGGCAGGAAGCCGAAGTCATCCGGGACCACCTTCTGGCCGAGGCCCGAACCGAGGCTGAAGCCCAACGAAAGAAATGGCTGCGGGAAATCGTCCGGGAAAAAGAACTGTTTCTGGAACAGACCAGCCGCACCATTGGCCGCCAGTTTGAAAAACTTGCCGGCAACGCCCTGGCTGATCTCGCCGACGAAAAACTTGAGAAACAAATCGTTACCGTCTTTTTAAAAAAACTGGCCGCAGAAGAAAGCAAGCTACGGCTTAAAACAGGGGCAACAGGCCAAAACATAATCATCACAACCGCTTTTTCCCTGGAAGAATGGTTACAGCATAAAATACGCTCCAGATGCGAACCCCTGCTTGGCCGGGAGGGACGTCTCGAGTTTATTCAGGACCCGGAACTGTTTGCCGGCATCTGCCTTGAAACAGAAGACAAAAAAATCAGCTGGAACCTCAATCACTATCTTGCTGACTTTCAGGACGAATTAAAGACTGTACTGGGGAAAGATTATTTCTGATTTCGGAATGCGGATTTCGGAGCGGACGAACAAAACCGAAATCCGCATTCCGAAATCAGAAATAGTGCGGAAACTTCCCTGTAACCCTTGATATTGCTATATTTTAGCTATATCGACAATAAATTATTTTGAGCGAGCCCTAAGCACTTATCATGCTGGAAAAAAGTCTACAAAATCACCAAAAGGCCTTCAGGAAAACGCTGGAGTCATACAAGGCGGCCTTTAAAACGGAAGATATCGGCCGGGTCATCTCTCTGGCCGGGCCGGTTGCCCGAACTGAGGGGTTGGAGGGAGTTCATGCCGAGGAGCTGGTCCGCTTTGCGGACGGAACCCTGGGCATGGTCTCCAGCCTGAATCCGGAAATGGTCGGCGTTATCCTCCTGGGCTCTCCCGGAAACATCAG
>JAYEPA010000141.1:0-3307 GCA_034723545.1 Thermodesulfobacteriota bacterium | reverse complement strand
TGTATCGGGGAGTTTATACGATATTACGGTTAACAAGTCAGTTAAGGGGACGCGAAAAACTTCGGCGGCCTGACGGGCAAGTTTTGTGGCGCGCCCCTCACTTCCAATGTTATATGTCAAAAAAAAGCATCAATTCTGCTAAATAATCCATGTATCCACGTGCCTCCTAGTGCCTCCTAAGAACATTCTTGACATCAAATTCAGCAATAATTATACTTGCACATATATTGAAAGATTTTTTCTATTCTACAGTGGGTGAAATTATGGGGCAAGTAACTATATATCTCGATAATGAGATTGAAAATCAAATGAAAACAGCGGCCAAAACAAAACACCTGTCGGTTAGTAAATGGGTTGCAAAAATAATTGAAGATAAGGTGTCAACAGAATGGCCACAGGATATTATCGATTTGGCTGGTAGCTGGAAAAATGATTTTCCCACCTTGGAAGAAATTCGATCAACCCAGGCTGTTGATAGTAACCGAGAGGAACTGTAAAATTGTACCTCCTTGACACCAATACACTTATTTACTTCTTCAAAGGCATAGGGGATGTTGCCAACGTCCTATTATCTAAAGCCCCAAAAGATATATTAATTCCATCAATCGCACTCTATGAGCTTGAAGTTGGTATCGCAAAATCAACAAAGCCTCAAAAACGAAGAAAACAATTGGAATTACTTATATCAAGAATCAATATTTCCTCCTTTGGGTCTCAAGAGGCCAAAGTTGCAGCCATGATAAGAGCAAATCTCGAAGGCAAAGGCACCCCAATCGGCCCCTATGATACACTTATTGCAGGTACAGCATTAAGTAACAAAGCAACATTGGTCACCCATAACACAAAAGAATTTAGAAGAGTCAAAGGGTTGAATATTGAAGATTGGTATTAGTTGCTAAGAGGAATTATTAATAAAATCATATAATCGGGGTAAATATTCGGCCAGCACCCCATCTCCGCACGCTCAGGCTGACTTACATAGGACTAAAGGCCTAAATGGGCGAAGATGAGCTGCTGGTGAACTTTTACCTTTTTTGTGTTTACAGTCTGCCGGTCTTGGCAAGAACCATCTGGGCTCCCAGAAAAGAGACAACCAGCAGCCCTACCCAGCCGCCAAGTAAAAGATAAATCATCATATCCTCCTAATAAAGTTCTTCTGCTTCTTCACCGGTGATTTCGGCAGCAGTTAATTTTTTCGAATCCATGGCTCGCCAGACATAGGCGATATAGGCCAATACCCCTGGAATGATCAAGGCAACATAGGTCATGACCATCAACGTGTATGGACTGCTTGAGGCGTTGTGAATCGTCAGGCTGCTCTGCAGGTCAAATTTGGATGGATAAAAGGCGGTATTATTCAAGGCCGGCAGCAGAAAGACAGTCAGGCCGACCAGAACCGTACCCAGGCCGCCGAACCAGATTCCTTTTTTGCTTTCCTTGAAGCTGGTGATAAAGACGCCATAGATAACCAGAACCAGTCCGGCCAGCAGCAGGGCCAGGAGCAGCGGCATGGCCAGCAGATTATGCAAATATTTATGTGCTTCCATGAAAACCGTGCCGGTCACCGGATCCACGGCAAAGCCATCCATAAAAAGAAGATTGACCAGGAAATAGAGAAGAAACGGCAGGGCGCAGATGAAATTGGTCAGGGCAGCCTTGCCGGTCCGGGCGTTCAGTTCCGGATGATCGATATTGTTGGTCAGGTACATGGCTCCCAGCACCCTGGCCAGGAACACCAGAAAAAATCCCAGTGAAAGGTTAAAGAGGCTGAAAGCAGCTTCGACGCCGCGCAGGGGATTTTGCCAGGTTACCTGATTGTATTCATTCAGGGAAAAATTGGAGCCCGAATAAAAGGTGGCCACGGCCGTGCCGATGAGCAGCAGGCTGACGCTGCCATTAATAAAGAGAAAAAATTCATAGGTTTTGGCACCCAGAACATTACCCGGTTTTTTGCGGTATTCATAACTGACTGCCTGGATGATGAAGCAGAACAGGATCAGCATCCAGACCCAGTAGGCCCCGCCGAAGCTGGTGGCATAAAAGAGCGGGAAGGAGGCGAAAAGCGCCCCTCCGAACAGAACCAGGGTGGTGAAGGTCATCTCCCATTTGCGGCCGAGGGAATTGATGACAAGGGATTTTTCAACATCGTTTTTGGCCACGGAAAAAAGCAATGTCTGGCCGCCCTGGACAAAGGTCAGAAAAAGAAACAGAGAGCCGACAATGGAGCAGATCAGCCACCAGAGGCCCTGTAATAGTGAATAGTCTAAATTGGCAAACATGTTATATCTCCTCCGGTCCTTTTTTGATTTGACTCAGCATGATGCGTATCTCGGCAATGAGAAGCAGGGTGAAAAGGACGAGAAACATGAAAAAGGTAGTCTGAATCGTGCCTGTTGTCAGATTGCTATTAGCCACTGAGACCGGCAGCAAATCTTGGATCGTCCAGGGCTGACGGCCTACTTCGGCGACAATCCAGCCGGCCTGTCCGGCAACATGGGCGAGAAAAAAGGAGACCATACCGATTGGCAGCAGCCATTTCTGTTTATCGATTGTGTTTTTTGCCGTGAAAATGAGAAAGGCCAGGCAGATAACCGGAAAGAGGGAGCCAAGCACCACCATCACATGAAAACTGTAAAAGGTCAGCGGCACCGGTGGCACCGCCTCTTTCGGTTCATTCAGATAGCCAAAGCCCATGTATTCCTGGTTTTCTCTGAACATGGCCAGGGCGGTCTGCGCGCCGAAGTCATTATTGTCCTTTTTGGCCTGTTTGTACAAGGCAAGCTGTTCGACGGCGCTCTTACCCTTGATGATTTTTTCATCAATACCCATGATGCCGTGTTCTTCGTTGCCATAGAGCAGATCTTCAATGCCTGGAACAAAAGAGCCGGGCTTGCGATTGGCCAGCAGGGAAAGCATTCCCGGAACTTTTATTTCGAAAATAAATGGGTCCTGGCCATCCATGGCTTCCTTGTTGGAGCTGAGAAGTCCCATGGCTACGAGACCGGCGCTCTCTTCACCTTTATATAACCCTTCAAAGGCGGCCAGTTTCATGGGTTGGACCTTGGCGCTGGTATAGGCGGCCTCGTCACCGGTAAAAGCGACAAATCCGGACGAGAGAAGACCAAAGACCGATGCCACCAGGATGCTTCTTTTGGCCATTTCCTGATGCCGTTTTTTGAGCAGGAACCAGGAAGAGATGCTGATGACAAAAAGAGAGGCCAGGAGAAAGCCTGATGAGGTGCTGTGGCAGAATTTACTGATCGCTACGGGCGAAAGGAGAACTTCAAAGAAATTTTCCATCTCAAAA
>JAYEPA010000140.1:0-12822 GCA_034723545.1 Thermodesulfobacteriota bacterium | reverse complement strand
AGAAGCATATGTATTTAACCCCATGAACCGAAAATTGTATTTTAAAAAATGTTGATTTGCCAATTTTACGGGGACCCCACGGAAAAGCTGACTGGTTGACAGGCAAATCAAGGTTTAGAACTCTGGGAACGTTAACCATTTTGGGTGATACTCCGATTTTATCTTCTTTTTCAGGAACTATATCCCAAAATGTACGGGATTGATGGGGTGCTTTCAACTTGTATCGTAACTTCTTAATAAGTGGTGACAACCTATAAACAAATCCCCCTCAATCCCCCTTTTCCAAAGGGGGAGGTTGTCCAAGGTAGGTCACTTGCTAGAGTAGAAAGTTGTCAATGCTCCACTATTTTTTGATAAATTACAAATTATGGAGAAGTTGTAAAAAATTCTCCATCTATTTGACAAAGACTATAACACAACTGGTAGGACAGATAGAGACCTATCAAAAAAAATTCGGAAAATAAAATGGGAAAAGAAAAGAGGGCAACAATCACTTCAATGCCAAGACCATTCGAAAAAAGCCTTGGTGGGAAGTCGAACCTTACAACTCACTATGAAAACATCTCACGCCAATGATAGTAAAAACCATCAAGTTCTTTAATCCTGACTGCCTTGCCGTTCATTTGCCGGAGCGCCATTGCCAGACAAATCCGCCAGCCGGCATCCGGAGGTTCATGGCGTAATGTATTGGTGGAAAAAACAATTTCGATAGTCATTATGAAAAACAAAATCACCGTCAGTCAATGGCTCCGGCCATGGAATTTCATGCCCGCCGCCAATTGACCGCATCAATTTTCTTCCAGGACTTATTTTTATCATTTATTTCCTTGCCGCTTTTATGCTGACAATGATTCTTTGCAGTTCCTCAACCATGTAAAGGGGAAGTGAAAGCAACCTGAATGTGCCGGACGCTCCCGGCAAAGAAAATTTGGCTTCATGGAAGGACGGCAGGTCAGCATTAAAGCGCACTCCGAATTTAATTTTTTTTTCTTTAATAAATACCTGCAGAGATTTCAGGGTTCCGGTTTTTCCCGCCTTTACTTCCACCGGAAAAATCATACTACCGTAGGCCTGGACATAATCAACCTCGGAAGAGGCCTGCCTTTTTTCCCGGCACCAGTAAAAAAGTTCCGGCTCTTCGTAATATGAACGGGCGTAGAGAAGATGCTGGCCAATAAACTGCTCACAGGTGGAGCCGGAGTTAACCAGCTTAACCTCATCCACGCTTACAATATCAGCATAGCTCATCCCGCAGGCTGCTGTGAGCAACCCTACATCCAGAAATAACGGCTTCTGCATTTTTTCGTTACTTTCCGCTCTTAACGGCACCCCGTTAGCTCCGCTATGATAAACCGGAGCGTATACCCTGGCCAGAGCCAGCAGGTGTAATGCTTTTTTCAAATCAGAACTTTTTTCGTTCCGATCCAAGTTGACATATTTCAGCTTTTGTCCTACTTGCAAGGGCAGCTTTTGAAAAATCTTCTGCAGCCGCGTATGCTTGATACGTCTGCCATATTTATTAAAATCATCCCGATAGGTAAGTAGAATTGACTGCTTAATGGTATCAACCTCAAGCATGGATCCACTATCCTGGTATGCCTGGATGGCTTCCGGCATACCACCGATGGCACAATAAATTTTGAACATTTTCATGAATTCTGCATGGATAACCGAAGGAATTTCGTCATGAATCTCAAACTGCTCAATGAATGACCGAAGTTTCTCTCTGCCGACTCCATCCAGAAACTCTTTAAAGGTCATCGGCCCAAGATGCAGGTATTCAATTCTACCCACCGGCATTGAAAATGTATGTTCTTCCAGGACAAATTCCAGCAGAGAACCTGCGGCAATGACATGCAATCCAGGCATCAATTCATAAAAATAGCGAAGGGAGGCCAGTATTTCTGGTGCGGCCTGGATTTCATCAAGAAAAAGAAGGGTCTTGCCGGGCGTTATTTTTCGGGAAGTTTTTAACTCAAGCAAGGTAACAATCTGGTTGGGTTCCTTTGTGGTGAAGCAATCCGCATAATCGTCACTGAGTTCAAAATTTATTTCCATGAGATCAAGTTCTGTTTCTTTGGCAAACATGCGAACCAGATATGATTTTCCCACCTGACGCGCCCCTCTGATGACGAGCGGTTTTCTTGTTTTTTTGTCTTTCCACTTTTTGAGATATTGTAACGCGGATCTTTTCAGCATAGTATCAACCTTTTGTCTTTTTTGTATGGGTACAAATAGGCAAAAAATGATATTTTGTAAAGGTATTTTTCGTGACTTTTCCCAGACTATAACACCACAGACAGGACAGATAGCGTCCTGCCAAAAAAAATTACGAGACATGAGAAAAGGGGAAAAAGGGGAAAAGTTATCAGTACGCCACCCTCTTACCTCTTCCTGCCGACATTGGGAATCAAACCATACACAAGACAGGCCGCGTTAAAAACCAATCCGGCGAAAAACAGATTCATGATTTCCGGCCACGCAAGAGGAACGATACTGAAAGGCACATGCATCGGAGTATACATCAGCATGGCTTGGAGGAGGACGGAAAGAACAACCGAGGCCCAGATCCATTTATTCGAAAACAACGGCACCTGGTATGCCCGACGGATGATAAAAACGAGAATGATCTCGTAAAGGACAATAAAATTAAAAACCATGGTCTGGGCCGGGATCAGGTCATCATGGGAGGCGGAGTTGCCCCCGTGCCAGGAAAAAAGAAACAGGCCGATCCCGGTTCCAACCAATCCGGCAAAAGAGATCAGCGCCAGTTTCGCACCGGGCAGAATTCCTTCATCTCTTGGTTTTGGCGGGCGGCTCATGATGTCCGTGCCATAGGGATCGACACTGTAAGCCAGGGCAGGAGCGCCATCGGTCACCATGTTGATCCAGAGAAGCAGGATAGCGGTCAGGGGCAGGTTCATGCCGGAAATCACGGCCAGAAAGATAATGAGGACTTCACCGAGATTGCCGGACAGCAGGAGCATGATGGATTTCTGGATATTATCGTAGATCCCCCTGCCCTCTTCAATGGCATTGACGATGTTGCTGAAACTGTCATCAAGCAGGACAAAATCCGAGGCCTCCTTAGCCACTTCGGTGCCGCTGCCCACGGCAACGCCGATATTGGCTTTTTTCAGAGCCGGCGCGTCATTGACGCCGTCACCTGTCATGGCCACGGTATGGCCCAACTCCTGCAGTGCCGTGACAATTCGCTGTTTATGGGCAGGCACAACCCTGGCAAAGATATTGACTCCGTGGGCGAGTTTCTCCCGCAACTCATTGTCGCTTAAATGCTCCACATCCTCACCGGTGAGAACGCGCCCTTCAATGCCCACCTCCCTGCCGATGGCCCTGGCCGTTTCTTTGTAATCACCGGTGATCATAATCACCCGGATTCCCGCCTCCTTTGTCCTGGCAACCGCCTCGATCACATCGGTGCGGGGTGGATCGATCATGGCCTGGAGACCGACAAAGACCAGATCCTGTTCATTTTCATCCTGCTCGATATCCTTACAGGCAAAGCCCAACACTCGCATGGCCTCGGAGCTGTAAAGATCGTTTTGAGCAATAATTTCCTGTCGGTGTTCGTCGGTGAGCCTGTTTTTTCTGCCTTGGATCAGGACATGGCTGCAACGGTCCAGAATACGGTCGGGAGCCCCCTTGCTCATCATCCGCCTGCCATGCTCATCAGCGACAATGACGCTCATGCACTTGCGGTCGGAATCAAAGGGCATCTCAGCCTGACGAGGCAAGGACATTGCCTCACCCTTCATGCCGCTGACCATCAAGGCCGCTTCCGTGGGATCGCCGGTTTTGCGCCACTCTCCTTTTTCCTCATACACGGAACTGTTATTCGCAGAAAACCCGATCTGAAAGAGCAGGGGCTCAATCTGCCCCGATATTTTCCCCACAGGCTCATAGCCCGTGCCGCTGATTTCCGCCTCTCCGTCAAGAGTCCAGGCCTTCCTGACCGTCATCTCGTTTTTGGTCAGGGTGCCGGTCTTATCCGTGCAGATCACATCGCAACTTCCCAGGGTTTCAACGGAAGAGAGTTTTCGCACCAGGGCATTTTTAGCAAGCAGTCTCTTGACACCGACGCTCAGGGCAATGGTGACCACCGCCGGCAGGGCCGTGGGCACGGCGGCCACGGCAAGACTGATCGCCACAAAGGCGAGAGAGATAAGGAACTGTTGACTCAACTCAAGGTGAAGCAGATATTCCCGGCCGCAGGACATACAGAAAACGACAAAACAGATGGCGATAATCACATAGCCCAGTTTACGACCGAAGCTGTCCAGTCTTTTTTGCAGGGGTGTGGATTCTTCTTCCGCTTCCCGGACAAGACCGGTGATTTTGCCGATCTCAGTCGCCATTCCCGTGGAAACGACAACAGCGCTTCCATTCCCGGCAACAACAGCTGTGGAAGAAAAAAGCATGTTGGCCTGTTCGCCAATCTGGACGGTGGAAGGGATGACGGAGTTGTTTTTCTCCACCGGCAGACTTTCTCCCGTGAGAGAAGACTCGTCAACGGCCAGGTTGACGAATTCAAGGATTCGCGCATCCGCCGGCACCTTGTCGCCTGCTTCAAGATGAATGATATCTCCCGGCACAAGCTGCCGTGAGTCCATGACGACTTTTCTGCCATCGCGCAACACAGCGGCCTGAACAGTGGTCAGTTCCTTTAATGCGGCAAGGGATTTATGGGCGGAAAGTTCCTGAAAAAAACCGATCAGGGCATTAATCAGTAAAATGATGAGAATAATGATGGAATCGACATATTCGCCGATGACAAGGGAAAAGGCTACGGCAAAAAGGAGAATATATATGATGAAACTTTTGAACTGGCTGAGAAAAATAACAAGAGGATTGAAGGTAGTTTCGGTTTTGAGCTCATTGAGGCCGTATTTTTGCTGACGGGCCTGGATCTCTTCGTCACCAAGACCCGCCGGGGTGGTTTCAAGACCGGCCAGAGAATCTTCAACCGTTTTCTGATAGAAATTCATGGGCTTTCAGCCTACGTGGTGGCAACCTATAAACAAATCCCCCTCAACCCCCCTTTACAGATAGCGAGCGTGTGAGACTTCGAAGGGGGAAGTTGTCAGTAGGCCGCCACTTATTGAGAATATACAATGTCTCTACGAAACCAGCCAGACCGCCACTTTCTCAGCCGATCTCATGACCCGGTCCGAGACGCCGCCCATGAAACCCTTGGGATCATTACGCCCGCGCCTGCCCATGACAATAGTACCTTCATCCAGTTTCACTGCCAGATTGATAATATCCCTGGCCGGATCAACGCCTATTTTCTTTTCAAGGCGAATGATCCGCTCCGCTGGAAAACCGTTTTCGAGCAATATCTGTTCTGGAGCATGAAAAATCGTATCCGGATGATCGATATGCTCATCGCACCACTCTTTTCCCCACTGTTCATGAAAGACGTCAGGCGAATCCGTATCCTTATGAGCCATCAGGGCCTCGGAGTGAAAGAGGGTGATCTCCGCATGGGGATTGTCCTGCAAAATATAACTCAAATGATCCACTGCCCGCAAACAATGTAATGTTCCGTCAACCGGAACAAAAAACTTTCTGGAATTCACCTGGCCATCAATAACCCAGAGCGGGATATCAAAACATTTTTCCAGCATGGAACCGGACACACTCCCCATGACCATCTCACCGATTTTGCCAATCCCGCGCCTACCGACAAGCAGCGCGTCATACATGCCTTTACGCGCCTCATAAACAAGATCATCGGCCACACCCACTCTGGAAACACGCACCGACGTGGTGATTCTTTCAGCTGAAACACCCCGGCGCGTAAGCTGAGAAACGGCATCTTTCAAGTACTGTGTAGAGGCGGCAAATTTTTTCCTTGCCTCGGGTGAAAGCATGCTCATCTTATCAAGATCATCAATCCATTGGGAACCGGGGGGCAAGGAACTGACCGGGACGATACGAACAAGGTGAAAATTAATTTCATCAAGGCCCCCGAATAATCTTCCCAGATAATGAATTTCATTCATGGAATAAATCGAGCCGTCAACAGCAACAAGTATTTTTCTTTCCATAATTTTTATCTCCAGTCCGTCAACAGTAACTTCGAAATAAGTGGTGGCAACTTAAAAGAAATCCCCATCAATCCCCCTTTAATAAGGGGGGAAGTTGTCGGTATACCACCACGTTAAAAGCTTCAAAGTTCAGAGTTCAAGGTTGCTGGTACCCTTGAAATAACGGGCACACTCTAAACTCTGAACCTTGAACCTTGAACCTTGAACGAGATCCGTTATAGAACATTTACTTTTTTTGTTTATAAATTTTTTCAATGGCCCGGCCTGCTAGTCCAGAAAGAAGCTTGATGGAGTCGACCTGTTCCCTGGCCAATCTGGGACGATCCATTTTTTGATCCATATAAATGAGAAAAACAGGTTTCTTCCGAATGCAGATCGGGAAAAGATACATTGCCCTGTCCCTGGTCATAGCCTGCAGCCTGTCAGGAAAAGAATCGGGTGAATTGGCCGGAATGGCCATGATCTTACACTCATTAAAGCAGCGGCTGAAAGCTGATTTTGAATCCGCCAGCGGGAACGTAAAATCACCGATTCGGTCACTGTTGTCGCCCCTGCCATATCGTCCCGCGATTCGTCTTTCTCCTCCCTGTATTCCCGGCATGGCAAGGATGACACGATCAAATCCCACCCCGGAATGCAGCGCATCGAGAAGAAGAGAAAAAAAGTCGTCCAACTTGAACGATCGAGCAAGCATATCTTTGATCCTGTCGATACATTCATCCAAAATTTTTCGGGCAGCCCCATCTCCTTCTGGTTCCGGGCTTGATTGTATCGGCTCATTATTCTGAACTTCGGGTTCAGTGTCTGCTGTTTCAGATCCTGGGAGATTTTCAATCTGTTCCAGTTTAGCGCGAAAATCCAGTTTCTCAAGGCCGGAACGAATGGTGTCAAAAATTCTTTCCGACGTTTCCATACCATTTTCCAGCATTTCCACAGCCTCATCTTCATCAAGGGTCAACATGTAACCATAATGCTGTATTAGAGATTCAAGCTTGGTGACATTACAAATTGTCTCGACAAAACGATTACTGAAATCAACAATGTTAAGCAGATAAACCAGGGAATCATCGTTTTCTTTGGGCCTGGGCGGGAATTTATCCATGGCGGCAATCACATTGTCCGTCATGTTCCAAAAACGGGCCACTTCCTTACCCAGTTCAGCATAGCTCAGACCATCCAGTACTTTCAGGACCGCATCTTCTTCCGACATTCCCGCCTGTATCCGTCTTTCCACCTCCTTGTACTGGCCCGGAAGATAGATACAGGCAATAATACGGCCAAGATTATGGAGAAGACCGCAGATAAAAGCCTCTTCAGACTCAACATTTAGATCTCTGCTGCTGGCAATGTCTCGGGCAAGAAGAGCGCTCAAAAATGACCGGGTAAGAAGTTTGCTTATACCCTCTTTTTCAAATCCTGCCTGGACGAAATCATCAAACAGGGAAATCCCGATGGCAAGTTCCCGGATTGTCTCAAAACCAAGCACGGTCACGGCCGTTGAAACGGTTGTCACCCGTTGTCCAAGGGAATAATAGGCGGAATTTGCAAATTGGAGAATCTTATTGGTCAGTGAAAAGTCCCTGAGAATAATTTCTGCCAACTTCATATAGTTTGTGCTCCTGTCTCCGCTGGACAGGGTCAACAACTCCTGGACATGAACAGACATGGCCGGCAGTTCACTCATGTTGATTTTGGCAAAAATATCGGAAAGCTTTTCGTTTGGTTTATTTGATTGTTCAGTCATTGGTGTTGGTTGATTATCGATAACTATGGCTAATGGTTGGGGCAACAAAGCCGAATTGAGGCATGACCAAGGATCTTTAATGACAGGTAATGAATATTATTAAATAAATTCTATTATTTTTTATATCTTTTTTTCCGGTTTTCGTCAACATCTGCAGAAAATATGATCTTCTATTTAAAAAAAAGTGATTGTTCGGGTAGAATGATCTCGTACAAAGTCCGAGATACTATGAATTGTCATTCCGCGTGGTCTTAGCCGGAGATAAACGCAGACTTCGATCCAGAATGGAGTGTAAGTCAAGTTTAGGTATTTTTGACTTTTTACCAAAGAATTAAAGTTAAAAATCATAAAAACAAAGCCATCTATTTTGCCCCACGTCAACACACATAAATTATTGACCAAACGCGGCACCATTTCCGAATATCTTGCCTCGTTAAAAGCTTCGCCCCGTTTCGGCAACCAGGTTGTCCACCATGAAAAAATCCCCGGCCAGACTGCCCGGTTCAGCAGCCTGCAACCTCCCCTGCCCAATGTCCTTACCAGGGCTCTTGCCGCCATGGGCATCTGTGATCTCTACAGTCACCAAACCGAAGCAATTAATCTGATCCGTCAAAGAGAAGATGTTATTGTCGCCACACCCACAGCCAGCGGCAAAAGTCTGATCTACAACCTGCCGATTTTCAGCCGGCTCCTTGCAAAACCGGGCGCCAACGCCCTGTATCTCTTTCCCTTAAAGGCATTGGCCCAGGATCAGCTCAAGGGAGTTAATGAACTGGCAGCCCATCTTCCGGAAGCAAATCGTCCAACGGCCGCGATCTGTGACGGAGACACATCCACATATCGGCGCAAGAAACTGAGGGAAAATCCCGCCGATATCATGATCACAAACCCCGACATGCTCCACCTCTCATTTCTGGCCCATCATGGACTCTGGGCCCAATTCTGGTCAGGACTGACCCATATTGTTATTGATGAAGTCCACTCCTATCGCGGCATATTCGGCAGTCATATGAGCTGGGTTCTCCGGCGGCTGCAACGAATCTGCAAACTCTACAACGCAGACCCCTCGTTTCTTCTTTTTTCCGCCACAGTGGGTAACCCCGGTAACCTTGCACGGGATCTTCTCGGCCGTAAGGTTAAAGTGATCACGAAAAGCGGAGCGCCGACCGGAGGCAGGCATTTTGTTTTTTTCAATCCCCATGACAGCGCGGCCTACGCGGCCAGTCAGATGCTGGAGGCGGCCTTGAAACGCGGACTGCGTGCTATTGTCTATACTCAGTCCCGCAAACTGACCGAGTTGATTTCCGTCTGGACCGGGAACCGTCTTGGCCCTCTCCGGGAGAAACTTACCGCTTACCGGGCTGGTTACCTGCCTGAGGAACGGCGTGAGATCGAAAGACGGCTCAACAGCGGCGAACTCCTCGGGGTCATTTCCACCAGCGCCCTTGAACTTGGCATTGATATCGGCGCCCTTGATCTCTGCATCATGGTGGGATATCCGGGAACGATCATGTCCACCTGGCAGCGGGGCGGCCGGGTCGGTAGGCGGCAGCGTGAATCTCTGGTAATTATGGTGGCCCAGGAGGATGGCCTGGATCAGTATTTCATGCGCCATCCAAAGAATTTTTTTGCTCGCGATGTGGAAGCGGCAGTGCTCAATCCTGATAATACAGTCATCATGAAACGCCATCTCCTCTGCGCCGCAGCAGAGCAGCCCATCAGCAAAAATGACCCTCTGAGCCGTTTCCGGCAGGAACTTGATGAACTGGTTGATAAAAACAGGCTGCTCAGGAGCCGGGACGGAAATCAGTGGTTTTCAGTGAGAAAAAATGTTCATCGCGAGGTGGATCTGCGGGGAAGCGGTCAATCCTTTGTAATAAAAAAGGCCCTGGATAACCAGATGCTCGGGATGATTGACGGTTCCCGCTGTCTGAAGGAGTGCCATCCCGGCGCGATTTACCTGCATCGCGGTCAAACCTGGCTTGTCCAAGATCTTGATTTCGAAGGCCATGAAGTCAGGGTGGAACGAAAAAATGTTAATTATTTCACCCGCACTCTCGGCCAAAAAGAGACGGAGATCCTCAAGGTCGAAAAGACTGTCTCCCTGCGTCATTTCAGGGCTTCCCTTGGTTCTCTGCGGGTCACGGACAGGGTCACAGGCTTTCAGCGGAAACTGGTCCGGGGCCAGAAAATCTTTTCTACTGAACCACTGGATCTGCCGCCCAACATCTTTGAAACAGAAGGACTCTGGTTCGAGATTCCAGCCGATCTTGAGCAGCAGCTTGAAGAGCAGCAGATGCATTTCATGGGAGGCATTCACGCTGTTGAACACGCGGCCATCGGAATGTTTCCCCTGCTTGTTCTCTGCGACCGTAATGATCTCGGCGGTATCTCCTATCCTTTTCATCCGCAGCTGCAAGGTCCTGCTGTCTTTATTTATGACGGCTATCCCGGCGGAGTGGGACTGGCCCGACAGGCTTTTTCTCAGATCGAAGAGCTGCTGCAAATTACATTTGAGACCATTGCCAACTGCTCCTGTGAAACCGGCTGTCCCTCCTGTGTTCAGTCGCCGAAATGCGGTTCCGGCAACCGGCCTATTGACAAGGATGCGGCCCGGCTGCTGCTGGAAGGTCTCCTGCAGGAAAATTCCGATCCTTTGCCCGTCACGTCGACACCTCCTGCCACCCTGTCGGAAGCCGAACGAAACAGTAAGGACAAAAAAGACAGGTCACTGCCCGAACATTATTGTGTCTTTGATATCGAGACCCAGCGTTCCGCCCGGGAGGTCGGGGGATGGCACCGGGCAGACCGTATGGGAATCAGCGTTGCCGTCGTCTTTGACAGTCTACTTGATGAGTATCTTGTTTTCCGGGAAAATGAGATAGACGCACTGGTCAGCCGTCTGGGCGAATGTGATCTTGTGGTGGGCTTTAACAACAAACGTTTTGACAACCTCGTCTTAAGCGCCTACACAGATCTCAACCTTGCTTCCCTGCCGACTCTGGACATTCTGGAAGAGGTGAAAAACAGGCTGGGCTACAGATTGAGCCTGGATCGTCTGGCTGAAAACACCCTTGGGGTGAAAAAATCAGGCGACGGTCTCCAGGCTCTGAAATGGTACCGGGAAGGCAGGATTGACAAGATCATCAAATATTGCCGCAAAGATGTGAAAATCACCAGGGATCTCCTGCTTTTCGGCAGGGAGAAAGGCTATCTTCTGTTCCGCAACAAAGCGGGAAAGGTGGTGCGCTGTCCGGTGACGTTCAGCTGAAAGTAACTGAGAAGAAACTCTGTGACTCTGCGAAATGATTTCATGTGAACTTCGTAGGAGCCCGCAGGGCGGGCTCCTACAGATAGATAAGCACCCTTAAAAACAGGGGGCAAACTCCAACTTCTAGCGAAGACTTCGCAAATACAGACATTTTGGCTTTTTTCAAAGTCTGGATCAGGGCCAGACGAGTGACTTGTGAATCCAGCCCTTGGTGCCGTCGGCATGACTGACCTGGAGCCAGTCTCCATCAGATTTGCCGGGTTTAAAAACAACACCGTACAACGCCGAGGCAACGATTTCATAATTTTTCCCCGGGCCGACCCGGATATTCCCTTTCTTGACCTTGATGATGACGTTCTTTCTCGTGGAAAGCAAAGGAGAAAAAATCCAGCCGGTATCGCCTTCAAAATCTTCAGTTTTGGCCCAGTCTCCCTTGCGCGCAACAACTTTCAGGGGAAAGCCCTTAAACACTTCCCAGAATATTTCATCCTTGGTGCTGGGGCCGGAACGGATATTAACGCCATCCTTGGTCACGGTGCGGTATTCCGCCGCCAATGCGGAACCGGCCAGGAAGGTCAGCGCTAGGCCGAAGACCAGACCGGACAACATTTTTCCAGATAGAATCTTGTATTTTTTAAGCATAAATTTCTCCGATAGTTTCATGTCAAAATGTTTATATCAATATTGCAAAATAGCATTATCGGTTTTGCAAGTCAAACCTTAGCTGACAAAATGCGCCAAAAATTCCCGGTTCCCCTTAGGACCCAGGATCGGCGATTCAGTGACGCCTCTATCAGTCAGGCCCAGTCCTTTGGCAAAGTTAAGAAGATCATCTATCACCTCTTGATGAAGAACCGGATCCCTGACCACACCGCCCTTACCCACCCTGCCTCGGCCCACCTCAAACTGGGGTTTGATCAGGGCCAGAATCGAAACCGGGCCGGCAAAAAGGGGGATGAGAGGCGGGATAAGCAGTTTCAGCGAAATAAAAGCCGCGTCAATGACAGCGAGGTCGAGATTCATATCGATATCACCGGGCTGGAGATAACGGGCATTAGTTCTTTCCATCACGACAACCCGTTTATCCTGGCGCAGCTTCCAGTCAAGCTGACCATAGCCCACATCAACGGCATAAACTTTTGCCGCCTTATGCTGAATAAGGCAGTCGGTGAAGCCGCCGGTGGAGGCACCGATATCAGCACAGATCAAATCAGCCGGATCAATGCTGAAATACTTAAGCCCCTTTGCAAGCTTTAATCCGCCGCGGCTGACAAAAGGACAGGAAGGGCCTTTCACCTCAACTTGACAGTCCGAGGAAAACATGGAACCGGCCTTGTCTGCCGGCTGGCCATCCACCCTGACAAGACCTGCAACGATGAGGGCCTGGGCCTTTTGCCTGCTCGGAGCAAGCTTACGGGCTAACAGCAGCTTATCTAAACGAATTTTCATTCAACCTTCCGCCTTCTACCTTCTAACTCCTGACCCCTCACTTCTCACTCCTGCCACTCACACATCCGCCTTGCGGATTAAATCACACAGCTCATCAGCCATAGTATCGATGATATCGTAATCCTTGCCCTCAAGCATGACGCGTACAACGGGTTCAGTACCGGATAGACGAACCAGGATGCGGCCGTCATTGCCGAGTTTTTCTTCCATGGTCTTCATCGTGGCCTGAAAACCAGGAATCAATTCCAAATCCATTCTTTTCGCTGTACGAACATTCTTCAGGACCT
>JAYEPA010000139.1:0-3341 GCA_034723545.1 Thermodesulfobacteriota bacterium | reverse complement strand
AAATCGTCTCCATGCCTCGCAAAATATTTATGCCGGGGCAAAGTTTCTCGCCAAGATGAAGAGGATGGTTGAGCATGTCCCTGAACCAGATCAAACCTGGTTGGCCCTGGCTGCTTATAATATTGGCCGTGGACATTTTCGAGATGCCCAGTCCCTGGCCAAGAAAATAGGTAAAGATCCTGACCAATGGCATGAGATGAAGGAGGTGCTGCCGTTATTGGCCCAAAAAGAGTACTACCAGAATCTGCGTTACGGCTATGCCCGTGGTAATGAACCCGTACGCTACGTGGAAAGGGTCAGAAGCTATGAAGAGCTGTTGCTTCGCCATTTTGATGTCATCGGTTCAAACTTGAAAAAGAAGTCTGCTGAAAGCTAGAGAGGGGACTTGCTGATGACACAATCTAAACGGATAGCAGCCATTGACTGGATGCGTGGCTTTGTCATGGTTCTGATGATGTTGGATCATGTCTCCATGGTGTATAGTGCCGGCCATCTTGGCGGTGACTCGGCGGCAAAATATGTCAGCGGTACTGTTCTGCCGGGTTTTGAGTTTTTCAGCCGCTGGATGACGCATCTGTGCGCACCAACCTTTGTTTTCCTGGCTGGTACGGCTTTGGCCATCAGTGTTGAACGTAAGGTGGTCAGGGGCATTGAGAGTTGGCATATTGATAGGGATATCCTGCTGCGCGGTGCGTTTATTGCCCTGCTTGATCCCACCCTTATCTCCTTTTTCTCCGGTAAACTCCTCTTTCAGGTCTTATATGCCATTGGTGTGGCCATGATGTGCATGGCCCTGCTGCGCCGTTTGCCCAGCTCTCTTCTTTTAGCCCTGGTTTTTGGTTGGTTTATCTTCGGTGAAATATTGACAGTTCAGGGGTGGCCCCCCGGTGCCGGTGAGGGCTCGATAGTAAAGGCTCTGCTCTTTTCATCATACTCTTCGTCAAATTTAAGCATTATGTATCCTCTGCTGCCCTGGCTGGCCATGATGATTGTAGGCTGGGTGTTTGGCCGCTACCTCCTGGATTATGGTGAAGGACGTAAGACCATCGGCCCGGTGAAATTACTTTTCGCCACTGGTGTTGCTGCCCTTTGTGCCTATGGAGTGGTGCGCTACCTGAACGGCTATGGCAATATGCTGCTGTTGCGGGATAGCAATACGTGGCAGCAATGGCTGCATGTGAGTAAATACCCACCCTCAGCCACATTTGCCCTGCTGGAACTGGGACTTATGGCGATGATTCTTGCCTTGATGATCTCTGTGGAGCGCATCATTGGTGTCCGCCCCAATGGTGTTTTGCTGGTCTTTGGCCAGACCTCTATGGTCTTTTATCTGGTTCATCGTCTGGTTCTGACAGGTTCAGGAACCTATGGTGGTTTACGGGATGTTACTGACTTACAGACATGCTACCTTATCACCTTTGTTTTTCTGCTGTTGCTCTACCCTTTTTGCCTGTGGTACAGGGGCTATAAATCTCGCCATGTGGCAACAAGCCGGTGGCTTACATATCTCTAAATTCAACCGCGAATATTTTTATGACACACTTATCTGAAGCAGCCATTATTGACAAAATAAAGCAACGTGAACTATTTGCCGCCACCATTAACGGTGGAGCCTTGAGCCTGAAAATTGATAGATATGAACCAACAATCAGTACTGCCATTCATAATGGCGGCAATATGCGCCAAGAGCTGGTGGATAATTGTCTGCTTTCCCAGGCTGAGCGCTATTATGAGGAGGATCCCTATACCGGTAGCTTCATTGACCAGCAGCCTATAACGCTTATTGGTCATGACTCCCGTTATGAGTATGACCTTAATCGCCCCACGGCTGATTGTATCTATGAAACAGCCTGGGGTAAGGAAATCTGGAAGACCCCTCTTTCTGCTGAGGCCATTGCCACTGGTAAGGGTAAACATGCCCAGGTGTATCGCATTGTTGCAGCTATAGTTGACGCCTTGCTTGAAGATTTTGGGCAATGTATTGTGTATGACATTCATTCCTATAATTTCCGTCGTCACGAGCGTACTGATCTTCCCGTCTTTAACCTTGGCACCTCAACGGTTAAAGATGAGAGTTGGAGACCGGTTATTGAAACATGGCTTACTGCCTTAAAAAATATTGCCGTAAAGGGCGTAGATATCACCGCTGCAGAAAATGATATTTTTTACGGCAAAGGTTTTCTGGCCGGCTTTTGCCACAGCAACTACGATAATGTGCTTGTCTTGGCCACTGAAGTAAAAAAAGTATTCATGGATGAGCTGACTGGAGAGGCGGAAGAACAGGTTCTTTCTGACTTGCAACAGATCTTTAATGCATGTGTCACAACAAATACAGCGACATATATGCAGGGATTAAAAAAATAAAATATCAGACAGCTTAACAGGCTGGTTTTCTAATAACCTTGAGGATATTTTTCCATGGTAGTTGTGAATGTATATAACAAACTAAGCCCGTTTCAACGGGTCATTATTGCCCTTTGCTTAGGTGTTCTTGGCGGTATTGTGGTGGGTGAACCGGCTGGAAATCTGGAGATTATCGGCAATGTCTATATTCGTCTTCTGCAGATGACGGTGCTGCCCTATGTTCTTGTCTCTATTGTTGGGGGTCTGGGGCGTCTGGATAGTGATATGGCGGCAAGTATCGGCGTAAAGGCCGTCAAGGTTATTCTTGTTGTCTGGTTGGCGGTGATGCTGACTTTGCTCCTTATCCCCATTGCCTACCCTAACTGGGAGATGGCAGGTTTTTTCAGCTCCAGCCTGGTAACCGAAGCCGCCAAATTTAATTTTATTGATTTGTATATCCCCGCCAATATCTTCTCCTCCCTGGCCGGAACAGTGGTACCGGCTGTAGTGCTCTTTTCTTTGTTAATGGGAGTGGCGGTAATCAAAGTAAAGAATAAGGATACTATGCTCACCTTGACCACCAATATCGGTGATGGTCTGATGGGGGTTGCCTCCTTTGTTGCCAAGTTGGCTCCCCTTGGTATCTTTGCCATCTCAATCTCGGCGGCTGGTACTCTTCAGTTAGAGGAGTTGGGACGTTTGCAGGTCTTTCTCTGGGCCTATCTCACTGCGGCCCTGTTGCTGGCCTTTGTTCTCCTGCCGTTACTTCTTCACTGGGCCACCCCTTTTTCATATCGTGAAATTCTCTCAATAGCTGGTGAGGCAGTGATCACTGCTATTGCCACTGGCACGGTGCTGGTGGTTTTGCCCATGATTATTGAGCGCTGTAAGGCGTTATTGAAAGAGCATGACATGGAGTGTGCTGAGACCAATTCCACTGTGGATGTTTTGGTGCCAACGGCCTACAGTTTTCCCAGTGCTGGTACCCTGCTGGGGCT
>JAYEPA010000138.1:0-12938 GCA_034723545.1 Thermodesulfobacteriota bacterium | reverse complement strand
GCCGTTTGACTTCTTTTCCGCACTGGGGACAGCGGTTTAATTTTTCACTGTCCAAAGATTGACTGATCTCAAATATTTTGCCCAGATCACAGCCCTGGCCGATATGTTCGTATTCATAGATTGGCATAAGTTTGTCAGAAGTCAGAAAAATTATACTTGTTTTACTTTTGCTCTTGTATTGTCGTCGAAATCTAATTTCGCCTGTTTTTTATTTTGTAATTATTCAGCAAAGTAACCGGGGATGAAGATATTTTTTTGTTACTTTTAAATAAATGGCGGAATCTTCACCCCGGTTGTGGAGTTGAATAGTTACTTTATTTTTTTGTCAACCTGTTGATCATGACAGTCAGTTCTTCAATTTCTGAACGTATCTTTCTGGTTTTTGTGCCGATGACAAATTCTTTTTCCGCCAGACGCAGAAACTTGGGCAGACTTTTTCGCCTGACATCATGGGCCAGATAAATTATACCGTCCGTTTCGAGATATTGATTAAAAATGTTGAGCAGAGGTTGAAAAAAATCATCACGGAAAAGAATCTCCGCTCCTATGATTGTATCAAATTTGCCGATGTTCGGTGGATTATTCCAGTCAACTATCTTGAAATTCACATTTGAAATGTTGCTGGCAGCTGCGCTGACCCGTTCAAAGTCGAGGATATGGGGTTCATAGTCCGATAGAGTGACCTGGGATCCATTGGCAGCCGCAACCAGACCTGGGGCTGCCAGACCGGCACCAAGCTCCAGCAGACTCTTCTCCGGTGCCGGAGGCAGACTGGCCATCAGCTCGGCAAGTACCATGGAGGATTCCCATAATTTGATCCAGAAGGGAAATTCAGAAACATTTTCAAACGGGTCTTTGCCGCCCAGAAGCTGTTCGAGGTCGGTGACCTTGAGAATGTTCAATTCAATATTCCCAACCCGCAAAGGTTCAAAGTCGACGGTAAATCGTTTTCTAATCCTTTTGAGAATTTTTTTTGTTTTTTCAGGTAGATGTGGAGAATCCATTGATTTCCTTTTATTTGTTTATCATCTTAAAAAGATGCCGAAAGATTGATATGAAAGTGTGGAGTTAAAGAAGATACCTGATCAGAGACATCACAATTACTTCAGGGCCAGTGCAATAAAGACCAGGGCTGAAAGTCCGAAGCGATAATAGGCAAAAATCGCCAAACTCCTTGTCCTGACAAATTTCATCAAAAAGGCGATAAAAAAGTAACCAAAAAAGAGGGCTGCCAAAAAGCCGGTTCCGTAAAAAGCCAAGCCGCTTGAGTCCAGACCTTGTTCCAGTATGCTTGGGATTTTATAGATGCCGGCGCCCAGGACAATTGGCGCTGACAGCAGGAAAGAAAAAAGGGCGGCGCCGGATCGGTCAAGGCCGAGAAAAAGGGCGGCGGTCATGGTGCTGCCGCTGCGTGACACACCTGGTATGAGGGCCACAGCCTGGGCACATCCGATGATTATCGCATCTTTTAAGCCAATGTCTTTGTAACTTCTGGAGTGACTTCCCTTCTTGTCGGCCAGCAGCAGAAAACAGCCGGCAACAGAGAGGGTGATGCCGACAATCCAGGGTTCACGAAAGGTGGTTTCCGCAGCGTCACCGAGTAGCAGTCCCGCGACAACCGCCGGAATGGTGGCCAAACAGATATAGATTGCCTGACGTCTCCGTCGATCCGCTTCTTTTCCCGAATCCATGAATAAAGCGGCCCGGCCAAGGAGATAAAAGTCACGCCAGAAATAGATGAGAATAGCGATCAATGAACCCATATGCAGGGCGACATCAAAGCTGAGGCCTGCCTGTTCGATATGGAGAAAATACTCCGCCAGGAGCAGGTGACCGGAACTTGAGATCGGTAAAAATTCGGTCGCGCCTTGCAGGAAGCCCAAAAATAGAGCATATAGAAGATCCATGGCTGTCTCTTGAAATGGTCAGGATAAGGGGGGCACCCAGAAAGATTGAGAGCCCAATATTTTTTGGTTTTTCCGTAAATATTCGGCTTAATGCAAAATTGTTATTATAACCACCGAAATGTAAATATTTGGATAACAGCAAAGCGGTGTCAGCCCTATATTCGGACAAGTAGGCTGGAGAACTATAGTAGTCCTATGTGAGTCAGCCTGATCGTGCGAAGATGGGGTGCTGGCCGAATATTTACATTTTTCCGGAGGGGATTAGAAGGAAAAGATAGAGTTGTGAATTTATACGATACACTGTTATTCATTTTTATTCTGGCCGGGATAATCGGCAGCCTGTTTCCTGTCGTGCCCGGAACCTCGATCATTGTTGTCGGGGCCTTGCTCCATGGTTGGCTTACCGGTTTTGAGCCCATTGGCTGGCTGGATATCGTGATCCTTACTTCAGTGTCCCTGGCTGCCTGGATCGGCCAGTATTTGTTGGCCGGATATGGCAGCAAAAAATTCGGCGCTTCAAAATACGGTGTGATCGGGGCTTCAATCGGTATGGTGGTCGGCCTGTTCCTGCCGATTTTCGGCGGTATGATCCTGGGAACCTTTTTAGGGGCCTTTCTCGCTGAGATCTGTTTCGCCGTCAAAGGTATCAAACAGGGGGCCTGGGCGGGAACCGGAGCCCTGATAGGTGTGATTGTTTCGCTTTTTTTAGAGCTTTTTGTTGCTTTTGCCATGGCCTGGTTCCTGCTCATCAAGATTGTCTAACTTGGTCCAGGAGCCTGTCTTGAGCCTGCAAGGGGCTGACTCTTCCGGCAAAAATAAAAAAAGACCGTCTGATCAACCGGATCAAACGGTCTTTTTTACTACGGAAAAGAAAAAAAATTAGCAGCCTTCTACAGCGGCAGATTTTTTGGCTTTAACGTCAACTTTGTCACCGACTTTCAGTTTGCTGGCTTTTTTGCACTTCATGGTAACGTTGTCGCCATCAACTCCGGTTACTTCACATTTGACTTTGGCCGCCATGCTGACGCTAGCCACGCTTACGGTAAATGCCATTGCCATTGCCAGGGATAACAGTTTTTTGCTCATCAGATTCTCCTCAAGTGTGTTTTTATGGTTGCTGTAACCAAAACAGGCAAAATGCCTGAACAAGAACTATTTTGACATCTCTACTAATTTTTAGAAAAAAATAATCGGAACATCTTCAGGAGTCAACCAGAAAATAAAAATATTATCTTATGCCTTTCCTGCTCGATTATCGGAAGTCTCGTTGCACTCCCCAGTCCTTGTTTTTCCTGGAACTGCGCTGAAATTTAAGATCCTGGGCGTTATTTCAGCAGACTTTTGATATCTTTTTCCAGGACGTGATGGGTGACATAGCCTGGATAACTTTTTATCACATTACCATTTTGATTGACCAGAAACGAGGTGGGAATGCCAAAAACGCCGCCAAAATCTTGAGGGGTCTGGCTATCCGCCATGAGCACCGGATAATTGATGTCGGTTTTATCGATCAGGCGGGAGACCGACTTTGAGCCACCTTGGTCCACGGACAGGGCGATAACGGAAAAACCTTTTTCGGCAAATTTATTCTGAAGATTGATCAATGCGGGAATCTCCTGCAGGCAGGGAGAGCACCAAGTGGCGAAAAAGGTGACAAGCAGGACGTTACCGTCAAAAGAATTGCTGTTAATGGTTTTTCCGTCAACAGCTGAGGGCAGTGAAAATGCAGGCATTTTTGTTGCCGCGCCTGCCACTGTGCTGACGAAAAAACAGCTGAGGAGGAGAAGGGTATAAAACAGAAATTTTCTTGGTTTATTTGTCAATTTTTTATACATGTGTTTCACCTTTATTTTTTTATTGGAAGTGTCAGGCAAGAATTTTTTATTTGAGCCCTTAATTCAGAAACAGGATAACCACACTTTTGCAAGCAGGCAACAGAAAATGGCAGGTTTTTCTGATCGTGTCCATCGGCGTGTTTCTTTCCACCCTGGACAGCAGCATGATCAATATAGCCCTGCCTGAGATAATGGCTGAATTTAACAGCTCTCTGGTTCAGACTGAATGGGTGGTCCTGGCCTACCTGTTGACGATTACCACCTCACTGCTGTTTTTCGGTCATCTTGCCGACCGTATCGGACGCGGCCGGATCTATTCCTTCGGGCTCTTTTTTTTTAGTGCGGGTTCCCTGGCCTGTGCGTTTTCTCAAAGTTTTCTCTGGTTGATCATGGCTCGTTTTTTTCAGGCCAGCGGCGCGGCCATGATGATGTCCACGGGCCCGGCCCTGATTAAGCAGGTTTTTCCTCCACACCAGCTGGGACGCGGTCAGGGCCTGATTGGCATTGCCGTTTCTTTGGGTTTGATGAGCGGCCCGACGTTGGGGGGCTACATCATCCACTATTGGTCCTGGCGGTCTCTTTTTTTTATGACTGTTCCGGTTTCCCTGATCTGCGGACTGGCGGCCGGAATAATCTTACCGTCAACACGCCGGGGCAAAGTGTTGAATGATTTTGACATGAAGGGCGTCTTTCTCTGGGCCTTTATTTTACTTGTCGCTTCTCTGGTGTTAACTTATGGGGTTGCAGGAGATTTTTCATTTTCTGTTCTGCTGGCCGGGCTGGTTCTTCTGCCCATTGTTCTATTTTATTTTATTCAACATGAGTTAAAGGCAATTCAGCCGATTCTGCCAATTCAATTATTTAAAAAAAAATATTTCTCAGTTGGAGTGACTTGTGCCGTTATTTCTTTTCTTGTCCTCTTTGCCGCCCTGATTCTCATTCCGTTTTACCTCAGTCATATCCTTGAGTTGGATTCTTCCCGTATCGGCATGGTCATGATCGCTCTTCCCCTGGCCGCTTTACTGGTTGCTCCCATGGCCGGATGGTTGTCTGATTTTCTCGGCGCCCGGATATTGTCCACCTTGGGACTGGCCCTGCTGGCTGCCGGCATGTTGTTGCTCTCTGGTTTGCGGATTGACAGCAGCCCATTGGACGTGGCCGTGAGAATGTCTTTTCTTGGCATGGGCCAGGCTCTTTTTCTCTCGCCGAACAGCTCATCTGTCCTGGGCAGAACAACAAAAAAACAAAGCTCCACGGCTTCTGCCCTGCTGGCCACAGCCAGAAATCTCGGGATGATGCTGGGGATCGGCCTGTCCGGTTTAAGCTTCTCGCTGTTTTTTGGCAGGCTGACAGGCGGCCTGGATATGAGAGATTATGCGGTCGTCCATGCAACGCAGTTTGTTGGTGCTTTGCATTATTCTTTTCAGGCCGCGGCCGTGATTGCCTGTCTCGGGGTTATTGTTTCCTGGCAGAGACCTTCTTTTAGGAAAAGAAGAGTCGGGGAAAGGGCTGAAGGCTGAATGGTAGGACAGTTTCCTTAGGCCCGGAGATCCACAATGGACATCTCTATCCCAGCCAGGGACTGGAGAGACTCTTTTAACTCCTGCATCATGGAGGTTTGCTTGAACTCACAGGAAAATGAGACAGGAGAATAGCCAAGATTGTTGAGAAGATCCGTCAACTCCGAAAGAGCTTGACGGATATGGGTGCTGATTTTTTCAGAATCAACAAAAAAATGTCCTTGAACGGCCTGATCTTGAACACGAACCTGGCAATGTAAATTTCCAATTCGGCTCATCTCAAGAAAAAACGAGAGACTGTAGCCCTGATCTTTTTGTAGCCCTTTTTCTTCATTTTTATGAAAAAGCCATTGGCCCCAGCCCGAGTCGCCGGCAAAGAAACAGGGGAAGAAAGAAAAATCAGACTGTTTTCCGGAGACTGGCTGGTCATTGACTTCCCTCAGCATCTCAAGAATGTGAGTCAGTTTTTTCAGACCACTATATTCGTTTGCGGTTAGGGAAGACGTCTCTGTGCGGCCGCTACCCTCTTCAAGGAATTTTTGCAGAAGTTTGGGCAGGAAAGTGGCTGATTGCGGGGAAATTGCCGCTTCCGTCTGCAGTATTTTGCCGATGTCACCGTTGCTGTCAATGGTGATCGCGTTGATGGCCCGCAGAAGGTTGGTGAGGGACAGGTCCGTCTTGCCACCAGCTTGAGAGGAGTGGAGACCTGTCATCTGGTTTAAGAGTTTGACCGCGTTCTGGGGCCCGGTGCCGGATCCCAGAAAAGATTGTAAAAAATTTTGAACCGCTGCCTTTTTTCCGGCCGGACTCAGGACAGGATTGTCGCCCCCCTGTTGGACTTCCAGCAGGAGATTTCCTTTTGATAGCGCAGTCCGGCTCGAGGCCGTAACGGTTTTTCCTTCAATTTCAAGGAGAACCCGGCCGTCAGCGGAAAAATCAATGACTCTGGCCTTCAACAGAGAGCCTGGAGAAAGATCCAGCTTTTCGAGCCCGCTGGTGGTCTGCCCTGGTCCGGAGTGTGAAAGCGTATCTGCCGCTTGAAACCCTTTAAGTGTAAAGAGACTGTCGATTTTCAAGATATAGGAAAAAGAAAATTTGGCTTGCTGACTTAGCCTTCATTGGCGGTTTTGTTATCGGCTAACGGCAATTTGACCACGACTTCAAGGCCTGTATCCAGACGTTTAAGTTTAAAGCGGCCTCCATGGGCTGTAAGGAGACGTTCCACCATGGTCAGGCCCATACCGGTTCCAAATGTTTTTGTCGTGAAAAAGGGATCCTTGGCCTTGTGCAGATGGAATGTCGACAGACCGGGACCCGTATCCTTGATGGTAATCAGAGCCCAGTCTCCCTCAATTTTTGAACCAATACACAGCTTGCCGCCGTTTGCCATGGCCTCAATACTGTTTTTTATCAGATGAAGAAACATCTGGCTGATCTGGCGGCTGTCCATACGGATAATCGGATCAGGCTCAACAAGATCGATCTCCAGGGAAATGTTCTGTTTTTGCAGATTGCTCTGAACAAGCATGAGAGAATTTTTAATGACAGGATAAAGGGGGTTGTTTTTTTTCTTAAAATCGAGCTGCTTGACAAAGCCAAAAAGTTCTTCCAGTGTTTTTTCGAGCCTGGAGGTCTCCTTGATCATCGCGTTAAAATATTTTTTCAGCCCTTCATCTTCGATTTTCCGGGAAAGAATCCTGGAAAGACCACCAATGGAGGTGATGGGATTACGGATCAGATGCACCATCTGGGCGGACATGTGGCCAAGGGCTGACAGCCGTTCGGCTTCAACCAGTAAATCCTTGTTTTTGTCAAGTTCCCGATTGAGTTCTTCCAGCTCTTCGATCTTTTTCTGCATGTCCATATACAGATGACTATGCTCAATGGCAAGACTGGCCTGACTGGCAAAAAGTTCAAGAACATTGATATGGCCGGTGGAGATCGGCCTGCGGGTGACATAATTGTCGGCAATGATGACACCAAGGGTACGGCCCGGTGAATAGAGAGGCACGATCACAAAGCTGTCTTCGTTCAGTAATGAAATTAAATCTTCAGGAACAGGAACAGTGCTTCTGCCCTTGATTACATTCAGGCTTTTACGTTGTTGGGCCGCTTGAAGAAGAATATGATCCGTTTCCGTGGCCGGTATTTTGAGGGATTGAATAATACGGCTTACCTCGCCATCGACGAGGTCGCAGGAAGAGGGCAGATTGTTGACGATATCAATAAATTGTAACTCCCTGGCCTGCATTTCTGACCAGACCCGATCCGCCTCTTCCCTGCAGTTCGGTCCAATTCCCAGGCGTCCCGTGAGGTGTTCTCCTGTTTCATCAAATATGGCAAGAAAGGCCCGGTTGAAACGCAGGCCTTCTTTGGCCGTGATGCCGACAAGAATTGCCTTCAGAACCTCATCAAGTTCAATAGTGCTTAAATAAACCGAGTTCATTTTAAGGGAAAGCTGGTGCATGAATCGAATGCGGAAATGGGCTTCTTCCAGATTTTCCTGATAGAGGCGATTTTCTAGAATCAGGCGGCGTTTGTCCAGCGCCTTGCGGACAATGAGGAGAATTTCATTAAACTGGACCGGCTTGGTGATGTAATCATCTGCTCCACTGCGGATGCAGTCAATGGCCACATTGATATCACCAACGCCGGAGAGCATGACGATTGCCACATCGGGATGAGTGGCGAGAATTTCAGGAATCAGTGAGGCCCCATCCGCGTCGGGCAGATTGATGTCAAGTAAAATGAGGGCGATCTGGCGGCAGGTAAGAGTTTCTCGGAGTTCCTGGGCGGAAGAGCTTTCCTCTACAGTAAAGCCATGTTCTTTGAAGTAGAATGTTAAAGGTTCACGAATAGCATTATCGTCATCAACAATGACAATAATTTCATCGTCGGCCAGGAGCTGGTCGGGAGAGTGATGGATATGCCGGCCAAGGCCGTTGACATGATTTTGCATTATTTTACAATGCCTTGCTTGCAGTCTTTCTGTCAAGATGAAAAGATATTAACAAAGGGACAAAGGGACAAAGGGACAAAGGGACAAAGGGACAAAGGTGTAGAGGGGTAACCTCTTTTTTCTTTACTCCTCTTCTGTAACATGTTGAAAATAAGGACGTAAGGCCAATTTGGAAAAAATATTGAAATGGAAGGCTGAAAGAATCCTCAGAAAACAAAAAAACGCATTTCCAAACCGGGTCGGGAAATGCGTTTTTTGTTTTTTTAACAATTTTCAGCCAAGATCAGCCATTTGATTTGGCCCGTTCCTTACATATCAATAATGAGCTTGTTCGAATCTTCATTCCAGTCAACAATCAGATACCAAAGGATCATAATAGCGCCAATCATGAACAGCGTTGCGCCATAGCCCATGACATCCGGGAGATAGACATACTTGCCGAGGAAGCCGTCCGCCTCAAAATCATTATCTTTGAACCAGCCTGTCATGATGGAGTTTGAGAGGCCGAAGGTAAATACCGTTACCCAGAGTTTGACCTGGCCCTCACCAACGCGCCAGAGGGCTCCGGAACCGCAACCGCCGGCCATCATAGCGCCGAAGCCGAAAATAGCACCGCCGACAACGCCGGCCCAGCCAAAGGTGCCGCGAACATAATTGATGGGCAACAGCACAGCTTCACCATCGGCGCGCATGGGGACGGAATATTTCAGTACGGCTGCACCCACGGCAACAATAAAGATACTCAGGGCAACAGACTTGGCCAGGGTGCAGTCACCGGTCATGTGGGGCTCGCGGAAACCCTGAACCATGCACCAGCGGCCACGCTGCATGGTATAACCCAGACCGGCGGCCAGCATGAGAATACCGGAGAGGGAGGCAATATAATCGCTGTCTTCATTGCCGGCATAAATATAGGCGCCGGCAATCAGGACGATGAGGGCAACAACGCCAAGCATGGTCCTTACTCCATTGGGAAAATCAATTGTCTTGGCGCCACTGCTACCCCAGGTGATGGCCTCCATTTCCCAGTAGATGTATTTGAGACCGGCAAGAACACCGATGACAAGACCGAACCACATGGTGAAACCGTTGGCGGACAGGTTGCCAATGGCATTGTACATACCGCCGACGTTACAGCCACCGGCCAGGGTGGAGCCGATTCCCATCAGGATACCGGCAATAAGTCCTTTAACCAGCTCAAGGCGCGGTGGAATACGGATGGCAAAATCATGGCCCAGACAGGCTGAGACAAAGGCGCCGCCGACAAAACCGAGTCCAATCACTGATCCAGAACTGATCAGTATGGATTTAGGCGCATCTTCATAAAAGGCGAAAATGCCAACATCGGAACCGACCAGCGTGGTGACGCCGTACATGATCCAGTCGCCCCAGTTTCTGATGGCTCCCACTGCACCCCAAGGCCGCCACCAGGCCATGATGAGCACACTGAGCATGCCGACAATGATTCCCGCAACCATGGCATTCCATTCTGATTGACAGAGAGCCTTGTACAATTTTTTTACTTTTTGCCCAAAAATACTTTCCTCACTCATACCGTTTCTCTCCCTTCTGTGCCGGTTGATTTCCCCGGGATGCAGCCCTTCCTCACAGGCTGATTTAGGCCCCGCATGGCAACCGTGTTTAAATTGAATGTCGGTTTCGTAAAAAAACAGTCTGGCTGTCGTCAGCAGCTGACGTTTTCGTTTCAGCTAGGTGTCGGATCATGCCGGTGGTATTTTTTCAAAACCATTAATTTAATACTTTATATAATTCAGGATTTAGAGATTTGATTCCTTATTTTTAATTAATGAATTAAAGAAAAATTTTTCATGCTTTACCCGTACATTGATTTTTTGTCAAGCGTGTTCGTAACTATTCAGCAAGACAACCGGGGTGAATATGCCGGAATTTTCACCCCGGTTAGGATGCTGAATAGTTACACGTGTTCAAGGTATTTATTCCTTTCAGGAGTTTTTTGTCTCATGTCCGGTTTGAAACAGCGCGTTTCTGTAAATGTATCGTACCAATTGGTGAAGGCCTGCAGTGTAATGGAGAAATGGGCGAACATGTAAACACCATTAAAAACAGGGTATAGGCCTCCTCCGTGAGGCGCTACCGATGAATAGTCGCCTGGTGTCAATGAGTCTCTATTCATCTTAGCGCTTGACAGAAACAGCCATTCTTGTTAGAGACGAAATGGTTTAAATCTATAATAAATTATTTATGTATGGATAGAGAACTTTAAATGCCAAAACCTTGTTAAGGAGGAAACGAGAATGAGTGACATTTTACAAGCACCCGATGGCCTGACTGTAGCCCACACCCTGGATGCCAAAGGCCTGAGTTGCCCGATGCCTCTGCTGCGCACCAAGAAAGAGATCGGCAAAATCAACAGTGGCGATGTTCTGGAAATCCTGGGTACGGATCCCGGCTCCCGTAATGATATTCCCGGCTGGTGTTCACGTTCCGGTCATGAGTATCTGGGTGAGAAGGAAGATTCCGGCTTTATCCGCTTTTTTGTTAAAAAGGGATGATTTTAATTTGAAATTTTAAAAGGGAGGGTGAAGCGAATGTCTGCTGATCCGAACAAATTAGGTATTTTTGTTACGTCCCCGCAGAATATGCGGCATGTCGTTGGTGTTGCCAGGGCAGCTGTCCGTGCCGGCAAAACCATGATGGTCTTTTTTACCTACAAATCAATCCATCTGACCAAGTCTCCTCAATTCATCGACCTTGCCGATATGTGTGATGTCGAAAACCTTGCTATCTGTGCTGACAGTTATACCTGTGAGGGATATGACTCGGCAGCGGATATCCCCAAGGGATTAACCGCAACACAGATGAGAACCCAGTCTTACCATGGCGCTGTCTTAGATGAGTGCGGCCAGTACTTAGTCTTATAAGGAGATAGATCAAATGGAATCAAAAAAGCTTTTCTTTTTAATCCAGAACCGGATGTATGGTGATGGTGTGAGGTCCGCTCTTGGACAGGCTGTTGAAAATCATTATGCCTACCCTGTATTTATGTATGAGGAATATCCACCGTTATCCGACTACATGAAGGAAAACATGGAGTGGGTCGTTGATATGGAAGGTGAGGTTTTCACCGTGGCCGAGAAGTCACCTGAGGGTGCTGAAATGACCCCTTTGACCTTGGAAGAATTAGGCGAGAAGATGCGTGAAGCAGATCAGATTATCGCATACGGCCTGCCCAAACAAACCAATCCGCCGCCACCGGCGTGTGCAGAATAATAAGGGGGACTAGACATGAGTGATGAAGAGAAAAAAATGAAAATCCTGCATGTTTATCGTTCCGAGCCCACCGACGATGTGAAAACACTCGTCGGGATTCTGAGCCGGGACCGTGACGCCAGTGAGTTTAAACTCTATGATGGCGATCCAAATTACGACGTACTTGTCGCGATGATGTTTGCCAATGACCAGACTGTAAGCTGGTGGTAGACAGAATCTGATATCAGTTTGCTTTTATCAGGAACAAAAAAAGCCCCTGCCGTTTTGGCCGGGGCTTTTTTTTTGACTTAGGGCTCACTCAAAAATAACTTAGCATTCTGAGGAGACACTAAGACACATCTTAAGCCGATCCTCAATCACGAAATCCTCAACGTAGTCCTGCTACGCCTGCGGTTTCGCTCAATTGGCTCGACTTAATCTATGTCCTATTGTCACCTCATCTCTACTAATTTATTTTTGAGTGAGCCCTTAGGAACGGAAACTAAATAAGTTGCCCCGCAGGAAATGCCCTTGGGGTACAACAATTTGGGGGTAACTTATTTAATGTACGTTCCTTACTGCCTGAAAAATTAATTTGCCGTTTCCGCTTCTTTTTTCTTCTTGGCATTCTGGAAGAGAGCCATGAAGTTGACCGGCTCAATGAGAAAGGGAATAAAACCACCGTCCACCGCGACCTGGCTGATAATCTGGCGGGTGAAGGGGAGCATCATGGTCGGGGAATCGACAGCCAGGACCATGTTCATGTGTTCTTCCGGAATATTTTTCAGGACAAAAACGCCGCAATGTTCAACTTCGGCGATAAAGAGGGTGTTGCCTCCATTACCGTTGGTCACCGTGGCTGTAATGGAAAGGGTCACTTCCCAGTGATCATTTTCCAGTTTTTTGTTTTTCAACCCGAGATTGACCTCAACCTTAGGTTCCTGTTTTTCCAGGAAGATCGCCGGGGCATTCGGATTTTCAAACGACAGGTCTTTGACATAGAGTTTCTGTAACCGAAAAATCGGCGCTTCATTGCTGGCTTGCTGATTGTTTTCTTCAGACATGATTTTTTCCTTTTTTTATGGAAACCGGTTTTGCCGGTGTTGTGTGATAGACGTTTTTGGGTTATCTGCCTTATCTAAATATTAATATCAGAATCAAGGATCTTACCACGGAATTATTAAAACTGGAATAAGGAACGTACAATAAATAACTTGAAAAAATCGTAATTCCTCAACAAATGGTGGTACTTGTTTGTTGTGGGAGCCCGGCCCTCCGGGCGATTATGTTCGGTTGATGCGGCAAACCTCCATTATGTCGCCCGGGGAGGCCGGGCTCCTACGGATTTCCACATAAAATGTAACTATTCAGCATCCTAACCGAGGGTGAAAATACCGGCGTTTATTATAAAAGTGACAAAAGAATATATCGTCATTCCGGCATGTCCTTAGCCGGAGATAAGCGCAGACTTCGATCCAGAAAGTAG
>JAYEPA010000137.1:0-3369 GCA_034723545.1 Thermodesulfobacteriota bacterium | reverse complement strand
AGTGCGGCAAAGAGGGATAAAAATCTGTTGCTGATCAGCTCCCTGTTTGAAAGTGGATACCAACCTCTATGATTGCCCAAACAAGGTTAGACCTGATCCTTAATTAAGTATGCTGTCCCCGGAATTACCGGAATTACCGGAATTATACTTTGTTAAATATAATTGACAAAAATGACCAAAAATACCTATTATGTTAAATATGATTAACATTGCCCAAGAAGAAAAAAATATATTAAATACACTGGGAAATCGCCTGAAGGAAGCTCGATTGCGCCGCAACGAAAGCCAGGAGATCTTCGCCCAACGCCTTGGCCTCTCTCGTCAATCATACAGCAAAATGGAAAAAGGAATTCCCACTGTACCATTAGGATACTGGCTGAAAGCAAGCAATACCTTAGGACGCCTCAACACCTGGAAGGAGGTCCTGCAAGAAAAACAGAACCTCTTTAACCAATTTGAACAACAGCAACCTTTACGTAAAAGGGCTGGAAAAAAGGAAAAGAATAAATAATGATACGCTTGGGGGTCTGGTTAACACTATTTGACGGATCACAAGTACCAGTCGGAGAACTGGTCACTTCAGCCCCACAGGAAAACGGAGCCTTGCATGGGCAATTTCGATACGACATCAATTACCTAAACTCCCCTCATTCCTTTTCCCTTGACCCATTCCATCTCCCGTTATGCAATGACATCTTTGATGCGAATCGCCCTTTTGCAGGAGTTCACGGCGTATTTGAAGACAGCTTGCCGGACGACTGGGGAAGACGTCTTCTTATTAGACGATACAAACTACCACGCCAAAAACAGCGGGTTCCAAATCTCCTGCAGGCAAGAGGCAGTGATGGCCTTGGCGCCCTGAGCTTTGCTGTCAATGCCCCACCTCCAAAACAATCTGAAGTCCCGGCACATAAACTGGAAAAACTGCTTCAACTTTCTGAAGAATTTGAAAAAGATCCCTCAACTGTCGATGATGATTTAACGCTTTTATTTGAGGCTGGAAGCTCACCGGGGGGAGCACGGCCTAAGGTTGTAGTCAACTATAAAGGGAAATCATGGCTGGCTAAACTCCCAAGCATTCGCGATCAGTTTGATGTCATTGGATTAGAGACAGGAGCAATGCGCCTGTCCAGCCTGGCAAATATCGACACCGCTCATACTGAATTAATTGCCTGCGGCCCCAAACGGGTTCTCCTTATTGAACGTTTTGACATCACGCCAACCGGAGGAAGACGACACATGGTCAGCATGCAGACCTTAACCGGTGCGGATGGATATTATCATCTTGGCTACCGGGATATGGCTGAAATCATTCGTCGAATATCTGCTCAACCAGGCAACGACCTCGAACGTTTATTCCGACAAATGGTGTTCAACGCCCTCATTGGCAATACCGACGATCATCTGAAAAACTTCTGCATGCTATATGGTGAGCACGGCTGGTCGCTCAGCCCTGCGTTTGATCTCCTGCCCAATATTGGCCTGAACCATGAGCACCAATTACATATTGCCGGTGGATTTCGTCCTCCCAACCGAAACTCCTTAATCCAGGAAGCCAAATCTTTCGGTATTAAAAGACAACAAAGGGCTGAGAAAATTATTAATGAAGTAGTAGATGTTGTTTCAACATGGAAAGTTGTCTTCCAACAAATCCATATACCAGATGCAGATATAAAAATTCTAGGAAAAGACATATCGAACAGATTAACTTCAGCCGGATTCGGGGGAGAGTAGAGCACTGATTCAGCATGTTGAAAAAAATACTGCAATAACGCAGGTACACGCGAAAGACAACAAACTCCCCCTTGCCCCAGACTGCCGATTTCTCCTGTTCAGCAAGGCAGGATTCACCAAAAAGACTTGGAAAGTGCGGCAGAGAGGGATAAAAATCTGTTGCTGATCAGCTCCCTGTTTGAAAGTGGATGCCAACCTCTATGATTGCCCAAACAAGGTTAGACCTGATCCTTAATTAAGTATGCTGTCCCCGGAACTTACTACTCTACCCGGAACTCGGAACTTGATCCCAGAAGAGCCACTACCACCCATCAGCCATCAACTAGCCTTACATCATCAATATAAATTACTTTCTCCTCTTTTAGATCACTCGAAAACAGACCAAAGCCGTAAATATTAGCCAAATCCATCTCCCGGTTTGCCGGGGCATTTTTTATATCATCCATCAAAATGAAAATGACATTCCAACCGGGCTGCATGGTAAGTGACCGATTAAACCTGTCCGCATAGATCTGCTTTCCCTCAACATGCAGGCGATCATGGACTCGAAAGGTTATCTGAAGTACAGATTGTTCAGGATTGTAAATGCTCAATGATAGACCCTTCATACCATTCCAATTGCGCGGAAAATACTTTAATCCAATACCGGAATAGGTATCCGTGGTCAAAGGCAGCCGCAAAGCAAATCGTCCTTGCCGAACAGGATCTTTAACCTGAGAAATTTCAGTTTTCGCGTGCCAACGAGAAAGTTCACTGGCGGTTTCAAACGAGGACAAAATCGGAAAATCACGCCTGGCTCGCACTTCATCAACCAAGACAACTCCTAAAGGTATGATACTAACGACAACCACAAAAAACACAACCAGCACAAGCACCCCTCTTTGCAGCTTGGTAACACTGGCCCACCCCACCCAGACTAAACCTATTATTCCGCCAGCCATATCACGCCAAACATCCCCAAGGCTGCTCGTCCGCCCACCAAAACCTGCCTGAAGGGCTTCAATCAACACCCCACAGCCCAAAACCACCACAACCATCTTCCAGACAAAACTCCAAGACAAACGAGCCAGAGAAATCCGCCCAGCAAAAACACGGAGAAAAAGCATAAAAAAAAGTAGATGCCCCAGATTCCAGAACTCGTTAAATGACCGCGATGAATGGTAAATTGGCCCTCCCCAGAAAAACAAAGGGAGCAAAACAGCGAGAGAAATTACACAGCAGAACCACTGCACATGCGCTGATTTTTTAGAATTCTTCATAACCGGTCGATCTTGCAGAAATTTTCCAGGAGTGCCCCCCCACCCAACTGTCGCAAAAAAGAAACACGCAATCCTTGACCAAACAGTTTACGGCCAGCGCAATCAGCCTATCTTCTCAACCAGAGAAGAAATATTTCTTCCCCGGAATCCTTGCCCATCCCACCTGTATCTTTTAAGAGACAGGTGACAAAAATTGCCATTAAACCCTTTGTCCGAAACATTTATGCTCTCGATGTCTCGTAGGACTCGCTTATCGGATGTCTCGTAGGACTCGCTTATCGGATGTCTCCGCTTGTCTACGTAGGTGATAGCTGAAGCTCATTTAAATTTTGAGCAAGAGCGGAAACGGGTCACTTATGAATTGGGAATTACGAAT
>JAYEPA010000136.1:0-13022 GCA_034723545.1 Thermodesulfobacteriota bacterium | reverse complement strand
ACTCGCCCGAAGCTCTGTTCAAAATCGTCATTCGATTAAGTTACGGTCATTCGTAACGGGGAGAGATGCATTCTTATATTTTTAAACAGTAATCATTTTCCTTTTGGAACAACTATAAGTTACAGTCTTGAGTTTAGGGTAATTTGTTGCCCTCGCTGAATAGTTACCAAAATTAAAGGAAAATCAAATGAACACCTCGGTTACTCTGCTTGTCTGTGGGCTTTTTGTGGGTCTCGGCGCCTCGTTTACCGGTCTAGGTGGCGGTTTTCTCATCATTCCGCTGCTGCTCTTTCTGGGCTATTCCGCCCAAAAGGCGGTGGGGACATCCTTTGTGGCCATCCTGGTCATTGCGGCATCGGCGCTTTTGGCCCACAATAAATTCGCCAATGTGGATTACCGGGCCGGCATTCTGCTGGGTCTCGGCGGAATTGCCGGCGCTCAGCTCGGACCACGGCTGCTGGAGCATGTCTCAACACCCCATTTCAAAAAAATCTTTGCCGCCATTCTCCTTGCCCTGGCCTGTTATCTTTTCTTTAAAAAAACATGACCGCAATTTTCCTGCACGGACTCGACAGCAGCAGTAAGGGGAGAAAAGGACGTTTTTTCAGGGCCCATTTCCCAGACATGCTTGTTCCTGATTTTTCCGGCGACCTGCAAAGCCGGATGACTCAGTTAAATTCCATTCTGAACAAAATCTCGAATATCATCATGATCGGCTCAAGCTATGGAGGCCTGATGGCAACTCTTTATGCCATGTCCAATGAAAACCGGGTCAAGAAAATCATTCTTCTGGCCCCGGCCCTTAATTTTGCTGAATTTGCGCAGTTGGCTGACAGAAAAATATCCGTGCCAACTTGGATCTACCTGGGAAGCAGGGATGAGGTGACACCCTTGGTAGAAGTGAAGTCAGCTGCTATGAAGACATTTAGCAAGCTGAAATTCCTGGTTAGCGACGATGATCATTTTCTCCGGCGGACATTCGCTGAAATTAACTGGCACCACCATTTTGACCGATGACAGGATAAATGCCCTCCTTATTCATTGTTTCATCTCTTCATTGACCTGCTGTTGTGCTCTGTTCCCGTGGATTGTCAGGTTCATCTCCGGGCTGCAACGACCTGATCTCATTATCTCCTTGACGTTACAGGATAAAATATTTTATTCTTTAGATAAAGAAGCATCTCCTTTCTTCTTTCTAACAACAGCCTCCTCGTTGGAAGCGAGGTCGTCTGAAGACAATTTGGAGACAACAATAATGAACAGCGCAGAAAAAAGAATCAGCCCACGCATTCCGGTCAAGATTGATGTAAATTTTTTTCTTGAAGGAGACTATCTGATTTCTCTGTCAAAAGATATTTCGCCTGATGGAATGTTCCTATGCACTGAAAGCCCGACCAACGTAGGGCGTCCCCTGGAACTTTCTTTTAAAATTGAAAATATGAAGTTCAATGTCAATGCCGAGGTTGTCTGGGTCAATTATAGAGGACCGCTTCAGGATAAGGGGATGGGCGTTCGCTTTACGGAGATGAATACGAAGACAAAGGAGATGCTTCTCCAGGCCGCTTCGCGGGTGGCTGTTCTGGAAGGACAGAATCTGAGCTGAAGAGAGAATCTGCCCGGTCAGAATCCAGACCGAAATGGACTCAACAGGGCTCAGCCATCATCATTGACACCAGTCCCGCCGTTTTTGTCTTGCCGTCCTTCGCTCTGCGAGGCCTTTTTGGAGAAGAATCTCCCGAATGTCCCTGTTGTCAGCCAGAACAACTGCCGTAATCCTGAACCGGTTATCACGGCTGACCTTTTTCAGGGTGATCGTTCTTGATTTTGTCAGTAGCCAACTGACGATTTTCCGCGCTTTGACGGCAGCCTCTCTTTCTTTTGCGCAGCCTGTATTCTTCTGCGGTACATCTATTCCACGGAGACGGACCGGAATCTTTTCGCCGATCAGGGGATGTAATCCGGAAAGATTGAATATCATCACATTTGCTTCAACGGTCCTGACAAACTCTGCATTGAAAATATCTCCGTAATTTTTCTCAGCGAGTACAGGTCGGAGTCCCCAGAGAAAGAGGAGTACGAAACAGCATACAAATCCGATAGAATATTTTTTCATTGGCGTGACTCTTCCTTTCCAGTATCTTTCATCCATGTCATCTCGTAAAAATACAACTTTCAAGCCCTGGGATCCGGCCCGCCACGTCCGCACCATTTTCGTGGAAGAAAGCTGCCTTGACCTCCCATATACCAAAGAAATTCTGGCCCGAGCAGGCCATGCGGACATTCGCCCCATCAAGGATCAGGGCCAACCTGAGTTCAAACTTCCCTATCCCCACAGTCTGAACCAGGGGAAACAGGCGCTGCTTCTTTGCCGCAATCGGGGCCATTTTTTCAAACCCTGCCCCGGCACCAGGGAATACCGTTGCTGCGATTACCAAGTCTTGAACATCGGCATGAACTGCCCCATGGATTGCGTCTACTGCATCCTACAGGCCTATCTCAATAATCCATTTCTTTCCTTTTTTGTCAATGTGGAAGATATGCTGGCCGAACTTGACCTGGCTCTGACCAGGACAGATCAGTTCTGGCGCATCGGCACCGGCGAATTCACCGACAGCATGGCCCTGGACAAACTGACCGGCCTCAGTCGCATCCTGGTGGAATACATGGGGGATAGGTCCACGGCTATCCTGGAGCTGAAAACAAAAAGCGCCGTTGTTGACCAACTCAAGGGCTTGAATCATGGCAGCCGCACCATCATGGCCTGGTCCCTGAACAGCGGCCCTATTATGGCCGGCGAGGAATTTAGAACCGCCTCCCTGGATGAACGGCTGGAGGCTGCGGCTCGTTGCGCATCATGGGGATATAAGCTCGCCTTTCATTTTGATCCGATTATTTATCATGATGGCTGGCAACAGGGTTACGAGGAAACCATCAACCGACTTTTTGACATGGTGCCGGCTGAAAAAATTGTCTGGATCAGCATGGGAGCATTACGGTTTCTGCCCTCCCTGCGACCCATTGCCCTGACCCGCTTCCCAAAGTCCAGATTTTTTCATGAAGAATTTATCATGGGCCTGGACGGCAAATGCCGTTATTTCCGCTCTCTCCGGGTGGAAATGTACCGATATATCCTTGAGTGCCTGAAACGCAGGGCTTCTTCTGATACCTGCATCTATCTTTGCATGGAAAGTGATGAAATCTGGCGGGAAAGCGGTTTTTCGGACGGTGAGAGCACCAATCTGCCGGAGGCGCTTGATCTTGCAACAGAAAAAATTTCGTAATTGTCCAGGAGTACCTCTTCGTCTATTTCGCCGTTACACTGCCGGCCTTCTTGAATAACTGTTAAAGCAGGTAAGCATTCTTCGCCCTACTCGAAATCTGAGAGCATCAGGAACAAGGTTAACTCGCTGCCATTTTTTTTCTGTTGAGACTGGCAGGTCGAATCTCTATTCTCCTTCCTGGCCATGCCGCTGATAAGTCATGACGGGAGAAAATCTTTGCAGCGTAATGGTTTTGGCGCGGCCATGGAATATTCCTTGACTTGTATCTTTCTGTTTTGTATCTGTTATTATGGATTTAGCGGACGCACTGGATCTGTTGAGGGATCGTTTTAGCTGCGGCCTGACTTGGCGCGCGGAAAAAGTCGTCCTTAGGGACGACGGTAGGGTCTAATCGGGTCTGATCGGACTTGGTCCATCTCCACTATACTCGCCTTGAGCCACCTGCTGAAAAGCGGGTTCTGTCACTTCACTTATCACTTAACTCCCATCTATGGGGTAATTCAAAGGAGAAAGAATATGAAAAAACTTCTATTAATTGTTGCATCTACACTTTTAGTGACTGCTAACGTTTATGCAGGGGACTGCACAGCAGATGCTGAAAAATACTGTGCTGGAAAAAGTGGAGCTGAAAGAATGGTTTGTCTTCGTATTCAGCAGAGAACAGGAGAGATGCCAATGGGCCAACTTTCTGACAAAAAGTGTGCCGAAATGATCCACTCTGTTGTTGAGAACATAAAAAAGAGCTGTGACATTGAAAAAGATAGAAACGGTGTTTGTGGAGACGTTAAAAAAGGTCAAGGTAGGATTATTACCTGCTACCACGAAAATATGGACAAGATTACTCCTCAGTGTCGAGAGGCCATCACATCTGCTGTAGCAAAAGTTGACGCTTCTATTTAAAAAACGACTTAGTAGCATGTTCCTTGATGGTTCTTTGCCGCCATCTAGGTGTAGCGCGGCTCGCAATCATAAACGCCCAGCCGCGCAATAATGTTTATTTTGGCTCACAATAAGTGCACCATAAGAATGGTGCCGGACTTACATTATGAGTCACTGGGTTCAGATTAAAGGCGAATAAGACATTGGTCTTCTTTGTGATTGGAAAAAGCAGAAGTCGCTGAAGGTCGGCGCTTACGCTGAGTAATTTCCGCTGTCATCTAAATATGTTAAGATCGGGCTGCCAGCAGGCAGCCCGATGTCTTAGCACCCTACGACGATCAGCAAATTCTGCAACAAAGCCCCCCAGGTCAAATTCTTTTCCCTCTGTCGGTTTTTGCCCAGTCTTCCAGGTAACAACATTTTAAGCAGCCTGTATAAAAGCGGAAAATCTGCATGATAAGTTAAAATTGCCATTCACGTCATTCCGGTTGCTGTGCTGGATAGTAACCTCCCTTAATCGACCGCTCAAAGGTAGCAGTCACAGGCAGCAAATCTTGCAAAGACTCCCAAGACCAGAAGAAATCCTGTCAAAATATAACGACGTCAAGTAAAAGCTTGATTATGGACAGTTGCACTTCCCTAAAAAAATAATCTGTAAATCTCGTTTTTTTTTCAGAAACATCATTTCTTTCTAAAAACATTTGGAGTAAATTAGTGTACCAGTTCACTAGGGGCTTAATTCTTGGGGAATTCCGCACTGGTTAACTCTTTCAAATTATCAAGTATTTATTTGTCCAGATTAACTATCGACTGTTTAAGCAAGCAGTCACCCAACTATCGGTCGCAAAAAGAATGGGTGTCAACATTTTCTTTTTTCCCTACTGGACTGACCGACACTTATAATATTTTATATCTCAGCAAGGAGTCATCATGGTTAACAAAGCAATTCTTATAGGAAACCTGGGTGGGGACCCGGAAGTCCGCTACACCCAGAGCGGCACGGCAGTGGCCAATTTTTCTCTGGCCACCAGCGAAAGATGGAAAGACAAGGACGGCCAGCAGCAGGAGCAAACCGAGTGGCATAAAATTGTCGCCTTTGCCCGTTTGGGAGAAATCTGCGGAGAATATCTGTCCAAGGGCTCCAAGGTGTACGTTGAGGGGAGAATCCAGACCCGGCAGTGGGAAGACAAGGACGGCAACAAACGGTACACAACGGAAATTGTCGCCCGCGAAATGAAAATGCTTGATAGCAGAGGCCAGCAATCCACTGGTGGCGGTTACGAGGCCCCTCCCGTCCCTGAACCCACCGTGCCCGGCGACATGGAAGAACCGCCGTTTTAGTTCACGTCATCTTGACACTCAGCAAACATGCCATTTCAAAAAAGATATAAAAGCGGAAATACTCCCTGGGAGATCCACAGGGCCGACCACAACCTCATCAGTATTGTCCGGAATACACCGGTGCAGCCCTGCAAAGCGCTGGATATTGGCTGTGGCAGCGGCGACAACGTGATCTGGTTACAGCAACAGAAATTCGAAGCCGTTGGTGTTGACAGTACGGAAATTGCGATAAATCAAGCCCGAAAAAAGGCGCAAAAGTCAAAGGCTGATTGCCTGTTTTACGAACTCGACTTCTTCAGCAGTCACCTCCCCGGCCTGCCTTATGATTTCGCCTTCGACCGGGGCTGCTTCCATCATTTCCGCGATGACAAACTCTCGCAATTTGCCGAAAAAGTTGCTGCGATCCTGAAAATCGGCGGACTGTGGCTGACTCTGGCCGGAAACGCAGATGAAACCCGGGAAGGCTCCGGCCCCCCGCAACTCAGCGCTGGAAAGATTGTCAATGCGGTTGAACCCTGTTTCAAAATCTTGTCTCTTGTTTCCAGCCATTTTGACACCGACCAGAAGATACCGGCTAAAAACTGGGTCTGCCTGATGAAAAAAAGATGATTGATCTGACTCAATAAGTGGTGGTAAAATTCCTGGATCCCCTATAATGACATTCGGGGGTGATGATCGGAACTCCCTGTAAATTAGTCATTCCTGCATGTTTTTAGCCGGAGATAAGCGTAGGCTTCGATCCAGAAAGTCAAAAACAGCTTCCACTTATTGAGAAGCTACAAGGTTTCTCAGTAACCTATTAAAATGTATTACTACATCAAAGGCAACTTATAGCCTTACCTGAACAGATAGCAATTTTCCAACCGGACACTACTGAATTTTCAAAAAAAAGAGAGGTAAATAGCATGTTACAGGAAATGAAACAGCAACTCACTGAAGACATAAAAAAAGCCAAGGAAAGCGGTCAATTGACGGCACAGCAGGTGCATGACATTACCCGTGATGCAGTTGCACAGAATGCAAAAAAAATGAAGGAAGGGGCAAAAAATCTGCGAGATATCACGAAAGAGGCAGTAACAACAACGATTCAGTCTCTAGTGGATGCCGAAGAGGCCGGCAAGGATAAAATTTCTGCAGCGCTGCACGGTGCGGTGGACGGTATCAAACAGGTCGAGTCGCAGATACTGGATACCACTCACAAAGAAATCAGTCAGACTAAGCGGCAGCTGCAGGAAAAAGAGGCAAAATTGGCTGAAAAATTGAATGAGGCCTTCGAAGGCGCGAGAGAGGCCGCAGGAAACTTCACCGAAAAAGTGAAAGCGGATATTGAGAAAGCCCTGGCTGACGCCAAGCTCAAAAGCGATGAGCTTCGGGACACCGTCAAAGAGGCGGTTCACAAGGCTATTGAGGCCGGTACTGACGTTGAGGGAACTGTCGTTAGCAATGAGCATACCTTGGGTGAAGAAACCAAGAAGTTAGGTAAGCAGTTGCTGACTGCGGCCAAGGATGCTGCTTCTATTATTTGGGGAGACGCAAAAACAGTTTTTAACAAAAATAAAAATAAAGAAGATAAATCGTAACTATTCAGCAAGGCAACCGGGGTGAATGGTTACAAAAAAATAACGTAATTATTCAGCGAGGGCAATGAATTACCCTAAAATCGAGACCGTAACTTCAGATGTGCCCCAGATTCGGAGTCTGCGCTTACCTGTTCATTTAGAGATTCGAAGCGTACTGATGCTATTCAAGAAGCTCTAAATGGACGAAAATGGGGTACAGCTTCTAAGTAACAAGATTTTGAGTAGCCTTTATAAAAAACGCAAAATCAGCACGATAAGTTGAACTTGCCACTCACGTCATCCCGGCATGTTTTTAGCCGGGATCCAGAAACTTGCCACTGACTCCATCCTGGATTCCGGCTAAAAACATGCCGGAATGACGATATAATTCTTTGTTACTCTTATAATAAACGCCGGGATTTTACCCCGGTTAGGATGCTGAATAGTTACAAAATAACTTGCTTTATTGCAGGTATGAAGTAATGTATCAAATTCATATTAGAGTATTATCTGTTTTTATCGTGAGAGACTGTCATCTCAAACCGCCCAATCCTCTTATAATGGATTGGGCGGTTTTTTTTTAAGTAGTTTCCTGATAATATTCTTGTTTAACAAATGGCCCGACCTAAGGGCCGCATAGAAAGAGGTAGTTAGAAGTGAACAAAGGTATTGTAAAATGGTTTAACGCGTCAAAGGGTTTTGGTTTTATTGAGCAGGAAGATGGTCCGGATATTTTTGTCCATCATACTGCAATTCAAGCTGATGGCTACAAAACACTTGACGAAGGCGCATCTGTTAATTTTGAAGTTGTTGAAGGGGCAAAAGGCCCTGCTGCAGCCAATGTGGTTCAGCTTTAAATAGTATTCAAGATAGTATCTCGAATGCCCTGCACATTGCAGGGCATTTTTTTTGATCCGCCTGTCCCCTTTGCAATTCACAACTCACTCTTTAGGGCCTGTGCAAAAACAAGTGTCACAAGCTTACTTGTCTTTTTGCCCATTTCCCGCGTTGCGAAAATAGTTACATAGCGCTGCTATGCGCCCATTTTCGCGCCTTGGAAATGAACAAAATCCTGCGCAATCTTGCAACACTTATTTCCTTACAGGCCCTTAGCTCGAAAAAACAAACATGATGAACACATTTGCAGATCTTGGCATCAACAACGATATCCTTAAGGGGTTATCATCTTTAGGTTTTCAAGAACCAACCCCGGTTCAGGAACAGGTCATTCCCTTAATGCTTGAACAACAAGTAGACTTGGTAAGCCTGGCACAAACAGGAACAGGCAAAACAGCTGCGTTTGGCGTTCCATTGATTCAGCTGACAAATTCAAAAAACAAGCAAACTCAAGGGCTGATTCTGTGTCCCACGAGGGAGCTTTGTATGCAGGTAGCCAGAGATATGGAAGCTTTTTCCCGCCATGTTAAAGGTCTAAGAGTATTAGCCGTATATGGTGGTGCAAGTATTGAGCAGCAGATCAATGCTCTGCGTAGAGGTATCCAGATTATTGTTGCAACCCCGGGCCGCTTAAACGACTTAATCAATCGCGGTAATGTCAACATATCCGGTGTGCGTTATGTTGTGTTTGATGAAGCTGATGAAATGCTGCAAATGGGTTTTCAGGATGAACTGAACGCCATCCTGGCCCAGACACCCGCTGAAAAAAATACTTTGTTGTTTTCGGCAACAATGTCGCGAGAGGTGAAAGCTATAGCCGGCAGATATATGTCTGATCCTGTGGAGATTACAATCGGCAAACGCAATGCAGGCGCCGAAAATGTACGCCATGAGTACTACATGGTTCATGCCAGGGATCGCTATCTTGCTTTGAAACGAATCGTAGACAATTGTCCCGATAACTATTCAATTATTTTTTGCCGCACCAGGAAGGAAACCCATGAGGTCGCCAATAAATTGATTCAGGATGGGTACAACGCCGATGCTTTGCACGGAGATTTGTCCCAGGCCCAGCGCGATCAGGTGATGAAAAAATTCCGCTGCAAGAACCTGCAGCTCCTTGTGGCAACTGATGTTGCTGCTCGTGGCCTGGATGTCAATGACCTGACCCATGTGATCAATTACAATCTTCCTGACGATAATGCAGGTTATACCCATAGAAGCGGTCGTACCGGCCGGGCTGGGCGTACTGGAACATCAGTCGCCATTATTCACATGAAGGAACGATTTAAAATCAGGCAAATTGAGAAAAATATCAAAAAGAAATTTAAGCAGTGCCGTATTCCTTCAGGCGCTGATATTTGCAAAAAACAGTTGGTTAACTTAGTTGATGTTGTTACGAAAGTTGAGGTGGATCACGACCAGATTGATCCACTGTATGCAGAAATTGCAGAAAAGTTTGGGGCCCTGGATCGAGAAGAGCTGATCAAGAAATTTATCTCTTTGGAGTTTAATCGGTTCTTGAAATATTACAAAAATGCACCTGATCTCAATGTGAGTAATCGGGAGAAAAAGCGGCATGGAAAAAGAGAACACCAGCGTGGGGAGTTTCATCGCAATTCACCCCGCAAGCAGAAGTTTACCCAATTTTTTCTTAATGTTGGCCGGCGTCAGGGGATTATGCCCCAAGGACTGATTGGCAAAATTAATGGTATTCCTGGTGTTGGGCGCATCAAAGTAGGAAAAATTGAAATTTTGCGGAACACTGCTCGGCTGGAAGCAGACAGCAGATATACACCCCAAATACTTGCTGCTTTTCAACATGCTGAAATCAATGGCAAAACAGTTTCCATTGAGGTTTCGCGAACCAATCACCCCACAAGTCGACCCAAACCAGGCGGAATACGCCATCGTAAAGGGCGCAAGTTTAAGGCTGCATAGAATGTAGCGTGTTAATTAATATAAAATGTTGTAACTGTTCAGGTAGGGCTATAAACTACCCTTAACTCCCTGTGGAATCCGTCGGTAGATACAGTTACAGCAAATCGTGATACAGCAAAAAATCTGAGGAGAGTTATTATGAATATTTATGTTGGTCAACTGCCTTACAGTGTAAACGAAACTGAATTAAAAGAACTCTTCTCTGAGTTTGGCGAAATTGCCAGTGTCAACTTGATCATGGATCGCTATTCAGGAAGGCCAAAAGGCTTTGGCTTTATCGACATGCCGAACAATTCAGAAGCCGATCAAGCGATAAAAGCTTTGAACAAAAGCATGCTCGGAGGAAGAGAGATCAAAGTTAACCAGGTGCAGCCACAGCGCAAGAATAAACGGACCAAGCGTCGTTCTCGATATTAGTCTGACTGATTTGCTAACCCTGATGAATTCATAAAAACTACATTTTGCCAATTTTTCGTCATTCCCGCCTACGCGGGAATGACGGAGAAGGGGATTTTTTATGAAGCTGTCAATTCAGGTTTTATTCTCCATCGGCCAGAGCTCGATCATAGAGCTTACCTACTCCATATTCACGCCGACGCTGAAATTTTTCCCATGATGGACCAATGAGCTGCATTTCCGGATATTTTTTCTGCATATCCATAGCTATCTCCATCTCCTTGGTGCAACCGGTTGAATAGGTCGCGTCCTTTCCTGTCCACTCCGGCGGCACCTTTTCCTCCATCAGCTTAAAAGAGTGTTCAACGTCAGCAAAGCTCTGAAAACGCCAGATATCGATCATGCCGGATCGTTGAAAAATCTCCCACATGTACATGATGTCGTCGGCATCCATACCTTCTTCAAAGTATTCTCCGGGATTTATAACCATAACGTCATGCAGGGTTGAACGGAGATGCTCTACAAAGATATTTAATATTTTCTTGGCCACTTCCAACTGCTCGGGAATAGATCCAACAATGGCCGAGTAAAACATGATTTTCCTGCCCTGCTGTTTTGCCTTTTTAGCCTTATTCATCAAGTATTGCGCCTTGGCTCTGAGATCGTATTCGGAAAAACGAATTACTGCCGGATGACATTTCTTGAGTGAGACCCCCACCGTGCCGTTACCCTTCCGGATAATGGAAACCATATCCCTGGTAAACAGAAAACGATTGGCTATACATTCCCGACTGCCCGGGCACCTGCTGACAACAAGATCAGCCTCTTTAAAGGCTCTGGCAAAAGTTACAGAAGTAAGTAGCGGATTGAACTGTTCGCCGGTGCCATCGGAAATAACAAGAAGCCTGTTGTCCTCGTGCAGCAGGCGCAGCAGCTCATTCTTTGATATTGTATTATCACTGACAATGGTTGCACCGGCAAAGGCCATATCCAATACAGGATCTTCAAGGATATCTCCAAATGAAATTTCCCGGTAATAAAAATCCTGCTTCACGGCAAGGATCACCTTGACCCCCAGCTTCATCAGCAGGCGGATGATAGCAAGGTCAAACATGATTTCACCGGATCGGCCGGCAACCCAGAGCAGATAAGACTGTTTCCGGGTAGAAATAATCTGGCGCAAACGATCACAAAGCCACTCCCACCCTTCCGTGTTGATGGCGGAATTCAAAATCGGCTCCAGGACATCCATGGCCGGCGGTTCATGCTGTTGCCAGATATCCTCCACCGTGGAGAGGAGAAAAAGCCTCTGCAGCCTGAGTAGATAGACCTGCAGATCGATCTCGTCCAAAGTAGATTGACTGTCGATCTGGAGTCCTTTACGGGACGTGAAAACCTGCTGAAATTTTTTGCAGGCAAGAAATCGTGCCGCCCGTTTATTTTCTATTTCACGCAGATACCCAAGGGGCCGGTTCACTTCGGAAATGGTTGTGAAGATAGCAAGCAGCCGTTTTTCAAGACGAGTAGGGAGCAAAACCTGGGAGATGGTTTCATGCTGATATTTCATGGAAAGCAGGCTGAGCAGGTACTGTTGCTTGTAGACATCTTCAATCACCTGTGGAACCAGCGCCTCAACCCTGCTCCAAATTTCACTGTAGGCCGAAGTCAACATGATACCGGCCCGTTTTTCAATAATTGCAACAAATAGTTCGTCGGAACAGGGGTAGTAGAATTGTTCACCCCCCATATAGATCATAAAATTCAGTTGTTCCGGAGACGCCACCTTGTGAGGAAAGGTTTCATAGGCCAGATGGTTTTCAGTATAAAAATTCGTCAACCAGGCATCGCGGACCGCATCGGATCCCATGGTGTAACTGTCTTGTTTCGTCATTATTGTCTTCTCAGCAGGAGTTCCGCAGGCAAAGTCATAAATATTGGGCCAGCACCCCATCTTCGCACGATCAGGCTGACTCACATAGAACTACTATAGTTCGCCAGCCTGCTTGTGCGAATATAGGGCACTGGTCCAATATTTACATTTCGGTGGTTTTAGTAACAATTTTGCATTAAGCCAAATCTTTATGCAAAGTCTATCGTCTTTCCTCAAGATACTGCATCATCTGGCTCATGCTCATCTTCATACTTGAGGGGCCGGAGCGGACAAAAAAATCTTCATTCTTGCCAACGGTGAGAAAAACCGGTTTCCGCACTCTTTCACATTCAATAATCAGAATCGTTTTCTCATCCAGGGAAATGATCTTGAGAGTGACAAATCGGGAAAACTCCGGGCCGATATGGTGGTTGAACAAACTTTTAAAATGAAGCCCGCAGCGGTCTTCATTTTCAAAACCATCCCTTTCTATTCCCATAATCGTTCCGTTATCCTCCACGCCGATAAGGAGGATGCCGCCATCCGAATTCATGAAGGCCGCCACTGTTTTGAGCCAGGCAAGCTCAATTTCCTTACCCTTTTTGCCGCTTTTCAGATTCATCCGCATGGTGGATTTGAATTCCAGGGTGGCGCTTTCCCCGGCCTCAATAAGGGCCAGCAACTCTTCCCGGTTATGACTGTCGCTGATATTCTGTTTAGGCAGGTCGCGAAGCTGGTAGCTGTATTTATTGACCAGCCGCAGGGCAAGGACGAATCCCAAGACAAGAACGGACACGGCAATGAGGGCGATTTTTTGCCAGCTTTTTCTGACGTCGCTCATCATTTCGCTTTCCGGAA
>JAYEPA010000135.1:0-3381 GCA_034723545.1 Thermodesulfobacteriota bacterium | reverse complement strand
CTCCCGTCCGAGTTGATAGCGTGAAGCGCTTCATCGCCTCCCACAGCATAAATGATACCATCGGTACTGATCGCTGGTGAGTATTCCAGCCCCCAGCTCCAGGTGGGGGTATCCAGCGTTAAATACCTCCATTTCAAACTACCGTCTGAATTGATGGCATAGAGGTAATTATCCCTGCTACCTTGATAAATAGTACCATCCGGGCCGATTAATGGTGATGTCGGAGGGTCATCTACATCAAGATTTATGGAAAACGACCATTTCAGGGTACCGTTCGGGTCAATAGCATAGAGGTAACCGTTAACAGTATCATGAATATCATTATCAGCTGTGACATAAATAGTGCCATCGGAAGCAATAGCCGGGGAGGAAAAGTCACCCTTTGCAGCAAACGTCCACTTGAGCGTTCCCGCATCTGAAGCGAATACCTGAGAAGCCAAACTGATTGTCGTCAACGTCATGAATATACAAAAAAATACTGTTTTTTTCATTGTAAATAAATTCCTCCTTGTAAAGGGGTCAAGTCTCATCTTGATCTTTCTTTTCGTGAAAAAGTAGATAAACTAAAAAAAAAGAGGGTTCATCCGGATTAAGCGTACTTTTTTCCAAGCCCCATTATAACAGGGATTGTGGGGGCAATTGTGTGTTTGATACTTGATTTGTGTAGACATAGATATTGGTATTTTCTCCCTTCCCTCCCTTTGAAAAAGGGAAGGGAGAAGAAAAACAAGACAACAATAACACAAGCCGAAAAATGCATACTCATTTGAATAATGCTACCCTCGATAAGCCTCCTGTAGGTGGCCGTTGTATGGCAAAGTACGCTTCAGTCGGATGAACCATAAAAAAAGCCGAGCTACCTCATTAAAAAAGGTAACCCGGCTGACTTATAAGTTCCGTGGCTTTCCGTCCCTGTCTCACAGCAGGTTTGGCTTTATCTTTGTCCTATGTTTATCTTACAATAATTATACCGTAATACGCGGAGTTATAATGTTTCCGCTGTATCCATTGTGGGGCAAGCTTTTAGCGAAAAAGCTCATAACACCAAATGGTAATACAGATCATATTTTTTCGTTTTGCTGGTTCAAATTTTCGGAAAAATAGGGTGAAGATTATTAGAGGTTAATCGATGGTAGATAACACCTGCTTAAGATGTTTCCTGATACCACTTCCCTCTCCAAAAATGAATTACAATTCAGAAAAACATAACCAAAAAAAGTGTCAATAGGCAAAAATACCTATTTTCAACTTTTTTTAAAATATTTCCATTCCAGAAGAAGACCAATGGCAAGGTTCACCATTTAAGAGAAATTGCAATTTAAGACTATTCCTGATAAGGTTTCCGCACTATATACGTAACAAATGTAGTCAAAAGGTTTTTAGCCTCTGGCTCAAAATTCCTGCCTGCCAAAGAACCTTCCCTTTCTATATGTTTTCCGGCCAACCCAATGGCCTCTTGCTTTGTGATCATACTAAAGGGCTCCTTATGGCTTACGCATTCCATAAGGACGATAGCGGTCTTTTGTTACAGGATCAAAGCCAACCTCTTTCCCGGCCGCTAAAGCCGCTGTGAAGCGTTTTGCAGCCTTGCCATAGGACTGAGCCTTCTCGGGTGTGTCAACGCCGTAGAAGCGAATTTTGACCTGTTCTCCGTTGTGAAGTACTTTGATGGTATCACCATCGCTGACACTGACAACTTTGCCGGTCCAGGCGTGGGTGACAGAGCAGAAGAGAAGAATGATGAGGGAAAGGAGTATTGTGAGGCGGAAATATTTCATGGGTGCAGGATACCCATGTAGAAGAAACGATGCAAGAATGAAGGGAGTTGGGAAAAGAATAACTGAAGCGAGTTGCACTTTTCTTGGTTATTGTAGCCTGGACCAGGCATTCCATTTTCCAATGTCAAACTTTATTTAAACATGCATGAGCCTATTTCTAAAACAGCCAATCAGAAGGACTCAGGAAAAAGGAGTACTGAATCTACTCCGTATAGTCTTTTTAGTTGTCTTGATAACCGCTGTTGCTGTAGTGCCTTTCTTCTTACAGCCAAGTATTTATGACAAGCTGGCTGCTGAAATTATTAGCACTTGTCAAGATAGCGAGGTGATTATCCTTGGGGAGAAACATCAACATCCCGACAGCCAAAAGCTCCTCCTGGCCATCGTGAATAAGTGGACTAACCAGAACAAAAATATCTTCATTGGCCTGGAGATTCCCAGAAACAAACAGGAACTTCTCGACTCAGCCCTGACTGGCAGCCCTCTTCCTGCTGGAACAATATCCACAATCATTGACCACACCGCCTACAGAGAAATGATCAGAAAACTGGAGAGTCTTCCTGTAACTGTTAAAGCCATTGATGCTGCACCAAGTGATGTTGGTCGAGATCGCGCCATGGAGGCCTCTATATGCCCCGTCATTCAGCCAAAGGAATATGATGAGGCCCTGGTCCTGGTTGGCAACCTACATGCCATAAAACGCATGAAATGGCATCCAGACACGGGACACAGTAAAATGGAGAATCAGTACCTGGCTGGGAGGTTAGTCAAGAAAAGTATCAATGTTTGCAGTGTGACCCAGGACTTCTCCCAGCTGACCGACAACCCAAAGCTTCTGACAACCAAATCTCAGGAAGGATCTGTTGCAGCTATGCGGGTAATTGGACCCACTTATCACGATAAAGAGATGTCAGGTGAAGATGTTGCCGATGCTGTCATTGTCTGGTAATAACAACCGGCATGGAGAGGTGGCCCGGTTCTATACACACCCAAAATTTTTAACGGATCCGCACCCTTTTTCCTTGTTTTTCAAAACCTATAACTTGGGCTCATAAATCGTGAATTAGCCTTCAATGTCCTGATCCGCAAAGGGGGTAAGATTGTTCCAAAAGATTTTGATCGTTAATGACTTCATTTGAATTATAAAATAACCCTTATATTTGAACCGACTCAAGATGTCGGCTGCGTATAGTCATTTTCTTGGTCTTCGGACCAGTTAGAATATCGGTAACACATGTCAGAGAACTATTGATAGAGTTCTATTTTTGGTTTGAAGATTTTTTGGTTAGACCCACGGCTTTGTATCGGTTTACAAATTTTAATAAATAGAGTGTAGTTTCAGAAATCTATTGTCTATGCGGTGCGTTCGTCCTTATCTGACTACATAGGAGTAAGTTCAGACAACCTGATCTCGAGAGATTTTGTTACGACACCATTTCGTAAACCAGCCGCAAATCTGTGCCAGGAAATTGTGTGCGGATCGCATTTAATTCCAAGCATAAATTTTTTATCGTGATAGCGCTGCAGCGGTTAGCGGGTTGATGCAGACGAACGATGAGTTTTTTCTTCTCATAATCAGGCAGAATATCCGCTTCAGTGGCAT
>JAYEPA010000134.1:0-3385 GCA_034723545.1 Thermodesulfobacteriota bacterium | reverse complement strand
ATCCCGGCATTTATTATAAAAGTAACAAAAAAATTATATCGTCATTCCGGCATGTCCTTAGCCGGAATCCAGAAACTAGCCACACACACCATCCTGGATCCCGGCTAAAAACATGCCGGGATGACGTGAGTGGCAATTTCAACTTATCATGCTGATTTTGCGTTTTTTTATACAGGCTACTAAAAATCTTGTTACTTAGAAGCTGCACCCCACGGAGTCTTCGCTTACCTCTTCGCCCATTTAGAGCTTCTCGAGTAGCATTAGTACGCTTCAAATCTCTAAATGAACAGGTAAGCACCCTTAAAGACTGGGCATAAACTCCGACTCCGAATATGGGGCACATCTGAACAGTTACAGACCAAGTTTTTCGTAACATTTTTATACACGCTGAATAGTTACGTATTTATAAAGTCAACAGCATTACCAAGTCTGAATGAATTCAATTCATGTAACCGTTCACCGGGACACCAATTTTACGGCATCCACAATCTTGTAAGCGTTTACCAGTGCCCCATATTTGGACAAGCAAGACTGGAAAGCTATAGCCCCTCTTTGCTGCCAGTCCTGATCGTTCAAAGATGGGGATCGTTCAAAGATAGGTGCTGGTGAACGTTTACCAATTCATGGAGATTACTATGCGTGAAGAAAGCCGTCAAGTGAACATAAAAGGGATGCATTGCGCTTCCTGCGTCAGACGGATTGAAAACGTACTTGGCAAAGTAGAAGGGATTGTCAACGCGGATGTGAACCTGGCCTCCGAGACCATGGAACTGAGCTGGCATCCTGAAATAACTGAGCTGGACAGCATTGCGGATAAAATAGCGGGGCTGGGTTTTGAACTTGTTATTCCCATGGAGGAAAAAAGAATTGAGTTGCAGATTGACGACATGCACTGTGCATCCTGTTCCGCGAAAATAGAAAAGCAGGTCTCCGCTCTGGCCGGTGTGCTGAGTTGCGAAGTAAACCTGGCCACAGAACAGGCAGTGATCATTTTTGATCCCGGCCTGATCAACCAGAGATACATCCGGCAGACCATAAAAAAACTTGGTTATCCAAACCAGGTTATCAGCTCGTTCAGTCAGTCGGCAACAGCAAAACGCCAGGAAGAAATCAGGCAGGAGCTGGCCGGGATGAAGCAACGACTTATTCCCGCGTTGATCCTTGCCGGACTGGTCATGCTGGTTTCCATGGGCCATATGATCGGTTTGCCAATGCCTGGCTGGCTGAGCGCGAACCAGGCGCCGGTGACCCATGTCCTTGTTCAGTTTTTTCTCGTTCTGCCGGTGCTCTGGCTGGGCAGAAATTTTTATGTCATCGGCCTGCCGGCACTGTTCAGGGCAACCCCGAACATGGACTCACTCATTGCTCTGGGAACCGGGGCCGCCTTTATCTACAGCAGCTGGAATATGGTGGAAATCCTCGCTGGAATCGATGTCATGCACCGGGTCCATGATCTCTATTATGAGTCGGCTGCCATGCTCATCGCCCTGGTTTCTCTTGGCAAATATCTGGAGAAAAAAGCTCGGGTCAGAACCTCGGATGCCATCAGTCAACTGATTCTTCTTGCCCCGGATGAAGCTACCCTGCTGGAGGATGACGCACAGGTCCAGGTAGCGGTTGATGAGATTGCAGTAGGAGACCTTCTCCTTGTTCGACCCGGCGAAAGACTGCCGGTTGACGGTGTGGTTGAGAAAGGGCGATCCAGTGTTGATGAATCCATGCTCAGCGGCGAAAGTCTGCCGGTGACAAAGGAGATCGGCGATACAGTGACCGGCGGCACCCTGAACAAAAACGGTGTCCTGCAGGTCAGAACTTCCCGAGTGGGCGGTGACACAATGCTGGCCCGCATTATAAGGATGGTGCAGTCGGCCCAGGGTTCAAAGCCCGAAATTGCAAATCTTGCCGACCGGATCAGTCTCTATTTTGTCCCAGCCGTAATGCTTATCGCCTGCATTTCCGGTCTTTCCTGGTATTTTCTCGACCAGGCCGGATTCGCCTTTTCTCTGCGTATTTTTGTCGCGGTACTGGTTATTGCCTGCCCCTGCGCCATGGGACTGGCAACCCCGGCCTCTATCATGGTGGGAACCGGACGAGGCGCCCAGCTCGGCGTGTTGATCAAGGATGCGGCCGCTCTGGAAAGGGCTGAAAAAATCCAGGCCATTGTTTTTGACAAGACCGGCACCCTGACCCATGGCCAGCCGGAATTAACCGATCTGATTAATCTTACTGGTTCTGATTATAATGATAATGAACTGCTCAAAATGACGGCAAGTGTCGAAAATGTTTCCGAACATCCCCTTGGAGAGGCCATTGTCCGGGCGGCCCAGGAAAAAGGGCTTGATCTGGTGCAAGTCGATTCATTTGAGGCGGTATCCGGTCGGGGAATCAGGGCTGCAACTGCCGGAAAGGAAATCATCATTGGCAACCGGCAGATCATGGAAGCAGAGGGGATTGAACTCCAGGCCGCTGACACGGAGAATCAAACTGAAGTTCTGGCCGGGCAAGGCAAAACCGTTATTTTCGTGGCGCTGGACAACAGGATCGCCGCCATTCTTGCTGTTTCCGACCGCATTAAGGAAGGGGCCAGTTCAACGGTTGCCAGGCTGAAAGATCTGAGCATAGAGGTCTTCATGTTGACCGGTGACAACAAAGAAACCGCCAGGGCAATCGGCGCCCAGGCCGGAATCGAGAATATCATTGCCCAGGTTTTGCCGGAAGAAAAATCAGAAAAAATCAGGGAGCTGCGGGACAGGGGTTTAGTTGTCGCCATGGTGGGCGACGGCATCAACGATGCCCCTGCGCTGGCACTGGCCGACCTGGGCATAGCCATGGGAACCGGAATCGATGTTGCCATTGAGTCAGGAGATGTGGTTTTGATGCAAGGTAAACTTGACGGGGTCCTCACCGCCCTTGAACTCAGCCGGGCCACCATGCGCAATATCAGGCAGAATCTCTTCTGGGCTTTTTTTTACAATACGATCTCCATTCCGGTTGCCGCCGGACTGCTCTTTCTCTTTGGCGGACCGACTCTGAACCCGATGATCGCCGGCGCAGCCATGGCCATGAGTTCGGTTTCGGTTGTGTCCAATGCCCTGCGGCTCCGTTTTTTCAAACCATCACAATAATTGTAGGGGTGCCCCTTGTGGGTATCCTTTCCCTGGGTGGCAATCAATTAAGGGCAACCACGAGGGTTGCCCCTACAGACGAAACCATCAAGAGGCTAAACCCGCCTGTATTTCGGCTTTTTCTTGATAATGACCACCCAGAAAGGCTCTTCCACGCCCACACTTACGGAAAAATTACGCAGCCTTTCAATAACCGCATTGGAGACCTCCTGGCCCTTGGCAGCGAGCAGCACCCCGTTTGTAGACAAAACATCCTGATC
>JAYEPA010000133.1:0-3386 GCA_034723545.1 Thermodesulfobacteriota bacterium | reverse complement strand
CACCTCACCTTCGCCCGTTTCGGAGTCTACGCTTACCTGGCCTTCTCACAGAGAGGAAATCCCAGGGAAGCGTAGACTCCGAACGAACGAATCTAAAGCACTGATAACCCTTACAGCCCTGAGGGTACCAAGACTTATAGCCCCTGGTGAACTATTACAAGACTAAAACTATCATATCAAATCAGAGAGAAGAGATGAAATATTAATTTTTTCATCTCCTTATTGTTCCTTCTTGTATTTTTTTCTTGCTTATCCCCTACCCCGCTAGGATTATAAAACTATTTAACAGTTCACAATCATACACACGAAAACGAATCACCCAACAACGGTGAACATTAACTTTTAAATTTACCGCAATATTACTTATTTAAAAAGCACACAGAAATCAACATAAACAGATTTCCACTATTCTAGTATATAATTTTTTATACTAAAATCGATTTTAAAAATTTGGGACAAAGAAGACGATTTCACGAAAAATCGAAAAAACCTGCTGCCCACGAAGAGCTGCTCTGAATTACATATCCCCAGGAAATAACAAGAAAATTAATCTAATTCAGAAAACAAAAAGGATATTGGCACGAATAAGAAAACGTAGGAGTCACTGGGTTTTCTTGTATGAAAAAAGATCAGAGAAAAGTTATTATAATGATCAGGACACGTATTTGTAAAAAAATTTACTGTTTTCTAGAGATGGCACTGACAATGAAAAGCCAAAACAAAAATAAACTTCCCAAAATTTCAAACTTCGTTTCATAACGGTATCTGAATATCAACATGTCGTCTATTGGATCTCAGAATCCCGACCGGCAAATAAAACTTCGCGACAATGATCGACATAGTCCCTTAAAACCGCCTGACCTTCTTTATCAAGTTCAACGAGCTCAACACCGCACAGCCAGCTTCCATCATCATCCAGGGAGACATGGACTACTCTGCCCCGTGAAGACAGACATTTGCCCTCAATTTCAAGTTCGACCTGATTGAGATGATCATCACTCTGAAAAACATCCCGTTGCAGAAGTCTAATCCCAACACCGGAATTGGCGAGATTGACAACCCGGTACTCCCGGCCGTCGATCCTGACCTTGATCTTTGCCGACGTATCAACAGGAAGACGAAAAAAATTCCGGAGATAAGCCGTGTCTTCTGTTTCATTTTGCTCTATCCACTCGATACCGCTCATGTCTTTTTTCCTCATGTTTTACCTGACCGCGAAAAAACGTAACCTCAATAAATGGTGGCAACCTAAAAAAATCCCCCTCAATCCCCCTTTAATAAGGGGGAGGTTGTCTGTGTGCCACCATTTACTGTGGAACAAAAAAATCAAAAATCCAACAAAAATATTTTATTACACATTCACCATATTTGTGAAATCTTTTCTAAATTTCTTTTTTCCCGGCTGCCTAATTTCTTCACTTCCTGTTTTTTGCCCCAAACCATTCTGTGGCTGGATATGAAAACGTTCCTGAATCTTTTCAAGAGAAACCAATTTCACCTGACGGGAAGAAGGGGTCAGGAAGGACTTGAGTTTCTGCTCAAGCTTTCTGGGGTCCATTTCCCGTTCAATGGCAATAACGCCTTCCATAATGATTTTTTGAAGCAAAAGTTCCTGGTCTGTCTTTTCCCGCAGATTTCCGGCAAAAGGAATAAAGAAAAAATTTGCAAACACAACGCCATACAATGTTGAAGTTAAAGCAATGGGAACCGTCATTAAAAGAGAAGAGCTGTCCCCTCCTATCCCCGTCAGCATGCTGATCAACCCGACCACGCTGCCGACAAGGCCGAAGGCCGGGAAAAACTCGGCCATGGTGCGCAGCACCCTTTCACTGTCTTCGCGACGCATTTTAAAAAAATACATCTCCGTATTCAAAATATCACGAATCGATTCTCCCTGATAACCGTCAACCAGCAGGCCAAGGGAACGGCGAAGAAAAAGAAAAGAGGTTTCCTCTTCATCCTGCTGCAGGGATAAAAGTCCCTGATACTTAGATTTGACTGATAAATCCACAAGGATTTCGACAATATCTTCGGGCTGTTTCGGTTGTCTGCGATAAGACGAAATCAAGACGGTATAGACAATGCGTAACCGATCCAGCCTGTAGGTCAATAACGTGGCGCCAAAGCTGCCGCCCAAAACGATCAGCAGGCCGGACAGGTTAAAATAAAGCCCCATATTGCCATGGATGGCAAAGCCAAGCATAAAAAGAAAAAGAGAACAGATAAAGCCAATCCTGTTTCTCTCATTAAAGATTTGAAAAAAATCTCCCAGCAATTTCATCTGATCACCTCTTCGGCCTCCTTCTGGCCTGCCTTGCTGATAATGATTTCGACCCTGCGGTTGGCAGCGCGGTTTACAGCTGTTTTATTGGAACTTACCGGCTTAAAGGAGGAATGACCGCTGACCGAAAAACGATCCTGCGGCAAACCGCTTTCATTCATAAGAAAACAGGCCACCTGATTGGCTCGCATCAATGACAGTTCCCAGTTAGAGGAAAACTCAGCCGTCTGAATCGGCAAATTATCGGTGTGGCCGGCGACATTAATCAAATAATCGGCCTGATCCAGCAGGGGGATCATCTTTTGTAAAGATCTCCTGGCCGCAGGCTTTAATTCCGCCCGACCCGTATCAAAAAGCAGATCACCGGTGAGAACAATTTTTACGGTTTGATCAGGAACAAGATCCACCGAGGCAAAATTCTCAAGCTCTTCCTCTTCCAGAATTTGCCTGCTTAAATCATAAAATCTGGCAACATTGGGAACCGCCATGCCGGACAAATCCTTGACCGGCCCAGGAAAACTGGCCGACTGAGCGACTTCCAATGCAGCCCCGGGCTCATAAATCGTTTTCTCTTGATTGAAAAACTCAGGATGGGATGACTGATAGACAAACAGGACGACAAAAAGAATAAACATGGTCATCATCAGATCAGACCAGGCAACAGACCAGTAAGGAGCACGGGGCATCCTCATCCGCTCAAAAACATCGTCAAAATAGACCTTGTGGCTGCCATGCAGATCAGGACTCTTTCTGCCAGTCAAGCTTTGTTGGCGCTCAGAAACGCCTTGGGGGGAATCAACGAATGTAGGAATATCAGCCATATTTCAAAACCTGCCTTTTTGATCAAATTGTAAAATATTCTCTAAGACAACAGATCGGCAGATTTCAAATTTTCTTCAATATTTATTGAGGGAAGGACAAGTATTGTGGGTCAAGGCCATCAAACATTCATTCATCGTAACTATTCAGCTGCACTCTATCTTCGTCCATTTCGGAGTCTACGCTTACCTGGTCTTTTCGAATAGCACCAGTATGCTTCAAAGCCCAAATGAACGAATATGAAGCACATCTGAACAGTTACAGACCGAGTTTTTCGTAACATGTG
>JAYEPA010000132.1:0-3403 GCA_034723545.1 Thermodesulfobacteriota bacterium | reverse complement strand
TTGCTTGCACGGCTTGGATTAATGTCTCCCGGTAGCGGATACGCAGTGGGTCGGGCTCAGCCATTGTCTGCGTGATGGCCAGATAACGCTGGCATGAACGTTCATAAGCCCAGACAAAGACATCCCGTAGCAGATCAATCTGATTGAATTCATATACACCCAAAGTGCCATCTATATATGCTTGCTCGGGTACATCGATAAAGGAGAGGGGGCACAGGTTGTTTCGAATCAGTGGGATATTTGCTCCAAGACGTGAGACACGTTTGTTGACGTCCTCAAATGGCTGCAGATACGGCAGCTGCACCATCATAAAAAACGCCTGTTCAAAAGGATCGGGGATAGCGGAAGCTTTCTGCAGCATCATGTGGAAACAATCTTCCAGAACTTGGGGCATGGCCAGTGGGTGGAATACTGACCCTGAAATGTCTACTGGTCGACGGCGCAACCGTCCGCAGGCGTCTTCGTCGTGAAGCAGGTTTTCTGACAAAATAGCGTGCAGGTTCTGAAAGGTAAAAGGATTGAAACCGACCTGATCGGCCTCTTCGATGAGCATTTCGATGGCCGCCTTGTGATTGAGAATCATCTGGGTTTCCTGTATGTCTTTACCCTCTGCCGCCTGACCGAATTCGATCAGATTTTCGGTGTCGAGACGGTTGTAGGTATTTCCCTCCAGACGGGAAGAAGACCATGACAGGTCAATCAGTAATCGGTTCAGAATTTCTCGGGCATAAGTGCCTGCAGGACGTTCCCCTGCAGGTGTGCGTCCCATCTCATGAAACTGAGAACGTAGGGACTCGGAGAGATAAAAGGTAACCCCGGGCTCGTACTCTTCCAGAAATGAACGTTGATAACCGACCGGTTTGCGCTGTACCAGGGGTTGCTGTATCAGGTTGCGGATAATGCCTCCCTCTTTCGAAACCGGGATGTAGGATTCTGCCTCAAGACCGACGCCTGGCGCCGATTCAGTACCCTTGGTGGTGATTACGTGAGGAGCGGGCTTGTAAACCAGGGCGATGCTTTCGCCTTCGGTTGAGATCCGTTTTTCCTCCTGAAGTCGTTTCAGGCGGCGTTGCAGGGTGCGACGGTTGACATTTAGCAAATGATGGAGCAGAACTCTCTCAAGTGCTGAAATGCCGATTCCATGCGGGTGCTCTGAAATGACTTGTTCGATCAGGTTCAATTCTTCGGAAGAAACAATACGTGGCATGGTCATTTCCCTTTACATAGTGCAATGAAAATTTATACGCCATCGTTGTATAGCAGTGATACCAAACATGACAACGCACGACAGTAAAGAACGACAGTAATATGTCACGCTTTGGTGTCGCGCGTCAACATAAAAGAGTCAGCGGCAAATTTTTTTGATAAAAAAACTGCCATTTGCTTGTGACTGCGTAGCACAAAAAATCTCGTTAAAATCTCCCCCTTGATGACGAGATATTCACGCCTATTCTGCTCGGATCTTATAAAGTCCTGCTGACGGCTTTTGCTAACCCTTCCGCCAGTATTGGTTCCATAATCCCATGTCCTGTTGTCGTTCGTTAGGGTTTTCTGGCTTAACCCTTGGTGAGGAATTTCTCCAGCACCTTGCGGTCCAGGGGTATGGTCTTAACCACATCATTTTCAAAGTTTTCATAAGCCATGTCCTTACATTTTGTTTTATCCTCGCTGAATTTAACGTGGCAGATGTAAATACCGATTTCTTTTCCTCCTGCAACTACTGTATTGCTGGTTTTCGTGTCGGCTTCCGGCCAGAATTGTTCAGATTTTTGCAACAAAGCGTTGCCGATGGCATTGGTCGCTCGACCGGAAAAGCCGAATGCCGCCATCTCAACATTATCTGCTTCACGGATGATTATCACAATTCCAGAGTCATTTTTTCCTTCTTGCCATTCAAAAAATTGCCACTCAAAATTTTCGTCTACGTAATAGGTTCCATGTCGGATCTCCCCGCTTTTATCTAAAGGATTTGCCTGGCCGCCGAAACAGCTTGGCACAAGGTGATCAAAATTCCTGTAGCACAGGTAAACAGGTACTTTCGGATTTTCATTGGCCGGAACAAAGGGTTCGCAGTTAAAAAGATCAGCCACCATGTACTCAACCAAATAATTTACCCTTTGGCTGCCGATCATGATAACCGACAACTCATTTTTCCTGTTTTTCCGCATATTATTAAAGATACGACGAGCTCGTTCCTTGTCTTCCGCAAATCCATCACCGCTGGCCCGTACAACCTCAGGAGTGAAATAAAAAGGGACATACAACATTTTCACCGAAGGCCTTGTGTCGCGAAGTTCAGCTTCCGAGTAAAGAAAATGAATTATCTTAGCGGAAACAACCGAATCATGCCGGGAAATTGACGGTGAAATTTTAGGAGCTGTGATCATTCTTCCTTTAAGGTGATATTCACCCAGACAAATTAAAATCTTTTTTGATTGGCCTATGGCCCGCCATAATCCGGAAGGCTTAACACCGAACAGGGCTCCCGGCAGAATGTCTGCCGGCACTCCCCTTTCAATCAACCACCCACAAATCTTTTCCAAGACTTCAAGTTTGGGGCTCTGAATCTGATTACGAAGAAATTTTCCTATCGTGTGCCGATGAAGCCCACACTCATTTGCTATTTGCGTTTCCACACCATATTTATAGAGGTTGTGCTGCTCCAGTAACTGTTTTAACCGCCATTCAAGTTTCATAATTCCCCCCCCAAAAAAATGTTTCCGAAGGAATTCCAATTAATAATCCATTAAAAAAATTCCCCATCAATACTCAAGCTCCATGTGTTTTCAATCTGGCACTCTTCTAAAACAACTCCCCCTGTAATTGGCAGGCCAAGCAACTACTTGGCATGTTTTATCGACATCTATGCTTTTTATATATGTATAGAAACTATGCCTAAACAACCCCAGGATGCCCTGGCACGCCAACACGAGATACACACATAACCTACTGTTATATCAAATTTAATTTGACATTGCTTTGCTTGTAAGGTAAGCAGAAACCACACTGACCCATTGAAATCCAACAATGCTAATCCAAGTTAAAATTGGCATACAAAAGAGCAACTTTGAGCAAGGAAAACCTGTATTCCAATATTTTGCAAGTTTTTTTTAAATCGAGAAGGCCTGGCTGCCCTTTTGAGTTGGGTAAGAGGTAGAATCAATTCACCAAAGAGGCATGCGGAAAATGATGCTGGACAAACTTATAACAATGGACGAAGCGGCTAAATTGGCCAAGTGCAGTTACCACACCATCCACCGTGCCATCAAAAAAGGGGACCTCCCCGCTTACAAACCTGGAAAGACCGTATTGATCCTGGAGAATGACCTTGCCACCTGGTTCAAAAGTAAACGAATTCATACGGTAAGAACTGGGAGGCCCAGGCGACACATAGAAATCAACC
>JAYEPA010000131.1:0-3417 GCA_034723545.1 Thermodesulfobacteriota bacterium | reverse complement strand
AGGCACGAGATGATTTTAAAGGCTTAATCGATGCTTGGCACCATATCCATCCAATAAAAGGGTATCATTTTGTTTTTAATGATAAATATAAAGGTAGCTCGAAATGGCAACCGAAAAATGACCCACTGTGGCAACCCAAAATTGACCCACCCATTGGTTAGAAAAAAGTATCCCTCTACCCACTGTGGGCGTATTTTGGGATGGGTGGGAACGGAGGGAGCCGTAGGCAACCGGAGTTGCCACCCATCTGCCTCGATTAATTGCCTATCTCTTCTTTAGCATGTCTCACAGCCGATAGCTTTCTCAGCCGAACCATCAACTGAAAAACGACCCAACTTGCTCACTTAAAACTGATCCGTCCTCCGGGTTTTGCTAAGCTCCTCCTCTGTAGTCCCGGAAAGGCGCAGAGAGGCGAGGGTACTGTCCCGAGGGTTGCTATTTATCCTATTCGCACTTGCCCTGGATTTCCTTCGCCTTTTGACTGACGTCAACTATTTTTCCCCTCAGCGACAATTAAAAATCCCAGTTTCCTATTACCCTCGATGTTGGTTTTTTTCGGAAGTAAGTGGTACGGAGGGAGCCCGTAGGGCGACCGGAGCGTCACCTACTTCCGGCGGCCTCTCCCCTATACGTATTAATCTTTGAGTTTTTTTGCCTTTTTCTGATCATAGCCAATCTCAGCACTCGTCACCTCGCAAATCAAAACCGGATGGCCATAACCAAATTCACTGATGAGGATACCTCCTTCAAAATCCGTGATCATGGAAATATCCTGATCATCCTCGCAGTTATCGAACCATGTGGTATTCTTATCCGTCATTACAGCATCTATCGTTTCAAGACGACCCTTTTGCGGATTGTACACGGTCATTGCCATCTGTTTTGTCTCCTTGTCCCCCGCAATCCGGGAGTTTTCGCTGCCTGTCGCTGGGCACCTACTTTTTCTTCAGCGTTTCTCTCAGTCGATAGCTCTTCCAGGAACAGTTAATGATATGTGCCTTGTGAGTTACCCTATCCAGTAAAGCTGCCGTCAATGTAGGGTCTCCAAAAACCTGGGTCCAATCTCCGAAACCCAGGTTCGTGGTAATGATCACCGATCTTCTCTCATTCCTTTCAGCAAGGACCTGGAAGATCAGGTCAGCACTGTCTTTAGAAAAAGGGACATATCCAAGTTCGTCAATGATCAGGAGGCCGTAGCCTGCATAGCGTTTGAGCGCCCGTCCCAGGATTTTTTCGTCCCGGGCCTCCATCAGTTCATTGGCAAGCCCGCACCCGGTCACAAATCGAGTACGGACTCCTTTACCACAGGCCGCCATACCAAGGCCAGTCGCCAAGTGTGTTTTGCCCGTCCCGCTCCTCCCCAGGAATATGACATTACGGGCCTCCTTGATGTATTGACCGTTCGTCAGTTCCTTGATCAAACGGGTATCAAGATCCGGGGCTGCCTCAAACTTGAATGTCTCAAGAGGTTTCAAAAGGGGGAACCTGGCATCCCTTATTCTCCGCTTGCGTCCGTTCTCCATACGAGTGGCAACTTCCACCTCTGTCAGATTGAGAAGAAACTCCTCATATTCCTCCTTGTCCTCCCGGGCCTGGCGCAGATGCCTCTCCAGATGGGCTGTCATTGCGGACAACTTCAATGACCTGAGATTGGGAAGAAGCGTTGCCATAACTGCTGCATTCATATGGCACCTCCAATCCGGTCATAGACCGATACATCCGGAGGCGGAAGTGTCTCCCAATCGTGCAGCAAAACGAAAAAGTCATCTTGTGGACCTGCCCTGAAAATCAGGATCTGTTCTACTGCCTCACTGGAGCTGACATTGGCTGAAACAGCCTCCTCGACCCCAGAAATTACATCTCTTTCATCATGCTCTTTAAAAAGCATCAAGACCTTTATGAACTCTTTTGTGCCCTTGCTTTGGCCTTGCTTTTCACGAAAATTCCTCAAGAGCTTTTCAAGACACTCCGGCCATGCCTTCCGCCACTGTTTGATAGGACGGGCACTCTCGAAGGCCTGAGGACGTCTCAGGATCAGCTCCAGGTAATGGAACGGATCCAGTTGCCACTTGTTGTTGCCATAGAGACGTCTGTGCGATGCTATCCTTTTGCTGCCGTAAAATATATCCACCTGACCGACGTACGCAACAATCTTGGTCCTTAATCCCGCATAGCGGATGGGCACAGAATAGTGGTTCTTGTCAATCATCACCGTTGCATATTTGTCCACTTTCCCGGAATACGTCTCTATGTTACTGAATCGAAAATCCGGGAGGGCTAAGAGGTGTTGTTTCTCCTCCTCATAGATCTCATTGACCGTTTTTTCTTTCCCGGCCATGCGGTGGCCACCATAGGCCATGCACTGCTCCAGCAGGCGCTGATTTAATTCCTCCAGGTTTTCTGCCTCGGGTATGGGTACCAGGTAGTTTCGCCGGGCATAGCCCACCAGACCTTCAACTCCTCCTTTTTCGTGTCCCTGCCCGGGGTTACAAAACCGTGGCGTAAAATTATAATACCCCTCGAACTTCACAAAACTTTCATGCAGTTTCCTGTCTTTCCCCCGAAGGACCTTGTCAACAGCCGTAGTTAGATTGTCGTAGATCAGGGTGGAAAACACCCCACCATAAAAATCGAAGGCCAGGATATGCCCTTCAAAAAGGGCCTGCTGCCGCTCACAGGGGAAACACTGCACAAATGCCTTACCACTCCCTTTAGAACGCATACAGAACATCTTCAGCTTGGTATACTTGGTACCCAAAATGGCATGGCACGTCCCCCAGTCTACTTCCGCCTCGAGACCAAGCTCGGGATCCAGGGGAATAAATACGTCATCGACACCAAGCCCAAGCCTCTTCTTGGCATCATGTACGTATCTCCTCACTGCCCGCTCGCTCCCCTGAAATCCATGCTCATGGCACAGCCGATTGTAGATCCTCCTTGCAGTGTGCCGTTGCTTTTTGGGATTGTCTTTGTCCCCCTCCAGCCATCTGTCAATGATATCCAGGTAGGGACCCAGTACACGATATGGCTGCGTCTTTCTGGAATTGTAACCACAATACTCTTCCCTCAGAGCCCTTTTCACCGTGTTTCTTGAATGACCTGTGTCTCTTGCTATCTCTCTGATCTTCTTCCCGTATACCCGATGCGCCGTCCTGATATAACTGTATTGATCCACCGTTATCATGCTCCTTTCACCTCCGGCACCTTGATACCCTATCGGATATCTCCTTTACCAGAGGTCTCTTTCAGGTGGATCAATTTTCGGTTGCCGTTTCTACTCCAGGTGGGTCAATTTCATATTGCCATAACCACTCTTGCGCCACACCAGACTTTTTCCATTTCTGAGTCTTCACCGAAATGCGGAATCGAATGAAAATCAAGATTGATATAATCACTACCGTATAAGTCAGGATACCT
>JAYEPA010000130.1:0-3431 GCA_034723545.1 Thermodesulfobacteriota bacterium | reverse complement strand
CCTGCGATTTTATTTTTTTTCGTTGTTTCGTTTTTTTAAATTGATCATGCAAGAGTGGTTAAAAAAACTTATACCAGGCGAAAGCGGCCTGATGGTGGTGATTGCCTCCTTTATCGGTTTAGCGGCCGGTTTCGGTAATATTCTTTTCAGGTCCACTGAAGAGTTTGTCCATCATTTTATCTTTGAGCAGGGACATCAACTGCTTATTGGTGACGGCGCCGGCCTGCGTTTTCTGCTTCTTCCCCTGTTGCCTATGTTTGGTATGGTGCTGCTCATACCCCTGGCCTATTTTTATCCCGGCGAAGTGAACGGCTACGGTTTCAGCAAATTTTTGCGCAAGGTTAATCTGGAAGGCGGCCACATCAGGTTCAGGACAATTCTCCTGAAAACACTGGGAACCTCGCTGACCATCGGCACCGGAGGGTCTGCCGGAGTAGAGGGGCCCATTGCCCAGGTCGGCGGCGCAATCGGTTCCCAGGTCGGCCAGTTCTTCCGGGTCACCGGCGACCGGATGAAGGTTTATATTGCCGCTGGTTGCGCCGGGGGGATCGCCGCCATGTTTAACGCGCCCATAGCCGGCGTCTTTTTTGCCTCTGAAATTGTTTTAATGGGCTCCTACGGCTCTAATTCGTTTTCAGCCCTGGTCATATCATCGGCCATGGCCACGGTTGTTTCCCGCGCTTTTTACGGCACTACGCCGGCCTTTCCGATTCCGGATTACAATCTTGTCAATCCCATGGTTGAAATTCCGCTTTATCTTCTCATGGGTGTTGTTGTCGGCGTTATCGCCGTTTTGCATATCAAATTTTTTTATGGGGTGCGCGACCGCTTTGATTCTTTACGGTTGAGTCCCTATGTCAAACCCATCCTCGGCGCTTTTTTTGTGGGCTGCATCGCTCTTCTTTTTCCTCAGGTCATGGGTAACGGCTATCACTATATCGAGGCCGTGTTGCATGGGGAGGGGGTTGTTGCCGTCATGCTGGCCCTTGTTTTTTTGAAAATTCTGGCCACGGCCATTACTCTCGGCTCCGGAGGCGCTGGCGGTGTGTTTGCGCCGTCTCTATTCATTGGCGCCATGATCGGTGGAACCTTTGGCGGGGTCGCCCAATATTTCTTCCCCGAATATGTCGCGAATCCGGGAGCCTATGCCGCCGTAGGCATTGGCGCCTTCCTTGGCGCCGTCACCCATTCTCCTTTAACAGGGATCTTTTTGCTCTTTGAGATGACCGGCAATTATCTGATTATTATTCCGATCATGCTGGCCAGTATAATCGGCACCATCGTTTCTACCCGTCTCTATCATGATTCCATCGACACGGTTGATTTTACCAGGGAAGGGATCGATGTCCACGAGGGAAGGGAAACGGCCATCATGAAATCGATCAAGGTTGGCCGGGTCATGAGCGAGGATGTCGATTTTATCAGCGAGAAGGCTAATATCGACGATCTTCTCAAGATCTTCAGTATGACCGACGACAGTTTCTATTTTCCCGTTATTGATGAAAGCGGCATGATGACCGGTATCGTTTCTCTGCAGGATGTTAAGACGATCCTTCATGATGAGGAGATGCGCCTTGGCGCAACCGTGGGAAATGTCTGTGCCCGGGAAGTCGTTCATCTGACGCCGGAAGACAATTTATACGAGGCCATGACTCTTTTTACAGTGAAGGGCTTTGAGGAAATACCGGTGGTGGAATCGGCTGAAAGCAAGTGGGTGGTCGGCATGCTGAAAAGGCGTGAAGCCATTGCCGCCTATAACCGTGAGGTTCTGAAACGAGGCATCAGCGAGAAGACTGCGGCGATACGGTTGAAGTAGGTTTTGGTCAAAAAAGGGGCAAAGGGACAGAGGGACAAAGGGTAAACCCCTCTGAACCTTTGTCCCTTTGAGCCTTTGCCCCTTTTTTTATTCACTTAAAGAGATATCCACGGACGGCCGCAGGGTGGCGCAGGTTATGATGGCATCATGAATTTTGTTGTTTTTGAACTCCTCAACCCGTTTGGTGTTGGTCGGTTCGTCATTGTCGTAGGCGACAAGTCCGATTTGGTGGAGGATGTATTCAAAACGCGGCGCCCATTTCCTGGAGCCTAGCCGAGCCGTTGTTGAGCAGTTGTCCACCATGAAGGCCACGCCCTTGAAGTGCATGTACGGATTCAGGGAATCGACCGCCTCGATAACGGATTCATTACAGACTTCACTTAAGCAGTGGCCCTTTTCAACCAGCAGATCAATCTGGGCCATCATGGTGGCGCAGTACATTCCAGCGGTAAACGGATCAAGGGGGATGTCTTCTTCAACCCGGGTGGCCCGGATCTGCTCTCCAACCTTCCACATGCGGGTGCCGTCTATTTTCCCCATGGGATAACGGCTGAAACGTTGACCAGCCATGATGACGCTGCGGATTTCATTGCCGGTTGAGACTTCATCGTACATTTCAAGCAGCATCTCAAAGGCCGGATCATAGCAGTGGGAGTAGATCTTCTCAAACGTCTCTTTGTCGCTGCCGCTGAATTTTTCATAGAGAGCAAGAATACCGTCATGGGAAATGGTTTTGCTGATCGGTCCGGTGACGCTTTCCACTGAATGTTTAAAGGCATCTTCCTCGCTCATCCCTTTTTCCATGACGTAACGGCGGTAGAGAAGTTCGACAATGCCGTGAACTGCCCCCAGCAGGATGCCGCGTTCGCCGAAAATGTCACTTCGATACTCATGGTCAAGAGTCGTCATGAAAAGGTAAGGAGCGCCGATCGCCACGGCCCAGCCTAGAGCATAATCGGTGGCCTTGCCATCGATGTCCTGCTGGACTGCGAAACTGCTGTTGATACCGGCTCCGTTGATCTCTTTGCCCTGCTCATAAAGCCTGCGAACCGACGGTCCCATGCCCTTGGGACAGACACCGATGACGTTGATGTTGGCCGGAAACGATTCTCCGATGCTTTTCAGGTAACCCAGCAGAAAACCATGGGAAAGTCCAAGGGTGGCCCCTTCCTTTATGTTGGCAAAAATCTTCTCGTAATTTTCTGCCTGGGCCGCGTCTGAGATGAGTAACATGACCAGATCGGATTCGCGGATGACCTCGTACATCTCTCCCAGTGTATTATCAGCCTTGGTAAAATCGGCGGCCTCGGCGGCGGGAATGGACGAGCTGTTTTCCCGCAGACCGATTTTGACTTTTATGTCGGTTCCTTCAAGGGAATCCCTGAAGTTCTGGGCCTGGGCCGGACCTTGAGAGCCCCAGCCGATAACACCGATTTGCTTGATGCCGTCCAAGGCCTTGGGAAGGAGAGGAAAGAGCTCCCGTCCCCCCTTGACGATCATTTCCTCGGTATCGGCAAGTTTAATGATCTGCGTCTCGAAGACATTTGATTGAAAAGTAGCCTGCATCGTTTTTCTCCTATTTGATAATGATTGTATAGTATTTTAAAAAAAGAAC
>JAYEPA010000129.1:0-3437 GCA_034723545.1 Thermodesulfobacteriota bacterium | reverse complement strand
GTATCCATCTTCTGCACATGCTGAACGGCATGGGACGGTTTCCTGATTTTACCCGGAATCGGTTTGAGGTGGCCCGGACGATACTGGCCGCCCAGGTTTCCCGGAGCGATGAAATTCCCGAGGCGGATCTGGTTGAACTGGATATGGGCCGGCTTTTTCAGGGCCTGTGGCTGGACCGCTATGAAGAGTTGATGCCCCGTTTCGGCGGCAGGAATCTGGTCTGCGTGGCCTGTAAGCTTGGAATGCATATCCGGGCCGTGATCTATTGCGCCGAACATCTTGTTCCACAGGTTGTGGCCGGTTATGCGAGAAAGCAGAATTTTTTCCCGGAGCAAACCCCTGTCTTCATGGAAAAGGTTGCTGGATTTTCCAGTCGTTTCGGTATAAAAACATCTTTTCCGGTTTATGATGATTTCAGCGATGACATGACGACCAGGCAGGTTCTGGAGGATTTCGGCCTGCCATCCACCGGCGGTGGGGAGAGAAAATGCCTGTTTTGTCAGACTCTGACAACGGCAGGAGAAAAAGAGATTGGCCGTTATCTTGATGAAATGATTCCCCGCGCTGTTGAATATATAGATTTTCGTCTGGCCGGACGTCTGGCCGAGGCTGCAGCCTGTTTTCCTCCGGGTCGTTAGGGCTGTTCTTTATCCATACATAAGTCATAAGACAGGTGCCAAGAGAACTATTTTTATAAAAAAAATGAAAAACAGGAATAAAACAAATCTTATCCCGGAGGAGATTCATCGTCAGGTTATCCGGCTCGGCACGGATGTCCCGGAGCAGCCTCCTTCTTTTGCCCTGTCCCTGGGTGAAGTGGGAATCGCTAATAAAACCGTCTGGGTTCGATTGCCGGAAGGCCGTATTCCCTTTATTGCCAAGGTGACGGTATCCCTGCCAGCTGAACTGCGGGGCATTCATATGTCCCGTATTGAGCGGGTGATCGCCGAGCTTGATGAGCAGGAATTTGTTGATCTCCGCGCTTACGGCATGGAACTTGGCCGTCGGGTGCTGGACAGTCAGCGTGGCGCCCAGGGTTTGGTGCATCTTTCCGGCAAGCTGCCCCATGTCCGAAGGTCAAAGATCAGTGGCTATTCCTCCATGGATTCAATTGATATCTCGGCGGATATCAGGCTGGAGGAGGCGGAGCAGGCAGTTACGGCAAAGGTCATGCTGGGTGTGGGGGTCTGTCATATCACCGCCTGTCCCTGCACCCAGCTTTATAACAGGGATGTGTTTCAAGCCGATGAACACCCATGTCCCCTGCCGACCCATTCCCAGCGGTCATTGACCTCATTGCAGATTGAGGGAGGCGAGGAAAAGCCTGGTTTTTTTGATCTTCTCAACTGTCTTGAGTCGGCCCTGCACGTGACCCAGGATCTCCTGAAAAGGCCGGATGAGGCCGAGATTGTCCTGCAATCGCACCAGAGTCCGCAATTTGCCGAGGACGCGGTCAGGGAAACAGCCAGGGCCGCTGCTGATTATTTTGATTTGTTGCCGGATGCTACCCGAATAATTATTGAATCTCTGAGCCTGGAGAGCATCCATATCCATGATGTCTGCTGTCGGCTCGAAACGAATTTGGCTGAAATACGCCGGTGCGTGAATCAAACGGAAAGGCGAGATGATTCTAAATCTTAATTCAGACTGGCTGAAAAATTGCCCTGCCGGACTGCTCCATGCCCTTTCCCGTCTTGCCGGAGAGAGCGGGACAAAGCTTTTTGTGGTGGGCGGGGCCGTGCGCGACCACCTCTCCGGATCGCTTGCCCATGATCTCGATATTGCCATGGCCTCCGGCGCTCTTTCGTTTGCCCGACGTCTGGCTGCGGATCTCGGTGGAACTTTTGTCCTGCTTGACGAAGAGGAGGGCGTGGCCAGGGTGGTTTGGAAGGGATTTGATATTGATCTGGCGGATTTTCGTGATCAGACGACTTCCATTGAGGCCGATCTTTTAAAGCGGGATTTCACCATCAACGCCATGGCGTTTCGTTTCCCTGGTGAATCCGGTCACATAGAGGGTGAAATCATTGATCCTGGCGGCGGCCGGGATGATTTTCATCATGGTCTGGTTCGTGTCATAAGTCCGGCCGCCTTTGAAAATGATCCCCTGCGTCTGCTTCGGGCCTATCGCTTTAAGGCGACTTTGGGTTTTCAGCTTGAGCCGGATACGGAAAAATGGATTGGCGAATACGGCCATCTCCTTTCGCGGGCGGCGCCGGAACGGATCAGCTATGAACTGCAGCAAATCATGGCCTCGATCCGGGCCGGGTCCACTATCTTCTCCATGGTCGAAAGCACCCTGTTCTGGTATCTTTTCCCGGAGTTGAAAAAAGGGGAGGGCATGGAGCAGCCGACAAGCCATCATCTTGATGTCTTTTCTCATTGCCTGGCGGCCCTTGACTGGATGGAAAAACTACAGGCACGGGCAAAAGATTTTTTTCCCGGGGATCTGGCTGTGAAAATCTCCGCATATCTCGGGCATGAAGAAAACCGTGTCCGGCTGAAGTGGGCCGCGCTTTTTCATGATCTGGGCAAACCGGATTGCCATGTTATCCGCCAGGGCCGCATCACCTTTTATAATCATGACCAGGCCGGGGCCCAGGAGTTTGAAAAGATCGGTGCGCGGCTGCATTGGAGTCGGGAGGATATCAAGCGTGTCAGCCGGTTGATCCGCCTCCATATGTGGCCTTTTCATCTGAATAATTCCAGGAAAAAGACCGGTATTACCGCTAAAGCCTGTTTGCGCCTGGTTAAGGCTGTGGGGGATGATCTGGCCGGTCTTTTTCTCCTGGCCATGGCCGACAGTCTGGCCGGGCAGGGGGTGAACAGACCGCCTGCCATGGAAGAGGAGCTGGTTGAATTGTACTCCGAAGTAGAGCGGGTCTGTCGGGAACAGGTGAGACCGGTGCTTGAGCAGCCGCCCCTTGTCACCGGTCGTGACCTGATTGATCTGGGCCTGACTCCCGGTCCGAATTTTAAAATGATTCTTTCCAGCCTGGAAAATGTCCGGGTTGAGGGCGGAATTAAGACCCGAAGCCAGGGGTTGGCCTGGATCGAATCCTTTGTGGCTGAAAATAATTTGCTTTGACTCGTTTTTTGAGGGACCTCTTTAGGAAGAAAATTGAGGCATCCTTGCATGAATGTAAAAAAATAGTTTACACTTTTGTAACTGTTCATCAGCACCCCATCTTGGCCCATTTTGACCTTCTCGAATAACACAAGTATGCTTCGAAGGCCCAGATAAGCGAAGACTTCGAATGAACCAATATGGAGCACTCCTGAACAGTTACAGAACGGTGGTTAGGTCAATTTGCTAGCCCACCTGAATAGTTACACACTTTTAATGATTTTGCGGCCATTTTTGTTATTGTAAAAAGAAAATTATTCCTGTAGGAGCCCGCCCTGCGGGCGATTAGGCAATTGTGTACTGCTGGCCG
>JAYEPA010000128.1:0-3457 GCA_034723545.1 Thermodesulfobacteriota bacterium | reverse complement strand
TATCCTTTTGGAGACATATGTGAGCTACAGAAAAACAATAAACAATCTTAACCTGCAAGAAAGACCGACCTATGTGGGGGGTGACGATTTCACGGCCTTGAGGTCCGGGGTCATAGAAATCTGGGATAAGGTTATGAAAGCAGGTATTTAGGCTGAAGGTGGAAGGCTGAAGGTGGAAGGCTTTTAGGGACGGAACATGCGTGATCACACAAAACTTAGGGCATTTGAGCTGGCTGACGAGGTAGCAGTATTGGCTTATCGGGTGACCGCAGGGTTTCCGAGAGAAGAGATGTACGGTCTGACTTCTCAAATGCGGCGGGCGGCGGTTTCGGTTCCTTCTAATATTGTTGAAGGTTGCGCACGTGACAGTCAGGCAGATTACCTTCGTTTTCTCTATATAGCCTTTGGGTCATTGAGAGAACTGCATTATCAGCTAAGTCTGTCGAAGCGTTTGGGGTTCTTGCGCAACCAGGATTTATCTCTGATTGAACCAGAGATTGTCGAAACAGAGAAGGTCTTGAATGGTTTGATTCGAGCATTGCGAGATGATTGATATACTTCAGCCTTCCACCTTCAGCCTTCAGCCTTCAGCCTAATAGCCGATCTATAGGAAGATATAGTGAGCCGTAAAAGAAAAAGACCTTTGACCAAAACCAATAAGAAGCCAGATCCAGCCACCCCCGTCCCAATCACAAGTTCTCAAGGTGTGGGATTGCGTATTCGTGAGTGGGAAAGCACCCTAAAGGATAAGGCCAAACGCCTTACCCCATACCACCGATGGATAGAGGCCCTGGCACTTTTACTTATCCTTGGAGTGGGGTTGCTTGTGCGCATTGAAGATATTCGGGACTGGAATACCCATCCTCAGATGGCCCTTTACAAGGGAGAACCCCTGCTCACCACCTTTGATGGCTATTTCTATCTGACCTTGGCAAAGGATCTTGCTGAAGGCACCTATACACCTATAGACAACAATCGTGATGTGCCAAAGGGTATATCCCGGAGATTTCCACCACCTCTCATTTCCGTAGTAGCCGCGGGCCTGGCCAAGATAACGCCCTTTTCCCTGAACTGGATTGGAGCGGTCCTACCTGCATTACTTGGTCTTTTGCTGGCCCTGCCTCTATATGCATTAGGACGTTTCTACGGAGGTCCGGCCATGGGCCTCACTGCAGCGTTAATGGGGCTGCTTTCACACTACTATGTCTATAGAAGCAGTTTAGGGTGGTTCGACACAGATTGTATGAATGTCACATGGGCTACAGGGGCTGCCTATTGCTTTCTGCGGTTTGGCATTGAAGCCGGTAAAAAACGGTATCTATATTTTATCAGCGGTATGGCCATTTATTTGCTTTTCCTGTGGTGGTGGGATTCAACGCCTTCTGTAGTGACGGTTGTTTCGATGTTACCGTTAGCTGTGGCACTGGTGTTTTTTTATCGTCCTGGACGAAGAGAGGCATGTATTTTTTTCGGAACAGTAGGGCTGGGAATCGGAGTGATACTATTGTGGATGGGACTGGATCTTCCGCTCAAGGTTTTCAGACATGTTGCCAGTGCCTTTCACTACATATCTACAAAGGAAGTAGTCGGTATATGGCCTCCCATAGGGGCCACAATTTCAGAACAGGCCATACCATCACTCAACGAAATTGTCGCCAAGACAACTGACAGCCTGCCTGCCTTCATTTTGGCCGGCGCAGGTCTTGCTTGGCTGTTCTATCGCCGTCCAAAGGAGAGCCTGTTTATCTCAGTGCCATTGATCCTGGCTGCATTGTCATTTTTTTTCGCCAAACGTTTTATGATCTTTTTGGCCCCTGTCACAGCCCTTGGAATAGGATATGTGGTATCCGGGATCTGGTACTGGCGTCGAAGATTTGCCGTGCTTTCCCTGTTAGCACCGGTTTTAGTAATCCTTATTGTCATGCCTGCCCTAAGCAAGGACATGGCCAAGACCTTCTGGCCAAAAGAGCCTCCGCACCTTATCGCCGGGATGGATCTGGTATCAAAAGAAACGCCCGAAGATGCAGTGATCTGGGCGTGGTGGGACCATGGATATCCTCTGAATTACTGGGCCGGAAGGGGGACCGTGGGTGACGGTTCGCTTCACGGCGGACACAGGTCATTTTACAACGGCCTCCCCCTTGCCACGCACGACGAACGTCTGGCAGCAAACTTCATGCGCTTTTATGTCAGTTCCGGAATGGATGGTATTGAAAATGTTTACAAGGCCGTGGGCAATGACCCTGCCCGAGGTGTAAATCTTATTAAAGAAGTCCTTTCTGTTGGTCCTGAAAAAGCGAGAAAGTTGCTGGCTTCAGCCAAACTGGCGCCTGTGGGAAATTTACAGAATGTAAATCAGTGGCTTTGCTTTTTCTATCCTGAAAAGACACGTCCTGTCTACCTCTTTCTTGACTGGCGGCTCACCATCACCAACTACTGGTGGTATTGGCTTGGTACATGGGACGTGGAAAAGAGAGAAGGAATACACCCGATGTACAAGGCCTTTTATGATGTGTATGAGAAAAACGGACATATTAAAGGAAGTGAAGGGCTGGATATAGACATAGAAAAGGGAGAATTGCGCATAGGTAAACGCATAATAGGCCTCACACATCTGGTTGAACGCACGGAAAAAGGGCTGCAAACCAGACGCTACAAACGGGATCGCGGATCACAGTTTGAAATATTGGTCCCCGGCAAATTCGGGGCTATAATGGATTCGCAGATTTCCGAGTCGGTTTTTAATAAATTATTCTTGAGGCACACTTTTAATCCAAAGTACTTTAGACCTGTGGTCACGAATTCCCCATCATATCAATTATGGGAGGTGCTGGGAGATAAAGGACAGTGAACGTATCAATAGTCATACCGGCCTATAATGAAGAAGCAGTCATTGGCCAGACAGTTGCTCGCATCCGTTCACTTTACCCCGATTTTGAGACCATCGTAGTGGACGACGGCAGCACGGACAACACTGCGCATAAGGCTCGTGAGGCTGGAGCCAAGGTCTTTCAGCATCCTTATAATATCGGCAATGGGGCAGCCGTTAAGACAGGTATCCGAAAGGCCTCCGGCGATCTGGTAGTACTGATGGATGGAGACGGACAACATGATCCGGCGGACATTGCCCGGCTTTTAGAGAAATCGGACCATTACGATTTAGTGGTTGGTGCACGCCATGGCAGCAGTCAGACCTCATTAGGACGCAGAGTGGCTAACTGGTTTTACAACTGCTTGGCTTCTTATGTCGCCAAATTCCCAATAAAGGATCTCACCTCTGGTTTCAGGGTCTTTCATAGAGATACAGTTCTAAAATATCTCTATCTCTTCCCCAACACCTTTTCTTATCCAACAACCAGCACCCTCACCTATCTCCGAAGCGGCTTTACCGTCAAGTACATTCCAATTCGCCAGCATAAAAGGGTAGGAAAGAGCAAAATCAAGCTCATGGAGGACG
>JAYEPA010000127.1:0-3464 GCA_034723545.1 Thermodesulfobacteriota bacterium | reverse complement strand
CTTGGCGAGTTGAAAAAACATCCTGTGACTTCAAAGATCAAAGAGGTGAGCTGTCCTGATTATGTTGCCAAAATAGAAGGCCATGGCAGCCTCAATATAAATTTCAAAGAGGGAACAGCCCATTTTTATCCGGAGGAAGGAGAGCGTTTTGTTGAAGCCCTGGTTGTGGGAAAACCCTATCTCTCCGCTCCGAAAATTCATAGCAGGATTTGTGGAATCTGCCCGGTGGCCCACTGTCTTTGCTCCATAAAAGCCATTGAAAAAGCTCTGGAGGTTCGTCCCCACAGTGTTACCAAACGACTGCGCCATCTTTTTCACTGCGGACAGATGGTCCAGAGTCACCTGCTCCATCTCTATTTCATGGTATTACCTTCCCTGTCCGGTCTCCAGTCAAGTATTGCCATGCACATTCGCTATCCCGCCGAATTTCATCTCTGTATGGTTATTAAGCGGGTGGCCGAAGAAATTTTCGATCTGATTGGCGGGGCGCCTCTGCATCCTGTTTCCCTGACAGTTGGAGGCTTTACAAAAATTCCCGAAAAGGACAAACTTGCCGCTCTGAAGGAAAAAATCCTGGATGCGCTGGATGAAGCGCTGGATCTACTGACATTGTTCGCGGAATTTGACTGGCCTGAGGCAATAAGCAATGCTCATCTGATCTGCATCCAGCCAGAATATAAAAAAGCATATCCTTTATTTGGGGCTAAAATACGCCTTAACGCCCCTGACCCCTTTCCCGTGGGGAGATATAAGGAATTTATTAATGAAATAATTTTACCCGGCCAACCGAGTAAGATCGGATACCTGAAGCCGAACAAACCGGTAAAAACCGGAGCATTGGCCCGGCTTTTTTATTATGCGGACAGATTAAATCCACTGGCTGGGAAGGCCTTTGCGAGATATCGGCCCAATTTCAGCAACCCTTTTCACAACAATATCGCCCAGGCTGTCGAAATCCTGCATTATCTGGAAGAGGCGGTTTTTGTGCTGGACGCTGTTAAGGACGATAATCTTGATGATGCCGTGGTTCGCCGTGATACGGTAAGAAAAAAGGCGCTTGACGCCGGGGGGGACTGGCCGAAACGCGGCGTAAGCGCCATAGAGGCCCCCAGGGGTCTGCTTTTCCACGAAGTTAAAGTGGATGACCAGGGGCGTATTGGCTACTACAACATTATTCCTCCCACTGTCCTGAATCTCTCCGCTCTTGACAGCGAGGCGTTTTTGTTGCTCAAAACATATCAGGATGAATCGGAGAGCAGGAAGACGGAACTCCTTGAAGAACTGATCCGGGCCATGGACCCCTGCATTACCTGCGCGGTTCACTGAGATTGTCAGCGTTCCCGGCTGAGAATTTGTTCCAGCTTCGGCCACAGCTCCTGCAGTTTCTCCTGATCTTGAACCGTTATGGTCAGGGTGAGTTCGTCTTTTTCAAATGAAGGAGAGTGGCTCAGACTGACGCCTTTCGGCAGTTGGAATTTGCCGGTAAAGCGGCGGAATTCCTGTTCGGCCTCGCTTAAACGTGGAAAGCGTTTTCTGTTGATCCAGGCCATGAGGTTTGCTGCTTTTTGGGGAAGATTGGCCTCGGGATGATTGAGAATGGCCTCGGCCTCGGGATCGGAAAGAATCTGGCGGATGGATGAGTTGCTGCGGACAGCAAGTTCACGGCTGGAAATGGTCAGTTTTTTCTGGTTGCCGACGCTTAAATGAAGCAGGTTAATGACTTCAAAGAGGGCCATCCGGTCGCCAAAATCAAGTTTGCCCAGTTCCAGGGCTACTTTTTCGTCCAGCCGTCCTTTGTGAACGGCAACAACGAGAGGCTCTTCAAGGTTAAGAAGGGCGATAAGGCGTTTGAGCAGGTTGGGCCGCGGGGGGAACCCGAGGGGAGGCAGAAATCGTTCGGCCGCCTCGTTATCATCTGTCTCCTGTAAAACCTTACGAAAAAAGATGGCCTGTTCAACCGGGTTTATTTTTCCGTTAAGAAGTATTTCCTCCAGGACAATGGCCAGTCCGTCAAGGACTGTGGCTGAGGCAGTCATGACCAGACAGTCACAGCAGGTCCGGCCTGATTTTTTTGCCGCACGTAACCGTTTCCATCCGGAAATAATTTGAAAACATTCCTCTCTTTTTTCTCGAACAATGGGCGGATGCAGAATCCCGGTTCTTTTAATTGATTCTTTCAGCTTTGCGGAAATGCTTTCCAAGCCGGGCGGAGCCAGACTGAAGCTGTCATCATCAAAGTCAATCTGATTGAAACGAATACGGCGAGTTTGCATATGGGGTTCCCGGTGCGAAGAGAATCAAAAAAATGTTGGTTAGCCCTGCTTCATAGTATAAAGTGCGAAGAACGGCAAATGGTAACTTCTCAATAAGTGATGGTATACCACCAGCCTCCCCCTTTATCAAAGGGGGATTGAGGGAGATTTTTTTATAGATTGCCACTACTTATTGAGAAATTACGGCAAATGAAATTAAGTGAGGAGAATCCTTGAAGGTCAGTATGATTGCAGCCATTACCCTTTGTGGCCGTATCAGCCCGGGTCCTCTTGCCGGTCGTCGGGATCGCTGTCTGCTTGAAAAGATGCGTCATGAAACCGGGGCCAGTCTGTTGGGGGCGGAAAGCCTGCGCACCGCTGATCCGGAAATGAGTGGACCGGATGGAGTTGATCCAAGCCGTTTCAGGGGAATCATGACCTTATCCGGCCGTATTCCGGTGACTGGTAAAAAAATATTTCAAGGTGAAAACAAACCGATTATCTTTATCGGTAGTAAGGTGTATAGCGATTTACGGCAAAGATTGACAGGGCTGGCCCATGTTGTCCAGCTGGAGTCGGGGCCGGCGGGTTTATCGATTGGCGCGGCCCTGGATTTTTTTGCCGGAAAAGGGGTGGATTCGGTCTTGATTGAAGGCGGCGGCATACTTAATTATGCTGCGCTTCGGGAAGGGGTTGTCGATGAAGTCATTATTACCATTTCTCCAAAACTTTCCGGTGATAGTCAGGCCTCTTTGCTGGTTGTCGGGGAGAGTCCGCTTGGCTCTCCATTTCTGAAGCTGGAGTTGATTTCGTGTGAAGCGGCTCCAAACGGTGAGATATTTACCCGTTACCGGGTTTGTAGGTAATTTCTCAATAAGTGATGGTGTACCGCCAGCCTCCCCCTTTATTAAAGGGGGATTGAGGGGGATTTTTTTATATATTTTTACTACCTTTTGAACAGTTACAGGGAATCGTTAAAATGCATAAACAGGAACTGGCCATTCTTTTTTCAGGAGGCACGGATTCACTTGCCCTTTACGCCTTGGCTGTTGCCGGTCATCATCCCGAACTGCCTCAGCCGCGCCGTATCCATCTTCTGCACATGCTGAACGGCATGGGACGGTTTCCTGATTTTACCCGGAATCGGTTTGAGGTGGCCCGGACGATACTGGCCGCCCAGGTTTCCCGGAGCGATGAAATTCCCGAGGCGGA
>JAYEPA010000126.1:0-13312 GCA_034723545.1 Thermodesulfobacteriota bacterium | reverse complement strand
GAACCGTATTTGTGGAGCAGCCCAGGGCCATATCCACGGCCATGGCGTTTTCAAAGGCCTTGCGGGTGGCAATATCCCGGGGTTTGATTTGCTCGTGGAACATATTCATTACCGCCATGCCGGCATGCTTAGCCAGCCGGATACGGGCCGCCGATACGGCGGGAATCGTGCCGTTGCCGGGCAGGGACAAACCTAGGGCCTCGGAAAGGCAGTTCATGGAATTCGCGGTGAACATGCCGGAGCAAGAACCGCAGGTAGGACAGGCCGCATCTTCAAGTTCATCCAATTCAGCCGGGGTCATGGAGCCGGCCTTGACCCTTCCCACACCCTCGAAAACAGAAACCAGATGAACATCCTTGCCATGGTAACGGCCGACGAGCATGGGGCCGCCACTGACCATAACAGCCGGAATATTCAAGCGCAGCATGGCCATCATCATACCCGGCACAATCTTGTCGCAGTTAGGAATAAGAACCATGGCGTCAAAGGGATGGGCCTGCCCCATGATCTCCACGGAATCCGCCACAATCTCCCGGCTGGCCAGTGAGTATTTCATGCCCGTGTGGTTCATGGCAATTCCGTCGCAGACACCGATTGTTGCAAATGACACCGGCGTACCGCCAGCCAACCTGACACCGGCCTTAACTGCCTCGACAATCTTATCAAGATGGATATGACCTGGAATAATTTCATTATGAGCATGAGCAATGCCGATTAACGGCCTGCTCAACTCCTCGTTGGTATACCCCATGGCTTTAAACAATGAACGATGGGGAGCCCTCTCCAATCCTTTTTTCATAGCATCGCTGCGCATAATTTTTCCTTCAATTTTGTCTCGTAACAGCCCTAAAGACAAAAAATCGACAAAGAGTTTATTCTTCGGAGGTCTCTAAAATTTTCCAGATATCATCTTCTATTAAAACAGCTCGCATAAACGAATTGTGAAACTTACGCACCAGCCTCGTGGGTGTCAAGACAAAACTCGATAATTACCTTGATAAATATAGGGGATTGTTTTATTTTCACAAAAATCATTGATAATTTTCTAAAAAGTAAAATTCATGACTTGATGTTCCCGTAAAAACCAAAAACAAACGTAAGACAGGCAAGATAACTCTCTTTATGAAATATTTATTCGGCCCGGTCAATTCCCGTCGTCTGGGACTGTCCCAGGGCATTGATCTCCTGCCTGCGAAAATATGCAATTTCAACTGCATTTACTGTGAGGTCGGAGCAACAATACTTCACACATGTGATCGAAAGGAGTACTCCCCCACCACGGAGATTCTTGAAGAAATTGACACCCTGCTTGCAGGAGAGCATCCGCCCATTGATGTTTTCACGATTACCGCCAGCGGTGAACCGACCCTGCACTCTGGGCTGGGCTCCATTATTCATCACATTAAACATAAAACGAACAAACCGGTTGTCATCCTCACCAACGGCTCTCTGCTGCATGTTGCCGGGGTCCGCAGTGAATTGATGGCGGCTGATATTGTAATTCCCTCCCTTGATTCAGCCCGGGAAGAAAGTTTTCGAAAAATCAACCGGCCGGCTCAATGCGTCCAATTACCCGATATTATTTCCGGGCTGGGCAGCTTCAGCCGGGAGTTTCCGGGAAAAATCTGGCTGGAGATCTTACTGGTCAAGGGAATTAATGACAGTGACGCGGATATTGCCGCTCTGGTGAAGGCAACACGAAAAATTCGACCGGACAGGATCCAGTTGAACACCGTTGTTCGTCCTCCGTTGGAATCGTATGCCGCGCCAATGACGGAACATGAATTAAAGAAAATCGCCCGGCAATTTGCCGGACAAATCGAAATTATTGCAGATTTTGCCAAACGGAAACGACACCATCTCAGATCCGCGGCAGAACCGGAAATCCTGGATATGCTTAAACGCAGGCCATGTACCGCACCTGACATATGCGAGGCCTTAAATCTGGATCTTGACCAGGTCCAGATTCTTCTTGACAAACTTCACAGGAACACCGCTCTGACCCGCATAACCCATGCAGGCAAAATCTACTACCAGACGCATTCTGAAAACACTGTAACCTGACAAACACACCAGCCCGTGATTGTCAAAGCAACAGATGTTTACAGTAAACAGTAAAAGGAAACATATGAACGAAGACCAAAACAAATCGGCTGAAAAACCGGAAAATTCAAAAGAACCCGAAAAAATCAAAGAAACAACAGAAAAACCCAAGAAACAGAAAAAAACGGCCAAGACGACTCAATCCAAACCAAAAAAAGTAGCGAAATCTCCTGCCAAACCCAGAACCAGAAAAAAGCCCAAGTCTGCGAAAACCGGTGAGACCGCAACGACGGAAGTGAAGACGGAAAGCTCAACAAAAACAAAAAAACCCGGTGTCAAAAAAAAACGTCCCCCCCGATCCCGGGCAAAAAGCAAAAGCGGTCAGGCAAAAAAATCTGCTGCCTCGGAGACTGTTTGCAAACTCCTGATCAACACCGACGAACCCGAGGAATGTCGAATCGCCCTGGTTGAAAACGGGAAGGTCGAGGCCTTTCACGTGGAAACTGTTCTTGGGGAGAAGAGCAAGGGCAATATCTACAAAGGCCGCATCAGTGCCGTTGAACCGAATCTCCAGGCCGCCTTTGTCGATATGGGGACCGAAAGAAACGGTTTTTTGGCCTTCAGCGATATCCATCCTGAATATTACTGCAAAGAAGTTGCGCCGGAGACTCACTGGAAAAAGCTGAATATCCAGGATGTGATCAAGAAGGGTCAGGAAGTACTCGTCGAAGTGGTCAAGGAAACAACCGGCATGAAAGGAGCCAGCGTGACCACATTTCTCTCCTTGCCGGGCCGCTATCTTGTTCTGATGCCGGGCAGCGACAGCCACGGAATCTCCCGTCAAATCACAGATGAACCCCGCCGCGCCAAACTGCGGGAAATCGTCAACTCAGTCAAGCTGGGGGAAGGTATCGGCTACATTATCCGCACTGCCAGCAGAGATGTAACTAAAATAGCCCTGACCAAAGATATCCGCTATCTGCTCAATCTCTGGAAGGAAATAAAAGAACAAGGACAGAAGCAACCGGCGCCTTCACTAATCTATAAAGAGCAAAATGTCATTGCCAGATTCCTGCGGGATCACTTCACCGATGAAATTACGGAAATCCTGGTGGACAACAAGGAGGCCTTTGACCAGGTCAATCATTTTCTGAATCTGCTTCCCGCCAGACAGCGCAAGCCCAAGGTTAAACTCCATCGAGGCGCTAAACCGATTTTTAATCAATATCAGGTCGAGGAACAGATCGAGCAGATGTATCAGCCCATGGTGCCTCTGCCATCCGGCGGTTCAATTGTCATCAATCCGACCGAGGCCCTGGTGGCTATTGATGTTAACTCGGGCCGTACCGCCAAGGACAAAAATTTTGAGGAAACTGTCTTTCTGGCCAATATGGAAGCGGCCGAGGAACTGGCCAGACAACTCAGGCTGCGCGATCTCGGTGGCCTGATTGTAGTGGATTTCATTGATATGCGCGAAGTCCGCCATAATCGTGAGGTTGAGAAAAAAGTTAAAGCCTGCCTGAAACGGGACAAGGCTAAATCCGCCACCAGCCGGATTTCCAAATTCGGCCTGATGCAAATCTCACGTCAGCGGCTCGGCCCCCCTATCCAGAAAGGCAACTATATTATCTGCGAACATTGCCAGGGACAAGGAATGATCCGTTCAGTTGAAACCACGGCCCTTGCCCTCCTGCGCAAAATCCAGACCGGGGTAACAAAAAAGAACGTCAACAGTGTAGATTGCCGCTTTCCCCTAAAAACGGCTCAATACATTCTGAACCAAAAACGGACAGACATCGTCAATCTTGAGCAAAAATACAAGGTGGAAATCCTGATTAAAGCCGACCCGGACATGACCCCGGCCCAGTCCTCCATTGAATTCGGCGCTGAAAGGGAAAAAAAGAAGTAGAAAATTCTGTTTATATGAAAATTGCATCAGCGGCACTAAAGGCTGTTGGCTCATGGCGGAAAACAGCTCTGAACCAACAGCCTTTTTTTATTTTTCCCCTCTTTCTCAAAAAGACGAGCTAATCCACCTTTAATACCTGATCACAGAAGATGTTTCGGACAAAGGAGCCAATACTATCTGGGAGAACTTGTCTCCAAAAAGACACAAATGACAAAAAACGGGGATTACGGGGGGGAAAGGCCTATTCTATTAAAGGGATAAACTTAATTGCTCTGACCATAAACTGTTTGGCCAAGGGCCACCTGTCTCCCTTTTGAGACAGCTCATCCCAAAAGGATCAATCCTGGATTCCGGCTAAGATCATGCCGGAATGGCGATATATTTTTTTGTTACTTTTATAATAAATGCCGGTATTTTCACCCCGGTTGTCTTGCTGAATAGTTACAAATTCATAACGATTTAGATATGGCTGCAAAATCAGCGTAAATAGCCCTGTTCCTCCAGGTAGAGAAAAACCTCCTGGGCGGCTTCAGCCGGGCTGATTTCCGTGGTGTCTATGACAATTTCCGGATTGACGGGCGGTGTATAGGGGTCGGACACTCCGGTAAAGGCCTTTATTTTCCCGGCCCGGGCTTTGGCGTAGAGCCCCTTGCGGTCCCGCTGCTCACAAACTTCAATGGGAGTTGCCATATAGACTTCAATATAACCGCCATACCTGCTGATCAATTCCCGGTTGGACCTCCTGGGCTCCTCAAAGGGCGCAATGGGGGCACAAAGAGCAATGCCGCCGTTCTTGGTGATTTCACTGGCGACAAATCCTATTCTGGTAATATTGAGGTTACGATGTTCCCTGGAAAAATTCAATTCACTGGAGAGATTTCTGCGGACAATATCACCGTCAAGCAAGGTCACCGGCCGCCCCCTCATTTCTAAAAATTTCACGAGCAACACCTTGGCCAGGGTAGATTTGCCGGAGCCCGACAGGCCTGAGATAAAAACGGTAAATCCCTGACTTGAACGAGGCGGAAAGGCCCGTCGCAACTCAGCAACAACCTCGGGGTAAGAAAACCATTCCGGAATTTCCAAATCATTTTCCAGCCTGCGCTTCAGTTCACCCGAAGAAATACTTTTCACATTCATCTCTGACTCGACTTCATCATCAGGCATGTACTGGGCCTGGTCTTCAACATAAACCATTTTCCTGGCTGGAATCATTTTGATGGAAATTTTGTCTTCATATTCGCTGACCACCTCCTGGGCGGCATGGGCCGGATAAAAATTTTCATGATCGAGATGACTGGCAAAAGGATCAGCATGGTCCGCCTCAACAATGAAATGACTGCAGCCGTAATTCTTTTTGATAATAGCCTGCCAGAGAGCTTCCCTGGGGCCGGCCTGCCGGGAGGCCAGAGGAGACAGCCCCAAAGAAATCATGTTTTTTGGAAATTTTTTTACAATTTCCTGATAACAATGAACATGAGTATAATGATCAAGATTACCGGGATGATCCAGCCCGACAACAGGCTGTAAAAAAATACACCCGCCGGCATCACGGGCCGCCTTCTGGATCATTTCCTTATGGGCACAATGGAGATAGGCCTCTGTATGAAAACCAATAACCTTGCGCCAGCCATTGAGGGTAAATTTTTTATGCGTCTCCGAAGGGGTCAGGCGGATTTCCTTGAAATCATAATGGATGGGCAGGCTGATTCCCTCAAGCCTGCCGCCAATATACCATGACCCGCATTGCTCATAAAGCCTGCGGACGCCGGGGTGAAGATCGGCATCATCCGTCCCGTAAACAGTCAGGGCTTCCCGTCTTTTGTCCGGTTGCCAGATATCACTGATGGTCAGGATGGCCAGCATAAACCCCTCACCATCATTCAAGGCCAGGCAATCGCCCCTATTTAATGAACCAGCTGTCTTTTCATCAACATCCAGACAGATGGGGATGGGCCAGACCGTGCCGTCCGCCAACTGCATCTCTTCCAGAACCTGCTCGTAATCTTCCCGGTCTAAATAGCCGTTTAAGGGAAAAAAAGCCCTGTTCAAAAGAAGCTCAAGATCGCAAAGCTGTCTATTGTTCAGGTCAATGGATGGATAGGATAAAGCATCCTGTTTCAAACTTTCTATCCGGCGAAAATGAACCAGCAGACTCTCGGAGTAATCACTGGTCCCGGAAGGGGAATTTGCCATTTTACTTTTTCCTTAATTATCAATGAGAACTTAACGTAACTGTTCAGTAGTGCCTTAGATTCGTTCATTCGGAGTCTTCGCTTACCTGGACTTCGAACGGTAAGCGGAGCGAAGCGCAGACTCCGCACTAATGCTATTCGAGAAGGCCAGGTAAGCGAGTATGCGAGACTCCGAAATGGTCGAAAATGAGGTGCTACTGAATAGTTACAACTTAACAATCAATGGTGTGTCCCTAAATTCAAACACCTGTTGCGAACGATAAAGGGAAACAACCTCTCAAACTGAATGGGTTGGAATCTAGTCCAATCTTACATGCAACACAGCTATCGACTCAAGCTGTTTTCATTTTTTTCTTTTTTGATACCGGAAAATCAGGATTTGAATAATTTGGGAACGATATGGTGGCGTTTAAGAAGTTTATAGAAGTCGGTTCTGTTTCTCCCGGCTAACTGGGCCGCCCGGCTGACATTTCCCTGGGTAGTTTTCAGAAGCTGAACCAGATAAGTCTGCTCAAAATTGCGTTTTGCTGCGGCAAAGGGAATAATTTCAGAGGGATTTTCCTCAAGTGCGCTCTGCAGAAGATTTTCCGAAATAATTGAGGTGGTGCTGAGAGCGACCGCCTGCTCTATAACATTGTAGAGTTGCCTGACGTTACCTGGCCAGGAGGCCTCCATGAGTATTTTCATTCCATGGGGAGCAAAGCCTTTAATCTGTTTAGGATTAATCTTTGTCTGGCTGGCGACAAAATGATTTGCCAACAACGGAATATCCTCCCTTCTTTCGTTAAGTTCGGGAATTTCCAGGCTGACCACATTGAGACGGTAATAGAGATCCTCTCTGAATTTGTTTTCAGTAATCGCCTCATGCAGATTCCGGTGTGTTGCAGATATGATACGGACATCAATATCCACAGGCTTGACTGACCCCACCGGCCTCACTTGCCTTTCCTGGAGAACGCGAAGAAGCTTGACCTGCAGCCCCAGCGGCATATCGCCGATCTCGTCAAGAAACAGTGTGCCGCCCTGGGCCGATTGAAAAAGGCCTCCATAATCTTTCGAGGCCCCGGTAAAAGAGCCCTTGGCATGACCGAAAAGTTCGGATTCAAGCAAAGCTTCGGGAATAGCGGCACAGTTAACCGGAACAAAAGATTTTTCTTTTCTTGGACTGGCGCGGTGAATGGCGCGTGCCAGCAATTCCTTGCCAGTACCGGACGCCCCCAGAATCAAAACACTGGCATCACTGTCAGCCAGAATTTTCGCCTTACGAAGCAAATTGTCCATGACGCTGCTTTTGGCGATAATCTCCCGCCGCCAATCGGAATCATCATCCCGAGACGTTAATTCAGCCGACACACCGGATACCTGAAGGGCTGATCTCACTTCACTGATCAGTTTTTTGGGATCAATCGGTTTAGGTAAAAAAGCGATGACACCCTGATGGGTTGCGTCCACGGCCTCGGGAATGGAACCGTGAGCCGTAATGATAATAACGGGTAGGCCTGTGCTGATTTTCTGAACAGCGTCAAAAAGTGCCATACCGTCCATGCCTTCCATGCGCAAATCACTGATAACCAGATCAGGATTAAAAATCGGCATATGGGCCAGGGCCTCTTCCGCGCTTTCAGCCGTTTCAACCAGAAACCCCGCCGACTGCAATCGAATAGTATAGAGACGCAGAAGATCGCCATCATCATCAACAAGAAGGATGCGTTGCTGTGTATTTTCCATCATCAAATCGGTCGTAAATATTCGGATAGCACCCCATCTTTGAACGATCAGGCCTACTCGCATATGAATCAATATAGCTCGCAGACCTGATCGTCAAAATATGGGCCACTATCCAAAATTTACATTTCGGTGTTTTTTGTAATAATTTATTATCAAGCCGAATATTTACAATCGGTCATTCAAAAAATCAGTTTATCTGACCTTGTGCTTCTTTTTCGCGGTCACTGATAATCTTTTCAATATTTTTCATTTTTTCCAGTTTTTCCTCAAGCGAGACAATTCTCTCATTGCTTTCCTTTTGGCTTCGCCGCTGCTGACTAAGATTTTTTTTAGCTGCAAGAATCCGGCCAACAAGACCAACCAACCCACTTAACTCAGGATCTTCAACAGTATCCTTTTCCTGTAACCCGGTTAACAGCTCAAGGCCGTATTGCAGGGATGACGTCGACCCTTCCGCCACGCAGAGACAGGCAAGACTGACACGGTCTTCCCGGCTTTTCGTTCTAAGAAATATTTTTTTGCGCTCGTTCTTTTTCCGCAAGAGCTGTTTCCGGCTGAAAGAAGAGGCCTGCTCGAAACAGGAAAGGAACTCGCCGGTGATCGATGTTCGGGAAAGGAACTCGTCGGTGGATGATGTGTGGGGAACGATCTTTACTTTTTCATTAACCGGTTCGATCGGTTGCAAAATGCAGCCGGATACAAGCAAAAAAAGACACACGGAAAACATGATAAGTACTGGGCTGTTTTGTTTCATATTCATTATTCCTGGGGCAAGGTGATGACAAAATGAGCACCTTTCTTTTTGCCCGTCAACACTTCGATAGTCCCTTTATGGTTTGCAATATATTCCTGAACAATGGCCAGGCCAAGACCCGACCCCTTGATAGGAGAGTAAGCCGGAGAACGTCCTTGAAAAAATGGTGAAAAAACTTTATCCATTTCATCCTCTGAGATTCCGGGACCGGAATCGATCATTTCTATGACGATACTCCGGCTTGTTTTGTTTGTTTGAATGTGAATCTCTCCCTGGATGGGTGTATGTTTTATACTGTTCGAAAGCAGGTTTTCAATGACAGTGCCGATTTGCCGTCGATCAGCAAATAATTGCATTGGCTCGGACGGACTGTGGAGAGAAATTTCTTTTTTAAGAAGAAGCGGTTTCTGCGCCTCGGCAACCTCACTGATCAGTGCGGTGATGTCAAAGTCTCTTTGCCTGAGGGGCGCTTTTCTGGCCTGGGCCATATTGAAATCAAGAATGTTTTCAATCAGCTTCTGCAGCTTGACACTATTATTTACAACAATCCCGACAACTTCTTTCTGCTGCTCATTAAGACCTCCCACCACCTCCTCCCCCAACAGATCGGCGCCCTCTCTCAGCGCAGACAGAGGAGTTTTCAAATCATGGGAGATATGGGCGACAAATTTTATTTTTTCCTGATCCAGCTCTGCCAGCCTGCCGCGCAACCAGTTCAGTTTCTCGCCGATAAATTCCAGATCTTTTGGGCCGGATACTCTAACCGGTGTCGTAAAATCTCCCTTGCCAAGCCGCATGATACTTTGATCGATCTGACGAATCGGTCGAATGATGATTAAAGCGAACAGGGTGACAAGAACAATGCTGAAAAAAATCAGGCAAGATGCCTGCCAGAATAGAGTTTTCTGGGCCCGGTGGACGGCCTCGGAAAACTTTTCAGTTTCATGAAGCATAAGCTTGCTGCTTTCAATACTAACCTCGTTGGCCAGCTTGTTCAGCTCCATATATCCGCCGAGAACCTCTTTTCTCAGCTCTTCATCCTCGCGATGCTCGGATAATGCGAAAAAAAGAGTATTTTCCTGATCCCGCAAAAGAAAAAGACGTGCCCGTTGTGAACCGTCAGGAAAAATGGGAATCAACTCAAGCAGACTGCTCTGAATCTTGCCATGGAGATCCTCCACCTCGGAAAAAAGAGCAGCGTCCTCCAGGACGTCAAACATCAGGGCCTTACGTTCCTGGGCACGAAGTTGTTCGAGAAGAATACGGCTGTTGCTGACACCCGTTGTCGTCCGGTACACAGTGGCGGCACTTTTGCTGGCAAGCTGTCCCATGAAATATTCAGCGCTCACCAGCCCGATTAACAGCGGTAGCGCCACCAAGGCAAAAGCCGACAGGAGGAGAAAACGGAAAGATTTTGGATGATAAATTTTCACGCTGAAATCAGATATCGGTTCTCAGTCAAGCCATGATTGGTTACATCATTATTTGCGGAAACAACAACTGATAAGATAACTCATTAAAAGAAAAATGTCATGTTCACGACCAGGACAGCATTTGCTTATTGAGCTTTGCCAATCTTAAAAAAAGTGATTAGCACTAATCTTCAGCCTCATATGTAATAGCTACCGAAAAACGTAGGGTGGGGCACGAATAGCTTGACACGTAGGAGCACCCCAAGAGCATTCGAAGTTTACGCTTATCTCCTGCGGGGCACTCACCCCTGTGAGCGATAAGGGGCTCTGAGCAAAAATTTACCCTTTATCGCCCGGAGGGCCGGGCTCCTACAGCACCGTGACTAATTATGGCTGAAGTTCGTTGGTAATCACATAAAAAAATGAAAACGATAGTGCCATTGCCGGGGCAAGTAAAATATGGTAATTTTTAAAACTTTGTTAATTCTAAAGCTGATCGTAAAAAATGAAACCAAACACGTTTACCCTTCATCCTGCTCCTGCAGAAAACAAAGAACCCGTTGTCTTTTTTCCCGGCTGGGGCTTTGACGGCCAAATTGCCACCCTGGCCCCCTCATTGTCACGCTTCTCTCTGATCTGGCCTCTCTCTCCACTCAATCCCGTCTCATTGTTCTCCGATCTAACAACCTTTCTTGATGAAAAAAAGATCAGCAGAATCGTCCTGGCCGGCTGGTCCATGGGCGCCAATCTCGGCCTTGATTTTTGCAGAAACAATCCGGACCGGGTCTCGAAACTGTACCTGCTATCCATGCGCGCGTTCTGGCCTGATGAGGAAATCAGGGCTATCCGAGCCGACCTCCACGCCAATCCTAATGGATTTATGACCAGCTTTTACCGTAAATGTTTCCTCGGTCATAAAAAAAATTATCTTCAGTTTATTGAAAAAATAAAAAACCGTCTCCCCATTGATCTGGATCTTCTTGATGCCGGACTTGATTATCTGGCCACTTATCGACTTGACAGCCGCCCCCTTCCCACCATTAAAATTAAAATCATCCACGGCGCAAAAGATATTGTCGCTCCTGTTGCCGAGGTGCCGGCCATTGCCGGGAGTACGCAAAATATCATCCCCCATGCCGGCCATCCGGTTTTTCTTGCTCCGTCTTTCTCACTGAAACAGAGAATGCGTAAAGAAACAGTTCGGCACAAATTCTCAAGGGCGGCAGACACCTATGATGAACACGCTCACGTCCAGCAAAAGGTGGCCCGGCAGCTTTTTACCCTTTTACCGGACAAGCAGTACAGGACAATTCTTGAAATCGGCTGCGGCACCGGAAATTACACTTCCCTTCTGGTGAAAAAATTGCCGGAAGCCCGAATAACCGCCCTTGATTTTTCACCCGAGATGATCCAAATAGCACAAAAAAAAACAGGCTCACATCCGGTTCACTTTCTTTGCCGTGACGGAGAAAATTATCTGACCGGAGACACAGGCTGTTTTGATCTGATCACCAGCAATGGCGCCCTGCAGTGGTTTGACCGCCCGGATCTGGCCTTTAGGCATATTCAAAAACGCTTGACCAGCCCGGGACTTTTTCTATTCTCCATTTTTGGTCCGGAGACATTGCAGGAACTCCGTCAGGGTTTTGATGCTGTCCTGGACATCCCCCTTGAGTTGCCGGCCGCCTCCTTTCCGGACAGGAAAAAACTGACCCACTCCCTGGAAGCTGTTTTTAATCATGTGGAGATAGAGGAGCTACGGTTTACAAAAAAATATGATTCCCTCTTCCATCTTCTCCGCCATTTACAAAAAACAGGTACAGGCGGATTTCAGGAATCAGGCCCTGTTTTAACGCCCAGACGGTTAAAAAAGCTGGATCAGTGGTTTTCCAGACAAAACAGCTACCGGCTGACCTATCAAATATTTATGATCAAGTGCTGCGGGCATAGTCGTCAAGCTAACGACAAATAACGTTAATATTGCGGGATAGCTCTGCCGTAGGAGCCCGCCCCTGCGGTCGATTGGTGGCAAGAGCTCAAGCCAGCGCATTATCGACCGCAGGGGGCGGGCTCCTACAGAGACATAACCAGCTAATATATTGTTGAAATTTACTTATTTTGACGACTATAATATTGCGAAAGCCGTAATTAATTAACAATTAAAAATTGGTAACTATTCAGGTGGGCCACCAAATTGGCCTAACCACCGTTCCGTAACTGTTCAGGAGTGCTCCATATTGATTCATTCGGAGTCTCGTTCCTCGCTTACCTGGGACTTCGAAGCATACTTGTGCTATTCAAGAAGGCCAGGTAAGCGAGTATGCGAGACTCCGAAATGGGACAAGATGGGGTGCTCCTGAATAGTTACAAAAATTGATAATTATATTGTCGGTGAACGAGGACAAAAAATATGAAAAAAAACAAGTCAATTTTTATAACCGGCACCGACACTTCGGTGGGAAAAACCTTTATTGCCGCACTCCTCTTTGGGTTCTTGAGAGAGAATAACATTGATGCCGGCTATCAGAAATGGATCTCCTCCGGTGGTCATGAATGTGAGGATCTTCGTTTCTGTCTGGAAAACAACGGTCTGGAAGTCAACCCCGATCTTGGGGATCTCCAGGCCGTGTATCGTCTCGGATATCCGGCTTCACCCCATCTTGCCGCTGAAATGGAAAAAACCAAAATCGATCCCGAGCTGATTCTTGCCCGCTGGCAGGAATACAGCCGCCAGAAAGAATTGCTTGTGGTAGAAGGTGTCGGCGGCCTGCTCGTGCCGTTACGCCGTGATCTGCTGCTGGCGGATTTCCTTGGTCGCATCAGGCTGCCGACATTGCTTGTCGCCCGCAGCGGACTCGGCACGTTGAACCATACTCTGCTGAGCCTTGAGGCCCTGCGCAGCCGGGATATCCCGGTATTGGGCGTTGTTTTTTCCGACGCTGAAAATGATGCGGGGTTTGATGAACTGCTTCTTACCGACAACATGCTCACTATCGCCGAAATCGGCCAGGTGACGGTCTTTGGCCGCGTCAAACGGTGCGCTGATTTTACAGAGGCAAGGGAAGAGTTCAGTCCTGTGGGACGGTTGATTTTGCAAACACTGTAAATTAGTGTCCCGATGAACGGTTACCAAACACTGAAGCAAAAAAAAATTCTGAAACTTGAGAACCAATAGGTTTCCAGCAAGACGCTATGGGAAGAGGAAGGACTTAACAGGGAAAAGGCGGTCAGGTTGTGCGTTCCGGACAAAACAGCTCATGCATGGTCTGAA
>JAYEPA010000125.1:0-13396 GCA_034723545.1 Thermodesulfobacteriota bacterium | reverse complement strand
GTACCGCTGCTGGCAAAATCGAACCAAATATGATGAAATTAAATATTTAAAGGCTTTAAAAAAATCAAATTCTCCTTTGTTAGAATTTGTCTAAATTAATCTTGACGGAACAACTCAGAAGTCTGTTTAGGAGCACCCCATCTTCACGCGATCGCTACTGACTGCCCGCATAGTGAGGCTATAGCGGCTAGCAGCGCGAGCGCAAATCTGCGGCACCCATGACCACTTACAAATTTTGTAACTATTCAGCTGCACTCCATCTTCGCCCATTTTGGTCTTTTCGAATAACACCAGTATGCTTCAAAGCCCCAAATGAACGAATATGAAGCACATCTGAACAGTTACAGCCTGGAGTAAGGGGTAATTTCCAGCCTACGCTGAATAATTACCAAATTTTTTCATGAAATTTCAAACTGGTGCTCAACCCGTGATCGGTTACGTTTTATCTTTCCCGCAACAATTCTAACAACTCATCACTGTTGATCTGTTTACCTACATCAATATTGTTAAGCAGGCTGTCAGCCAGAGTTCTTTTTTCCCGGTGCAGATTGACGATTTTTTCTTCAATGGAGTTTTTTGTAACCAGCCGGTAGATGGTTACAGGTCGTAGCTGGCCAAGGCGATGGGCTCGGTCCGAGGCTTGATCCTCCACGGCCGGATTCCACCAGGGATCCATGTGAATCACGTAATCGGCCGCGGTCAGGTTGAGACCCAGGCCACCGGCCTTGAGGCTGATCAGAAAAAGGTCGCCCGCTCCTGTCTGAAACCCATTGATCTGCTGTTTTCTTTCCCTGGCCGTGGTGGAACCGTCCAGGTAGCAGTAACTGATTTTTTTATCATCAAGAAGTTCCCTTAAAATGGTGAGATGACCGACAAACTGACTGAAAACCAGGACTTTGTGACGATTTTCCAGAAGTTCATCGATCACTTTGCTGAAGAGGTTAAGCTTGGAACTTTCGATGGTGCAGTCTTCGGCCACCAGCTTGGGGTGACAGCAGGCCCGGCGCAGTCTCATGAGTTCCGCCAGAATACGCATATGCTTCTGGCCGGCAGGAACTGTGTCTACCTCGATTTTTTCGATGGCCTCCCGTCTGAGAGCCTCGTAAAAGGCTGTTTCTTCGGGACTCATCTCCACCCGCAGGGTAATTTCCGTTTTCGGCGGTAATTCTTCAAGAACCTGGGATTTCAGACGCCGCAGGATAAACGGGCTGATCAGTTTTTTGAGTTTGCGCTGAGCCGTCCTGTCCTGATAGCGTTCAATGGGCAGGCGGTATTTTTTATTAAATCGCTCAAGGTTTCCGAGGAGGCCGGGGTTGATGAAGTTGAACAGGTTCCATAATTCTCCGAGATGATTTTCAATAGGGGTGCCGGTGGTGATCAGTTTGAATTTCCCCTGCAGCGACATGGCTGCCTTGCTTCGTTTTGTTGCCATGTTTTTGATGGCCTGGGCCTCATCAAGGATAATCACCTGCCAGTGGACACCGGTCAGCAGTTTGATTTCCTGCTGCAATAAACCATAACTGACTATGACCACATCAAAGGGCTGCAGGGAGTTGATCTGTTCGGAGCGGTTTTTGCCGCCAAAAAGATTGACATTCAAGGTCGGGCTGAAACGGTTCATCTCAGCCTGCCAGTTCAGGCAGACCGACATGGGTGCCACCACCAGGGAGGGTCCCTGTCCCGCCTTATCCAGGATGACGGCCAGCCCCTGGATTGTTTTCCCCAGACCCATGTCATCGGCCAGGCAGGCCCCGGCTCCCCAGTGAGCAAGGCGGGCCAGCCATTGATATCCTTCAACCTGGTAATCGCGTAGCTGGGCCTGCAGGGTTGATGGGATACGAGGCAGGAATTCCTGTACCTCGTGCATCCGCTTGAGCATGTCAATCCATTGCTGATCCGTGTCAAGATGAAAGGGCTTTTCGTTGAGATTTTCAAGAGCGGCTGCGGCCAGTGGGTGAAGACGAATTTTTTTGCCCCGATCTTCTCCGAAAAAGTTGATTTCTTCAAGTTGCTTGCGGAATTCTCGGGAAAGGGCGATATACTGGCCGTCTTCCAGTGGGACAAATTTGCCGGAACTGTTACGGACAAGGGACAAAAGGCGTCGCATATCCAGGATTTTATTATCGTCAAGCTGAAGCTCTCCCTGGAGCTCAAACCAGTTATTTTTTTTGCGGATTTGCAAATGGCAATGTTCAAAAGAGACCTGTTGTTTCAGCTTCAGTTTTTCTCCTTCCGGCCATTCAACCGTGATTTCCTCCCTGATTTCCCGGAGCTCCTGCAATAACTGCAAACATTCCTCAACTTTTTGGATTTCCCATTCCCAGTCCGTGTTTTCCAGATTGGTCAGGATGGAACATTTTGATTCAATTTTTTGGCAATTCTTAATTTCAAGCTCAAGATTTCTCCTGGCCTGCAATCGTTGACCGTCAATTTCAGCAATGATATTTTCGCTTCCTCTGCCCGGATTCAGGTAGGGGCCACCATCGGTAAATGGTTTGACCAGCATGGTCAGCCTGAATCCCGTCCCCACCGGCAGGAGATGGATGATGATTCTGGAATTCGCCGTAACTTTTTTAACATCTTTTGCAACATCGCCAATGGCTGAATGGATAGTTATGCAGGTCGACAGATTGCCAAGGGACTGCATAACCTGCTCTTTGGCCGCCAGCGGAACAAGCAGGCCATCTTCACCCATGATAGAAGCAATTCTCCGGTGCTCGGTTGAGATTTCAATGATTCGGAAACGGGTTGGAGTTTCACGAATTGCCATGACCTTGTCAGCAAGAATATCAGGAAAAAACTCAAGATGAAGTTGATTGTTTTTTTGTCTGACCCTGAGTTCCGGTTCGCCCTTGATGAATTCAACCGGAACTGTCGGCACGTCGGCGAGAAAGAGATGTGGATGGCCGATCAGGGCCGGCATGGCCTCTGTCATATTGAAATCATAGGAGATGGAATGGAATGACCGGGTTTTTTTTAAAGACCGGCGGATTTTCTGATCCTGAGTAGTTAGAAAATCCAGTTTTTGGCCGCTGTGGAGACGCTGCAGAGCAACAGGCCTTCCCTTGCTCCAGAACCCTTTTGCAGTTAATTTCTGTTCTTTCGGAGTGATGGTGACAAAGCCGTGCTCATAGCTGATCATCCAGGCCAGTCGTGACTGGGATACTTGATTTTGTTGCTGAGGCACGATCAGTGCGTTTAATGCCTTCAGGGCGCGTTGCCACCTTTCTTCCTGTTTGAGCGCCGGAAAGATGGAAATAATATTGTTGTGGCGCCTGAAATCATTTGCGAATTTGCGAAAAGGATCACCCTTTCCAGAGCGGTGGAGCAGCTCCGCATATTCCATGGCCAGGAGGAAATAGCCGTTTTGGTGGGCCTTCTGAAAAGAGGAAGAAAGTTCCTTCTGTTGCTCCGGTGTCAGATGGCCATTGATCCAGAAATGGGCCAGTCCCTGGATCAGGACAGTCAGGCTGTCTTTAGGTTTGTCTTGCCAGCAGGAAAAATAATGGGGAGCAGCAAGAGATTTCTGGTGGGAGACAACGTCTGCCAGCACTACATAGGCAGGCAGAAACAGATTGTGGGGCTGGATAACAGTAATGTTTGTGACAAGGGATTTGATTTTGGGGTAATAGGTGTAGTCTCCGGCTTTGATCAATGCCAGAATAAAAAATAGTCCTTCCGGACCGGTAAAAAAAACTTGACGTTGGCCCTCAATTTTTTTTATTTTTTCGAGGTCGTTTTCAAAATGAAGAATGGCTTTGTCGTTTTTGCCCTGGAGAAAAGCCAGCCAGCCCCGCAGTCCGAAACCTTCTATATCGTCGCCGGATCGGCGCAGTAATTCAACAGCCAGGGTTGTTTCTCCCCGCCACAGAAGGCTTGATATCAGCAGATAATAAAACGAGCTGATACCTTCCGCAGGGATCTCTCCCTTCCTTTCTTTGTCACGCAGGAAATTCAGGGGGCCGTCGCAGGGTGCCAGCCGCAGGAGGGAATCATTTAAGATTTCATGGAGTCCGTGGAGTTGCAGATGATCAGGCAAGGTGGCAAACCATCTTCCGTCAAAGGGATTGTTCAGGATGGAGACCAGCGGTGATGATTCCTCTGAAACATCCGGACATTGATAATATTCGGATAAACTGCTGTTGAAGAGGTCGAAATCCGCAGTGTACAGGCCGATACGAACATCACGGAGATAACGCAGGGATGTGTTCTCGGCAGGCAGCTCCCGGCGGACAATTTCGGCAAGATGGGTATAAATTCCTTCCGTAACAGCCTGCTGGCTGAGGATTTCGACGATGGAGTCGTCACACTGAAATTTCCAGTTGAGCAGGAAGGCGTTCTGGAGGTGTCGAATGGATGCGGAGAGGCTCCTGTCCGGTGGCTCGGTGGTCTTGATCAGAGCGGGATCCGTTTTGTCCAGACAATGACTAATTACACTTATCTTCACCGGCTCATAGATGATTGAGACCAGATAGAGGATAATCTTGTCATGGCGCGGCAGGCTGTTAAAGGCTGCAGGGAGCTTGTCGGCGGTGTGGTTGTTGTTCATTTGGGATGTTTTTTATAGTAGGAACTTTACGCTCTCTGCGTCTCTGCGTTGAGAAAACAGTTTTTACGAGGCCATCAAGATGAGGTACTTTGTTTTTCTGTCGATGTTGTCATTTTCTCACTATACCATATAATAGATGAACCATATAGATGAACTGTTTGACTCTATTGAAAAAAAGAGAAGAAAATAGTAAATGTTCGGCAGCACTCCACAGGAAGGCGATCAGGCTGCCCACCATACCAATAGTATAGCTGACCAGCCTGCTTGTCTCCCTGTGAAGTGCTGCCGAACATTTAGAGACTGAGTTCTCTGTAACTTTTTTACACAAGCCGAAGTTACAGAAAATAACAGTGTGAGGTGGTTGAATGGAAATAACATTTCTCGGAGTTGGTGAGGCCTGTGATTGCAGGTATCCAAACACATCGATATTGCTGAAAACTGATATTGGCCGGAGTTTTCTTCTTGACTGTGGTTTTACAGTTCCCCATGAGTACTTTCGGTTCTGCACTGATCCGGACGAACTGGATGCTTTGTGGATTTCTCATTTTCATGGAGACCATTTTTTGGGCGTTCCGCTTCTGCTTCTCAGGTTTTGGGAGATGGGCAGAATGAAACCTTTGCAGATTATCGGTCAATCTTCCGTTGAAAATAAAATTCAGGCGGCCATGGATCTGGCCTATCCGAATTTTGGCAAAAAATTGCAGTACGATCTTGAGTTTGTGAATATGAATTCCGGGGAATATTTAGTGGTTTCAGACCTCGGACTGAGAACTGCCGAAACCTCTCATTCCCAACCCTGTCTGGCCTTGAGACTTGATGAGGGTGAAAAAAGTTTGTTTTATAGTGGAGACGGCCGGCCTACGGCGGCAACCCTGGAACTGGCGCACGGCTGCAATCTTGTTATCCATGAGGCCTTCAAGTTGTCTCAGAAGGTGCCCGGCCATGGCAGTGTGCGTGGCTGTCTTGATTTTTGTCGCAGAGCTCATGTGCGCCGGCTGGCCCTGGTTCATCTGAATCGTCAGGTCAGGATGGAGGAGACCGATCAAATACGGGCCATGATCAACACTGTTTCCGATCTGGATGCTTTTCTGCCGGAACCTGGAGATGTTGTTAAACTTTGATGTTTCACTGATTGTAATTTGCTGAATTTATATGTATTTTTCCAAAAAATGATAGCCGAAGCCTGGTAGTTCAGTATCATTTGTTAGCCATGAGCCATGAGCCATGAGCCATGAGCCATGAGCCATGAGCCATGAGCCATGAGCCATGAGCCATGAGCCATGAGCCATGAGCCTACACCACAGACTATTATTATGATAAAAGAAAAAAAAAGAGTGCAGGATGAAAAAATTTTCAAAATTACCATCTGGGTCATTTTCCTGCTGTTGCTGATTATTATTTTAAAAAAACTTGCCTTGCTGTTTATCCCTTTCAGTATTTCTCTTCTCCTTTGCTATGCCTTGGGTATTCCCCTTGATCTGCTTCGGCGCCTGCGGGTTCCCAGGTTTTTGAGAATATTTGTGGTGGTGCTGTTTGTTTTTGTTGTTGTTTATCTCTTTGGCAGGGTTTTGGCTGCCAATATTAGAGATTTTTATGGACAGTTCCCCATTTTTGAGGAGAAATTCTGGAGCTATGTCAATATTTTGCTGTCCCGGTTTGATATTACTCCGGCCCAGGTCCGGGAAAGTTATGCTGGTTTTCTTTCGAACCTCGAGGGGTCGGATTTTAAATCAATGGGCTCCTTTGTTCAGCGTTTAGGCGGCTCTTTTTTTTCTTTTCTGGGGAATGCGATCTGGGTTGCCCTGTTTATGATTTTTATGCTGGCTGAACAGGACGGCTTTAACAAACGAGTTGCCCGCGCCTTTGGAGAGGAATCTTCCGTTTCGATTCTGGAGGCCTTGAGCCGCATCAATAAGGCTGTTCAGGATTATCTGGGCCTCAAGACGATGATCAGTTTTTTTACCGGTGTTCTGGTTTTTATTGCCCTTTTCCTGTTTGACGTTCCATTTGCCGTGCTCTGGGGAATGCTGGCCTTTCTCTTGAATTTTATACCGAACATCGGTTCTATGATTGCGGTCGTGCCACCGGTGCTCATCACTCTGTTTCAATTTGGCTCGCTGTCAAAAACCCTTGGAGTCTGTGCGGTACTGCTTGCAATTCAAGTAGTGGTGGGTAGTTTTGTTGAACCGAAAATAATGGGTAAGGGACTGAACCTGAGTCCGCTGACAGTGCTGTTTGCCCTGCTTTTCTGGGGATGGATGTGGGGGATTCCCGGCATGCTTCTGTCCGTTCCTTTGACTGCGGCAATCAAAATCGCCTTTGAACAACTGGAGTCCACCCGGCCTCTTGCCCTGATGATGGCCGGTGAGTAGGTTGTGGGTAATTGATTAATTGCAGAGTGGGGGAGAGACGTTGCCCGTTTAACCCGTGATTGTTTGCGATTGCATAACAAAAAGAAATGATTACAATACGGATAGTACGGCTTTGCAACGAGGTTTTTCAAAAATTTATAGATGTTTTTCAGGAGGAAATGATCGATGTATAATAATGTTGTCTCATCAAGCCAGGCCCAATCGCAGGCTTCGACCCTGTTTCTGGCCATGGTTTTTAAATGGATGGCCCTGGGGCTGGCCCTCACCGGCCTGACAGCTTTTTTTGTGGCTAATTCCCAGGCCGCTATTCAGGTTTTTGTGGTAAACCCGGTAATGCGCTGGGGTATTATTCTTGGTGAATTAGGCTTGGTGTTTTATCTCTCCGCCAGAATTGAGCGTCTTTCACCCCAGGCTGCCACGGCTCTCTTTTTTGTTTACGCCGCTTTAAACGGGATTACTTTATCGGTGATTCTGCTGATCTATACGGCGACATCCGTGGCATCGACCTTTTTTATCACGGCCGGTATGTTCGGCGCCATGGCCATTTATGGTCTGGTGACCAAAAAAGACCTCAGCACCATGGGCTCTTTTATGTTCATGGGATTGATCGGCATGATTCTGGCCTCGGTTGTGAATATTTTTATGCAGAGTTCCATGATGTCCTGGGTTATTTCGGGCATCGGCGTAATCGTTTTTACCGGTCTTACTGCTTATGATGTCCAGAAGATCACCCAGATCGGCGCATCAGGGATTATGCGCAGTGGTGAAGCAGCGATTCGTAAGGGAGCCATCATGGGAGCCCTGGCTCTTTATCTTGATTTTATTAATCTGTTTTTGAGTTTGCTGCACTTTATGGGGAATCGTGAATAGGTAAATATTCGGCTAGGAGGCTGTCCGAGAATAGCATTTTTTTCTCAAATCGAGGCATTTTGAAAAAATAAGCACAGTCATATATTTGATATCGGAGTCTCGTAAACTCGCTTACCTACGAGCATTATTTTTTCGAAATAACGAAGAGTTGGGGGAAAAGGGTATTCTCGGACAGCCTCCTGGCACCCCCAATTTCGTCCGATTCGCCTTACTCACATATGACTAATAGAGCTCGCAAGGCGACTTGAACGAACTTGGGCTGACACCGCTTCGCTGATATCCAAACATTTACAATTTATTGACTTTAAGACTGATTTTACTCTAACCCGAATGTTTACGTGAATAGGGCTTAACCCTATCCGATTGTCGGGAGGTTGTCGTAGAATAAAAAATGTCGGTCCCGTTGGTTTTTATCGGAACCGACATTTTTGCGTGAAGTTTTTATTAAAAATACAACATGCGGGTTAGTAAAGTTTTTCGTATTTCCTTGCCAATTTATCGAGCCTGTCCATATATTTGTCCTTGTTTTTTAATCCCTGACTGACTTCCATCTCATCAAGCAAAGAGTTAATCGGATATCTGATGTCGATGCCAAATTGGTTTAGATTTTGCTCATTTGCTCTATCAAGGATAAGAATGCAGTAGTATCGGGTCAGCATTCGGATTTTAATTTTTCGTCTGAATAGATAGGATTGACCTCCCAGGGTATTGAGAAAAAAACCGGCATAATTGTAAAGGCTTTCCACGGGAAGTCGTGGTTGATCAGGGTTTTTGCATTTGCTGTCCAGTTCAGACCATTGGAAAAAATGGGCCATGGTTGTTTCAATGATCTCATCTTCGTTTGTCAGGATATCTTTGATGATTTTAATATTTTCTCCGCCCAGGACTCTGTAAAAGTGAGCGGTATTTTTTAGAATTGTAAAGAGATTATCGGTTTCCCTGGTAACACTGGGTGGATTTTCCGACATTTGTAGAGAGATTTCCCGAAAAAACTTTTTTGATCCTCCGGAAATTCTGTAAGCTTGAAAATAGGCTTGTCCGTCAAGATGATTGAAAAAACTGTCAAGTTGTTGTTCTGTGCTGAGGCAGGGATCGGCAGGGGCGATGTTGACCGGCGCCTGTTTGTATGTTGAATCAGGAACAGGTATTTCAACTTTTTCCTCAATTTCTTCTCTCTCCTCCGAATATTGGTGCAGCGGAGTAATTTTTTCAGGAGGCGCAATCTGTTCATCCCAGCCTGGTTTTTCAGTGTCGATGACTTCTTTTTTTGGCGTTTGTTGATTCCAAAAAAAATACAATAGGCCTGCTGAGACGATCAGGACCAAAAGAATCAAAATAACTAATGTGTTGCCGGTTTGGTCTGTTTTTATTTTTGGCATATCGTTTTCCTTTGGTGTGTTTTAGTCATTTTAAGAGGTTGGAGGCAGTCAGTCTCTACTATGACGGCACTATTTATGCTGAATAGTAATCTTTTATTAACGTAAAAAATAAATTATTGCTCTTAATAATTTCAATAAGTTATAATGATAAAGATATGAAGCGCGCCGCATGGAAAGGAGATTTGGCAAATGGGGCAGTGGGGATGAAACAGAAAATACTTGTTGTGGATGATTCAAGGGTCATGAGGCGGATTATCGCCGGTTATTTAAGCAGAATGAATTTGACCAATGTTATTGAGGCAGCAAGCGGCAGACAGGCTCTGGATATTCTGGCCACGGAAGATATTGATCTCGTTGTTTCCGACTGGTCTATGCAGGGGACAACGGGACTCGATGTATTACGAACTGTTCGTTTGAGTAAATCACCGGGAGACCTGCCTTTCATCATGGTTACCGCGGAAGCGCAACTGTATCATATCCTGGAGGCCTTCAGGGCACAGGTAAGCCAGTATATCGTGAAACCCTTTTCTTATCGACAGTTTGAATATGTTATAGGGACTTTTTTGTCGGTTGGATCTGACAAATAAATTTTAGTAATAGTTCACCAAGGGCTAGATAACTTAGAAAACCTCGGAGTGTAAAAGCTCACCAGTGCCTTAGGTTCGTTTATTTCAGAGTCGGAGTTTATACCCTGTTTTTAAGGGTGCTTAGCTGGACTTCGAACGGTAGCGGAGCAAAGCGTAGACTCCGCACTAGTGCTATTCGAGATGGCCTAAATGGGCGAAGATAAGGTGTTGGTGAACTTTTACGAATTTTATGCAAGGAAAAAACAAGGAAAGACGCAAAAGAAGTTGGTATCAAAAATATCTGCCTTTTGTTGCCCGCAGCCCGGAGATGCAGATAGAGTGGTTAGTCGCTGCCCTTAAGAAAAAAAGGTTGACCAGGGAGGAGCTTGCTCCTTATATCCATTTATTTCTGGAAGATGATCAAAACAATGATTTCGATCGTTTGAAAACGTTGTTTCGGGGGCTGGATAAACAGGTTCTGGATGACTTGCTTGTGACAGTTGATATTTATGATACGCCAAAACTGTTTCGGCTCCTGCCTGAACCTACTTTGCCGCAGGCCGTGATAGCCCTGAAAAAATATTTGCCCCCGTACGAAAAAAAACCTCAAAAGGTGATAGATGAGGTCTTTTTTGCTGTTAATGAGCGTTCGGGGGAACTTTTGCAATGGGCCGCAGGCTCATTACTGGCCAAAGGCGAGGTTGCTTCACATTTTCAGAAAAATTATGAAAGGTTTTTGGAACTTTTACATGATGAAAATTTTTTGATTTCCATTTATCCCAATACAAAGAGATGAAAAATTCCCTTTGAGAAAAAATAAATCAATCTGGTATGGTATATGCTTATATTTGTTGGAGAAACAGGAGTGGTGAGCTGCTGAAACGTACCGGATTAGCGATAATAGTTGTTGCAGACTGCTTTTTTTGAGGTGAACGAGTCAATTATAAAATTCAATACATCCATCATTTTTACGTTAAAAAAATTAATAAAAAAGAGTTTCATCAATGTTTTTGATGAAACTCTTTTTTTAAAAATAGGATTAATACCCCTGGCGGAAGATCTCCCTAAAGAGGTTTTTTGCCATCTCCCACTTTTTCCACATCGAACATCTATGATTTTTTTCCGGCAGCAGCTCGTTTTGACGCCTTGAGCGGATTGATTTTGACCTGATTTGTTGAAATTTCAGGTTTGACGTGGGTTGCGAAATTACAGATGCCGAGCTTCCATTTGGCTTCAGGAATGGCATAACTTTGACAGTATTTTGAATTGTTTGTTTCGACGATTCTTTCGCACCCTTCACATTTGTCAATAATAGGATGAAAAAAACCGCTGTTGTGTAGCTCTGTGACTGTTGCCATGACAGTAAACCTCCTGATCATGCTATTCGGAAAAAGATAATTAGTTTGGAGTTTCGCAATTTTTGATACGTAGTCAAGCGCCCCCTTCTTTTTTTAAGGTATTTGTTTTTTCCAGGGTGGCGATACCCACCATTGAAGAAGGATGACTTCGTTCCAAAATCCCAAACTAGGGAATAAGCTTAAAAGAGCATTTAATTATAGGAAAAAAAGCAGCCTGTCAATGAGAATTTTTTTCAAAAATAAGAAAGTGATGAAAAAAACGAATAGTAGCAGAAAGAAACAGTAAAAATGAAAAATATTGACCTTCCAGTTGAGTTTCAAAAAATCTTGTTATAAAATTTAATTATCTCATATGAAAAGACACATTATCCCTGGCCGGCAAAGTCGGTAGCATTCCACAAACGTTTGTTGGAATGTGAATTTGAAGTATTGACCATCATCTACGATTTGACGTAGATGTTAATAGAGAGACTGTTGCGACTTTTACGAAGTCACTAAAAAAAAGGTTTTGATTTTTTTTAAGTCGTCAGTTTGAGCAAAAGGATTGCATTATGCCTGTTTATGTCTGGAAAGGAGTGAACTCATACGGTGAGAAACGTAAAGGAAAACTTGACGCGATCAATGAGATCGCAGCCAAAGCGCAGCTGAAGAAAATCAGGATCAAGTTAGATTCCCTGAAAGAAGCGCCCAAGGATATTTTTGCCAACATTGAGATCTTCAAGCCGAAAGTGACCGGAAGGGATGTTGTGATTTTTACCCGGCAGCTTTCAACGATGATTGACGCCGGACTGCCCCTGGTTCAGAGTCTGGAGATCCTTGGGGAACAGCAGGAAAATGCAACCTTTAAAAAGGTGCTTACTGAAATCAGGGTGGATGTTGAAACAGGAACCACATTTGCCGATGCCATGAAAAAACATCCCAAGATTTTTGATAATCTTTTTTGTAACATGATTGATGCCGGTGAGGTGGGAGGCATACTTGATACTATTCTGAGTCGTCTTGCCACGTTTATGGAAAAAAGCATGATTTTAAAAAAGAAGGTCAAAGGGGCCATGACCTATCCGGTGATCTGTCTCTGCATTTCGTTTGTGATTACCGCAGTGATTATGATTTTTGTTGTTCCTGTTTTTTCAAAGATGTTTGCCGATTTCGGTTCCGCCCTTCCGGCGCTGACTCAGATGGTTGTCAATATGAGTGAGTTCTTTAAAAGTAATTTTATTTTCATTGCGGGTGGCATTGGATTGATCATTGTTCTCATTAAAAAGATTTATAGTACTGAAAAAGGAAGAAAGAAAATTGATATTTTGTTGCTCAAAATGCCGGTTTTTGGCCCGTTAATTCGTAAAATTGCCGTGGCAAAATTTAGCAGAACACTGGGAACCATGATGAAAAGTGGTGTGCCGATCCTGGATTCCCTGACGGTTGTCGCCAAAACGGCCGGAAATAAGGTGATTGAGGAGGCTGTGTTCCGGGTGGCGGACAGTATCTCGGAAGGACGGCCGATTGCCGAGCCTTTGGAAGAAACAGGAGTGTTTCCAAGTATGGTTGTTCAGATGATTAATGTTGGTGAAGCAACCGGCGCTCTTGATACCATGCTGGAAAAGATTGCCGATTTTTATGATGAAGAGGTTGATCAGGCAGTAGAAAATATGACGGCCATGATTGAACCTTTTATGATGGTTTTTCTCGGCGGCTTGATCGGCGGTCTGGTCATTGCCATGTATCTGCCTATTTTTAAAATGGCAAGTGTTGTCGGTTGATCAATCTGATTATTTGATTGTTTCGTAATTCTGTAGAGTAATTTTTTGAGATTATCAATGAACTTCAGCTATAATTAGGCACAGTGCTGTAGGAGCCCGGCCCTCCGGGCGATAAAGGGTAATATTTTGCTCAGAGACCCTTATCGCTCACAGGGGTGAGTGCCCCGCAGGAGATAAGCGTAGACTTCTAATGTCCTTGGGGTGCTCCTACGTGTCAAACTCTTCGTACCCCACCCCACGTTTTTCGGTAGCTATTACATATGAGGCTGAAGATTAGTGGTAATCACAATTTTTTTTGTCATAAATAATTGATCTGCTCTTGTCCTCGCATGTTGAGTTGTAAAGAAATTTTTTAAATTCAATAAGTTAACCTTGTATTCTTGTCGTCTTTATGGTTATGATATCTTAATTTATAAGTAACTATTCAGCTGCACCCCATCTTCGCCCATTTAGAGCTTCTCGAGTAGCATTAGTACGCTTCAAATCTCTAAATGAACAGGTAAGCACCCATAAAGACTGGGCATAAACTCCGACTCCGAATA